>JBJTCH010000378.1:0-4522 GCA_046091745.1 Opitutaceae bacterium
GGGTCGCCCCCCGCCGCCTGCGCCACCGCGATCGCGATCGGCACCACCATCGTGGCCGAAGCGGTGTTGGTGGTGGTCTCGCTGACGACGATCCCGATCGCGGTGAAGAGCAGGGTCAGTCCCACGACCGAATGGCTTTGGAAGATGGTGGCGAGTCCCGCACCGATCCAGTGGGCGAGTCCGGTGGAGAACATCAGTTCGCCGAGGCACATGCCGCCCGCGAAAAGCAGGATGGTGCCCCAGTCGATGCCGGCGGCATCGCGCCACTCGAGCGTGAAAGACTCCCGTTTCGTGTCCGCCGGCAGGATAAAGAGCAGGGAAGCGGCCAGCAGGCCGATGATGCTCTCCGGCGCACGGGCATTGATCCAGAGAAAGACCGGGTCCGCCGCGCCACGTTCGGTCAATCCGGCGATCAGTCCGGGAAGCATCCAGAATGCGACGGCGCCGATGAACACGCCCACGACATTCCGTTGGCCCCGGGTCCAGGGGCCGAGTTTCGCCCGCTCTTTTTCCAACAGGAGGCGGTTTTCGGCCAGGGAAAGGCTGGGGAAGGGGCATTGACGCCGGAACCGCCAGACGAGGAAGACCGTCAACACCGCCGCCACCGGAAGACCGAGCCGCATCCACTCGAAGAAGGTGATCTTGTACCCAAGCAGCCGCTCGACGGCCCCTATGCCGATGAGATTGGGTGGGGTGCCTATGGGCGTGGCCATGCCACCCACCGAGGCGGCGAAGGCGGTGATCAGCATCAATCCGGCCGCATAAGGGGTGGCGCGGAAATTGGCCGCGCCTTGCCGGAGGCCGAGTTCGGCCAGGATCGACAACGCAATGGGGAGCATCATCGCCGTGGCGGCCGCGTTGGACACCCACATGGAAATCACCGCGGTGATGCCCGCGAACGCCGCATACAGGCGACCCGGGCTTTTGGTGACCCAGGGCAAAGTCAGCAGACCAAACGCGAAACGCCGGTTCAGCCCGTGTTTCAGCATAGCCTCGCCCATCAGGAAACTTCCGATGAAGAGAAAAACGACCGGATCGGAAAAGGGTCGGAAGACTTCCCGGGCAGACCCGAGGCCGGCGGCCACACACAGCGAAGGGGCGAGCAACGCGGTCGCTGCCAGCGGAATCGCCTCGGTGATCCAGAGGGTCAGTGCCATCCCGACGATGGCGAAAAGGTGCCTCGCCGGCTCGGAAAGGCCCGGGATCGGCAGAAACCAGAGTGTCACCAGCACCGCCGGCGCGAGGTACCAGCCCAGCCGCCTCCGCAAGCGATCAAAACGCTCCTCCGCTTCCGAGAGGTTGCCTCGGAGGTGGGGATCATTCTGGGCGAGCGGCATGATTTTGGTCCGACGCTCACCGTGCGGGCGGTAAACCGCGGGCAGCGACCGTTTCCGGAGGGAGTGCGGTCAAACCAGAGGTTGCGGGGAGGAGGGCGACACGAGCGGGACCGTCTATCAGACGCAAGGTTCGGTGAAACGGGTTATCGCCTTCGGGGCGCCCCTCGTGGTGGAAGGGATTCGTCCCGCGTGGGTTGATGCCGGGCGTGCGGTCATCGATGCCACGCCAAAGGCCTCACCTCTCGCCGCCTGCCGCCTTGGGGCCGGCGGCGGGTCAGAATTTGAACGAGTTTCCTAGCGACCAGACGCGGGGCGGGCCAACGCGGTACTGGGCCACGCGGTAAGCGGTGGTGAGCTCGGAGCGCACCGGGATGAGGTCCTGCGCCGTGTGGTTCAGATTCTGCACGCGCAGCTCGAGCGTCCAATCGATCCGGTCGCGGAACAGGCGGCGCTTGTAGCGCAGCCACGCGACGATGGTGGTGATCGCCGGGGCGATATGGGGGCGCTTGATGTCAGCCACCAGGGTGTCGCCCACCAATTCGGTCGGGTAGCCGATCACCGCGCCGTCCTGCCAGCGCACGGCGGTGCCCATCCCGAAGCCTTTCAGAACGCCGCGCGTGAAGCTGTAATGGGTCACGAGGTTGACCCGCCAGGCGCGCTGTTCGGTGGAGACGCGGCCTTCCTGTTTCTTCTGGTTCCGGTAGGACGACAGCACGTTGGTCTCGATCCACTGCGCGACCGTCATCTGGCCGTCGCCCGGAACCGGCGCCGGGTGGCTGATGAAATTCGGCGGAACCGTGGCGGCGTCGTTGAAATAGCGCAGGTGCCCGATGAGGCCACCCGAGCCGAGGATCGGCTGAACCTTGGACCAGAGCTCCGCGAGGCGCGGGCCGTAATTGTCGACGACGGTTTCCTGGTTCGCGACGTTCAGGGCGACGCGCCAGTTGTCGTTCGGATTCCAGGTGAGCTCAACCTCGGTGCCGCGGCCCAAGATGTCCTGGGTGTCGCCGAGATTCGGGATGTCGGTGCGGGCGTAATCCCCGCCCGAAGCGGGCGCGTCCAGGCTGGCGGAAGTCCGCGTGCGCGCGGGGATGATCGCGTTCAGCCGCCCCAGGGCGTCCATCGCCAGCGCGTAGTTGGGAGTGGCGGCGCCCTGGTTGCCGAGCCGCTGGGCCTCGATGAGGAACTCGAGCGGCTTGAGGATGCCCTGGTTCACCAGGGTGGAGTACTTCGTGTTGGTGCCGCCGTTGGCGACCGCGCACTCATAGCGGTTGAGGCGGACGACGAACTTCGATTCGAGGAGGTTGAAGGTGAGGCCACACTCCTTCGTGCGACCGGAAGGCGAGGGGAGTTGCGCGCCGTAGATGTCGTTGGCGGTGGCCCCGAGGCTGAAGTTTTCCGACTCGCCGTAGTAGGCGTTCACCTTGCCCGCCAGCGGTAGCGGCAACCAGCGGTCGGGCCATTTTCCGACCACGGACCACGACTTGGTGCGGAATTGGTCGTCGATGCGGTTCAGCAATGCGGCGGGGGTGGTGATCGAGGCGCGATCCGCGAGGAGGTTCGGACCGGGCAATGCCTGGCGGATCTCCGAGACCACGGAATCCTGCCGCCAGCCGTAGAGTCCGATCAGGTGGTTGCGCAGAAACGACGCGTTCCACGTCGCGGCAACGGTGCCGACGTTCTGGGTGTTGCGCGACAGGTCCTCCATTTCCGCGCCGGTCTGGAGATTGAGGGTCTCGTAGGCCGCGGTGGTCGGGTTGAACGTGCGCAGGGCGATGGTGCGGCCCGGGTCCCAGAGTTTCTGGGAGGTGAGCGGGGTGAGCCGGACCTCGCTCTCCGACCTCGCGCCGAGCACCGATTCGCCCAGGTAGACGATGTTGTTCACCTTGCGGCGGCTGGAACCGAGGGGATCGGAGGCGCTGAAAACAAAGCCCCCGTTCGTGTTCTGGTAATACTGACCCCAGCTCGCCGACTCCTGCCTCTGGTCGTACGAGCTGCCGATGGCGGTGAGCGTGTGGCGGCCCAGCCAACCAGCGACACGTGAGCCGGACCACCGCCGCTTGGGATCGAACTTGGCGAAGGCCGTGGCGCGGAAGGATTCGCGCTCGTCCTTCAGGGTTCCCAGGCCGACGCGGTCCATCAGGAACGGCCGGCCGAGATTGGGGTTAGGCTGGCCGAGATAGTCCTGCATCAAATCCACGAAGATGCCGGAAAAATTCTGGAACGGGACGTAGGCGCTGCGCCGGTAGGATTGATGGTCGTAGGCAAGCTCAAGGCCCGCGCGGCCGTCGAGAATCGTCTGCTCGAAGACGACATGGTGGTGGGTCCACTTGTCGTGCTGGAAGGCCGCGTCACCGGAGAGCATCCGGCGGGTGAAATCGAACATCGCAAGGTTGGTGAGCGATACCGGGATCTGCACCGGGTTGGTGCGCCACGGCTGCTCCGGCACGAGGTAGTTGTAGGCGGGCGCCGCACCCACGCCGTCGGGATTCATGGCGAGGAGCGGGTTGGCGATGGCCGTGATGTTGGACTCGATCGCGCCGCCGCCGCCCACCGCGCCGCCCGGGTTGACCGAGCCCGGCAGATAAACGGCCGCGATCTGGCGCGACATGTTCGGATGGAAGAGCACCCGCGGATTCGTGGCGCTGTTGTCGTGGTAGACGACGGCGTTGCGCAGGATCGCGAGCTTCATGTCGTTCGGAATGCTCTCAGTCGTCAGGTAGGCGTTGGTGGTGCCGGCGGGGCGCCACGACTGGGCGATCGGGCTGTAGATCAGGGGATAGGCGTCGGGTACCGAAAGATTGGCCCCGGGCGTGGCGGCGATGACCGCGCGCATCCGCTGGACCATCAGGGGCTGGTTGGTCAGCCAGCTCGCGATGGTGCTGGCCGGCGGAATCGTGTTGGGCCGGTTGGCACGGCGGCCGCCGCTTTCCACCGAGCCCCGCACCGTCGCGCCCGCCCACGGGCGATAGGTGAAAGCGCCGTACTGCCGGTGGTCGTCGTCGAAGGCGGGTTCCTGGTAAAACCTCCGGTCGTCGCGCACGACGGCGAAGCGCACCGCGAGTCTGCGGGGGACGATGACGCGGTTGAGATCCGTCTCCGCGCGGAACGAGCCCTCGCTGTCGGCGTCGACGCGCACTTCGTAGGTGTCCTTGAACTTCGCCGTGGCGAGCTGCGTGTTGACG
>JBJTCH010000379.1:0-3836 GCA_046091745.1 Opitutaceae bacterium
TGCCATCGACCCGGCGTCGCGCACGTTGCTGACGGAGCTGGAGGTCGGCAATGCGGGCGGGGAGATCCTCGCGGGCAGCTTCGGGCAGGTGCGGTTCAAGCAGGCCCGCGTCGATGCGGCGCTCACGCTTCCGGCCACGACGCTACTTTACCGTTCCGCCGGTCCCCAGGTGGGCGTCGTCGGCGCCAACGGCGCTGTCGCCGTGCGGTCGGTCACCCTCGGCCGCGATTTTGGTTCGACGCTCGAAGTGCTGGGCGGGGTTTCCGCGTCCGATCAGGTGATCATCCATCCGCCGGATGCGCTGGCTGACGGCCGGCCGGTGCCGATGAGTGGCGCCGGTTCCGCCGACGCGAATTGATCCGTCGTCCGCGGGAACCCGCCGCGTCCCGTTTGGACCGCGCGGGCAAAAAAAGACCCCCGCCGGGTGGCGGGGGTCGCAGCGGACCTTGGATGCGGGGTCGGATCAGAACTCGATTCCGACCGCGAGGCGGGTGGAGCGAGGCGGCTGCCACGCGGTGGGCAGGCCGTATTTGCGCTCGACACCGCCAGCGGCGTTCTCGGCGTTCTCGAATACCTCGGTGACGCCGAGGTTGTTGAACACGTTGAACACATCCAGCTGGAAGGTCAGGCTGCGCGCCTTGGACCACTTCGGGCGGTAGGTGAGGGCGAGGTCCGTCTTCCAGATCGAGTCGGTGGTGCCGAGCGAGCCGCGGGGAGCCAGCAGGTAGGACGAGCCGTAGTTGCCGGCGATGGCGTCGATCGCGGTGCCGATCTTGTTCTTCGGGCGGCCCGAGGAGACGGCCTGGTTCACGCCGAGCGTGATTTCCTTGGTGAGGGCGTAGGCGCCGAAGGCCTTGATCTGGTGGCGGCGATCGTTGGGCAGGTTGCCGTTGGTGTTCCGGGTGAGGAGCGGCGAGTCGAACATCTGCGTGATGCCGGCGTCGGCCTGGCCGTTGTCGGAGAGCACCCAGCCCTCGTAATTGCCATAGGAGTGGGCCCAGGTGTACGAGATCTGGCCGGACCACTGGCCGTCCCACATGCGCTCGGCGAAGAGCTCGACCGCGTGGTACTTGCGCGTGGCAGACGGGTACTGCAGCTGCTGCGGCGTGAGGACGGCCTGCTCGTTCGAGTCGAGCTTACCGTTCTCGTTGAAGTCCCAGTACATCCGGATGGGCTTGCCGGGGTTGGCGAGCACGTAGGCGTGGGCGCCGGTGGCGTCGAACTTCGGGAAGCCGTTCGCCTTGGCCCAGGCGGTGAGCGCGTGGTCGACGATGAGGTCGTCCATCGCGGTGCCGTCGAGCATGCGGTTCACGTAGCGGGCGCCGACGGAGAGCTTCTTCGTCACCGCACGCTGGATACCGAGGGCGAGCTCGTCCTGGTACATCGGGCGGATGTCCATGTCGACGATCTCGCGGCGGTCGTGCACGGAGCCGTCGGAGTAGGTGGTCAGGTTGCCGATCTGCGCGCCGAGGACGGGGTTCTTGCCGTTGGCGTCGACCGAGGTGAGGACGTTGTACTTCTCGGTGAAGAACTCGCCGCCGGCGAGGCGGACGTTGGTGTTGGACGCGACCGGCAGGTGGTAGCGGCCCCAGTTGGCGAAGAGCTTGGTCTTCTGCTCGCCGTCGAGGTCGAACGAGGCGCCGAGGCGCGGGGCGAGCTGGTTGGTGACCTTGATGAACATCTTGTCCTGGGCGTCGAGGTTCTCGAAGGATTCGCCGCGGACGCCGACGCGCATGACGAGGCGATTGTTCATCGTGGTCCAGTTGTCCTCGGCGTACCACGCGTTGGACTTCACCTGGAACGAGCCGCCGTTGCGGTAGATGCGGGTGCGCACCGCGGCGGTGGCGCCGGCGGGAACGGCCGCGCCGTTGATGGTGCGGCTGGCCGGGATCGCGTAGTAGCGGTAGTAGAGGTCGCCGGAGTACCGGGTGTTGTCCTTGGAGAGGTTGTCCTCGCGGTCGACACCGGCGCGGACGCGATGCGAGCCGAGCAGCGTGAAGGGGAACTCGGCGTCGACGCGCATGGCCTTGCGCTTGTCGCTGGCCGTGGAGACCTGGAGGCTGGGGTTGCCCTGCACGTAGACGAGGCTGCCGGAGCGGCCGTCATAGATGAACGGCAGAGCGTCATCGGTACCCGAGCTGGTACGGTTCTGGGTGCTGGTGCCGTACATCGCGGAGAGCGTGAGCTTCTCGAAGAACGTGCCGGTGTAGCGTCCAATGTGGGTCGAGCCGCCGCGGTCGGCGTACGAAGTGGACGGGGTGCCGCTGATGGCGCCGGTGGCCATCTTGTAGTCCAAACTTTCGCCGGTGCTGCGGCGCTCGTCGCGGAAGCCGGTGTACTCGAGGCGGTGGCCGTCGAACGGGATGATGTCGATCTTGGCGCCCCAGAACGGATCCTTGGAGGAGGACCTGGAGAAACGCGTGCCCTCGCTGGTGACGTCCTCGCGCTTGGTGTCGCGGAGCTGGTAGAGGCCGTAGAAGAACACGCGGTTCTTCCAGAGCGGGCCGCTGGCGTAGACGTTGGACTGCCAGGAGTCGGAGAAGTCGCGCTTGTTGTAGATGTACGGCGTGGTCACGCCGGCGTCGTTGACGTACCAGACGTCGGGGGAGTTCCAGCGGCCGGTGTTGGGCGAGTAGTAGAAGTTGGCGCCGGCCTTGTAGTCGTTGGAGCCGCTCTTGGTGGTGGTGTTGATCACGCCGCCGGTGGAACGGCCGAACTCGGCGGAGTAGGCGCCGGTCTTGATCTCGAAGTCGCTGTAGAGCTCGAAGGGCACCGAGGCGGGATCGAGACCGTTGCGGAAATTGCTGATGTTAAAACCGTTCACGAAGTAGGCGTTTTCGGCGACGGAGGCACCGCCGAACGACACGAGGTTGCCGAAGGCGCTCACGCCTTGGGCGGTGCCGGGGGCGAGCAGCGCGATCGCCTGCGGGTCGCGGGCGACCGGGAGGATCGCGATCTGCTTCTCATTCAAAACGGTGACGGCTTCCGTGCTGCGGAAGTCGACCGGGTTGATGGAACCGGCGGAGACGACGTACTTGTCGATCCGCACGACATCGCCACCAACCTCGGTGCTGGCGCCGAGGGCGACGTCGGCCTGCTCGGTGCGGGACTTACCCGAGGCGTCCGTGTAAGTGATCTTGTAGGTGCCGGTCGGCAGGGTGCCGATGCGGAAGGAGCCGTCGGACTCGGCCGCCACCGAGCGCTTGGCGCCGGTGCCAACCTGTTCGGCGGTGACCAGCGAGCCGGCCTTGGCTTTGCCGACGAGTGCGCCGGCGGTGTTGCTCTGGGCCGTCGCCGGTTGCGGCAGGACGACGATCAGGGCGAGGGCGAGAAGCCCGGTGAAAAGGGCGTGGAGGCAGGACCGGAAGGCCTGCGCCACACCCGAGGACGGATACGAGCGGGTACGGTTCATAGGGTAGTTAATGCTTGTGTTACTGTCAGCCGACGCCGGCTGCGGCCGGACGACTTGGAAAATCGATGAGGGTTTTCCACCCTCGGGGCAACCCTGATTCCGAGCGCGGGGAACCCCGATCCGTCGCCTGACAGGCCAATCACTTGGCTGACTTGGCCTTCTTTCCCGGGGTCTTTCGCAGGTTGTAGGAAGATTGCGCGGGGGCGCCGACGCTCGCCGCGGACTGCGCGGGCAGGGAAAGGGCGAGCCGCGCTTTCACGTCGGCCAAGGCGGGGTCGGCCGCGCGGTTGGTGAACTCGTGGGGATCGTTCACCAGGTCGTAGAGCTCCTCGAAGCCGTCGGCGTAGCGGATGAGCCGGTGCCGTGAGTCGGCCACCGCATGGGATGGCCCGGCGTCGCCGCGGAAAACGTACGAGGTGAGGGA
>JBJTCH010000380.1:0-5617 GCA_046091745.1 Opitutaceae bacterium
GGCGTCTGATTATTTCTCGCTGCCGTCGTCGCTGGCGCGGTTCGCGGGGTTTTTCCGTCCCGAGGCGCCGCCGTGGGCATGGATGGCGGCGATCGACGCCGCGCTTGCCGAATTGCCGGAGCCGTCGCGGTGTGAACTGCCGCGTGGCGTGCATGTCGAAGGAAGGGTTTGGCTGGGAGAGGGCGTGCGGTTGCCGCATCAGGCGACGCTGATCGGGCCGATGTGGCTCGGCGCGGGGTGTGACATCCGCCCCGGCGCGTTCCTGCGCGGCGGGGTGATTGCGGGCGAGGGCTGCGTGTTCGGCCACGCGAGCGAGTTCAAGCACTGCCTGATGCTCGACGGCGTGCAGGTGCCGCATCTCAGCTACGTGGGCGATTCGGTGCTGGGCAATCGCGCCCACCTCGGCGCCGGGGCCGTTTGTTCCAATCTCCGGCTCGATCAACGCAACGTGGTTATCCGGACGCCCGAAGCCGCTTACGACACCGGACTCCAGAAGCTCGGCGCGATCCTCGGCGACGGTGCGGAGGTGGGTTGCAACGCGGTCCTCAATCCCGGCGCGGTGCTCGGGAAACGCGCCCTGGTGATGCCCGCGATGGCGTTCGCGGGCGTGTTGCCGGCGGCGACGATCGCGCACGCGCGCGCGGACATCCGCCTGATCCCGCGGCGGGACTGAAAACGGGCTGGTTCTCCGAAGCCCGAGACGTTCTTTTGGCCCCCCAACGCATGCGCACCCTCACCGGCATCCAACCTTCGGGCACGCTCCACATCGGCAATTACTTCGGCGCGATGCGCCCGGCGATCGAGGCGCAGACCCGCGGCGAGTGCCTCTACTTCATCGCGGATTACCACTCGATGACCTCGCTCCTCGATCCGGAGGAGCGGCGGCGCAACACCCTCGGGGTGGCGCTGGACTGGCTGGCCTGCGGGCTCGACCCGGCCCGCAGCGTGCTCTGGCGGCAGAGCGACGTGCCCGAGGTTGCCGAGCTCGCATGGATCCTCGGCACCCTCACGCCGATGGGGCTGCTGGAGCGCGCGCACAGCTACAAGGACAAGACCGCCAAGGGCATCTCGCCCAATTTCGGGCTGTTCGCCTACCCGGTGCTGATGGCGGCCGACATTCTGCTCTACGACACGAACCGCGTGCCGGTGGGGCGCGACCAGAAGCAGCACCTGGAGATGACCCGCGACATCGCGATCAAGTTCAACCTCACCTACGGCGAGACGCTCGTCGTGCCCGAGGCCGAGATCCGCGACGACCTCGCGGTGGTGCCAGGGCTCGACGGCCAGAAGATGAGCAAGAGCTACGGGAACACGATCGACATCTTCGGCGACGAGAAGGTCCTGCGGAAGCGCATCATGGGCATCGTCATGGACTCGCGTCCGCCGGCGGAGCCCAAGCCCGACGCGGACCGCAACCTGGCGATCCAGCTGCTGCGGCTCTTCGCTCCGGCCGACGTGGCGCGGGATTTCGAGGATCGCCTGCGCGCCGGCGGGCTGGGTTACGGGGACCTGAAGAAGGCGTTGTTCGAGCATTACTGGAACACCTTCAGCGCGGCGCGCGCGCGGCGCGCGGAGCTCGCGGCCAACCTCGACCACGTCAACGCGGTGCTGCGCGACGGCGCCGAGCGCGCGCGGGCGGTGGCCGACGGTGTGCTCGCCCGGGTGCGGCGAGCCAGCGGGCTGCGGTAGTGATTCGTTCGCGCCGCCATGACCCCCGAGGAATTCCGCCGGCGCGGTCATGAGTTGGTGGACCTTATCGCGGATTACCGTGCGGGCATTGCGGCGCGCCCGGTGCGGCCGCCGGTGCGCCCGGGCGAGATCAAGCAACGCCTGCCGGTCTTCCCGCCGGAGAAGCCGGAGGCGTTCGACGACGTGCTGCGCGATGTGCGCGAGGTGATTTTGCCCGGTCTGACGCATTGGCAGCATCCGTCGTTCTTCGGCTATTTCCCGGCCAACGCCGAACTGTCCTCGGTGCTGGGCGACCAGCTGAGCTCGGGTCTCGGCGTGATCGGCCTCGCGTGGCAATCGGGCCCGGCGCTCACCGAGTTGGAGGAAGTGGTGACCGGTTGGTTGCGGCGCATGGTCGGCCTCTCGGACGGCTGGAGCGGTGTGATCCAGGACACCGCGTCGACCTCTTCGCTGGTCGCGTTGCTGTGCGCCCGGGAGAAGGCGAACGGGTTCGCCTCGGCGCGCGGCGGCCTGCAGGGGACGGCGGCGCCGCTGGCGGTGTATTACTCGGCGCAGGCCCACAGTTCGGTGGAGAAGGCCGCGCTGCTCGCCGGCTTCGGACGTGCCAATCTGAGGGCGGTGGCGACCGATGCTTCGCACGCGCTGGATCCGTCGGCACTCGCGGCGGCGATCGCGGAGGACCGCGCGCGCGGGGTGGTGCCGGCCGCGATCGTGGCGACGACCGGCACGACGGCCTCGACCGCGCTGGACCCGGTCGCGGCGATCGCGGCGATCGCGCGTCGTGAAGGCATCTGGCTGCATGTCGACGCCGCGATGGCGGGCTCGGCGATGATCCTGCCGGAGTGCCGCTGGATGTGGGAGGGAGTCGAGGGCGCGGACTCGATCGTGCTGAACGCGCACAAGTGGCTCGGCGCCGTCTTCGATTGTTCGGTTTATTACGTCCGCGACCCTGAGCTCCTCGTGCGGGTGATGAACACGAGCCCCAGCTACCTGCGGAGCAACGTCGACGGCGAGGTGCGCAATTACCGCGACTGGGGCATCCCGCTCGGGCGGCGCTTCCGGGCGCTGAAATTGTGGTTCCTGATCCGCGAGCAAGGCGTTGCGGGTCTCGCCGCGCGCCTGCGGCGTGATCTGGCCAACGCCCGTTGGCTGGAGTCGGAGGTGAAGACCGCGGCGGCGGACGGTTGGCGGGTGGTCGCGCCGGTTCCCCTGCAGACCGTTTGCGTGCGCCACGAACCGGCCGGCCGGCAAGGCGAGGCGCTTGACGCCCACACGCTGGAGTGGGTGGAGCGGATCAACGCCTCCGGCTCGGCCTACCTCACGCCCGCGAAACTCGACGGACGCTGGATGGCGCGGATTTCCATCGGCGGTCTTCTGACGGACCGCGCCGAGGTCGCCGCGCTCTGGGCGCGGATGCGGGACGAGGCGGGCGGGATCAGCCCTTGACGTCGTAGCAGAGGATCAACTCCTGGTCGCGCAGGTAGAGGCGGCCGTCGAGCACCACCGGGTGGACCCAGATCTTGCCCTGCGGTTTCCGTTTCTCGGTCTGCGGGGAAAGCGTGAAGCGACCCTTTTCCTTCCAGCCGGCCGGGGAGGCCTCGATGAGGACGACGGTGCCCTTCTGCTCCTCGATGCACACGAGGTGGCCGGCGACGTAGGTGCACGCGCCCTTGCCGAGCGAACGGTCCTGCCAGAGGGCCTCGCCGGTCTTCCAGTCCTGGCAGGTCCAGCCGCCGCGGTCGGAATGCCCGTAGAGCTTGCCGTCGACGAGGATCACGCCGCCGTGGTGGTTCACCATCTTGTTGCTCTCGTGGGTCATCGCGGGCTCGGCGCCGCCCAGTTTGAACTGTCGGCTGCCGGCGTTGTATCCGGCGGTCACGTACACGAGACCGTCCTGATGAATCGGCGTGGGGATGACGGCGGTGCGGCCGGGGAAGTCGGTCTGCCAGATGAGTTCGCCGGTCTCGGCCTTCACGCCGAAGAGGCGCTTGGTGACGAGCTGCACGTACTGACGCTGGCCGCCGTGGGTGACGACGAGGGGGGAGGAGTACTGCGCGACGTCCTCGACGCCCTTCGAGCGCCAAAGGACCTTGCCGGTGCGGCGGTCGAGCGCGGCGAGCGTGCCCTTGGAACCGCCCGGGGTGCAGACCACGCGGTCGCCGTCGACCAGCACCGACTCGGTGAAGCCCCAGCTCTGGATCTTGCCGCCGAGGTCCTTCACGAAGTCGACGCTCCAGACGAGCTTGCCGCCGTTCAGCTCGAGCGAGACGAGGCGGCCGTTGCCCGAGACCGCGAAGATGTTCTCGCCGGCCACGGTTGGCGTGCAGCGCGGGCCGTTGCCCCAGTTGTTCTCGTAAACCCGGTCGTCGATGCGGGCGGACCAGAGTTTCTTGCCGGTCGCGACGTCGACGCAGACCACGTGCTCGCCGTCGTCCATCGCGCCCATCGTGTAGAGGCGTCCGGCGACGATCGAGAACCCGGAGTAGCCGAGGCCGGCCTCCTTGAAGACCCAGTTTTGCTTGGGCCCGCCGGCCGGCCAAGGCGCGAGGATCGACTTGTCGGGCGAGTGGTCGTTGCGGTCGGGGCCGCGCCATTGCGGCCAATCGGCGGCGAGCGCCGACGCGGCGAAGGCGATTCCAAGGAGCGAAACGGTGAACGGGGAATTCTTCATGGAGTGGATCGGGGTGCCGGTAGGAGACGGGGCGCGGTGGAAAAGGCAAACGTGACAGTGCCGGCGTGCGGCAAGTCTAGGGTGGAGGAGCAGACTGCGCCCCGGAAACGCGGAGGACCGAGAGAGGCACCACGAAACGCACGAAAGGCACGAAACGAGGTGGGGTGGCCCACGGAAGGCACGGAAAATGCGGAAGCGGGTAAAACCGTCGTGAGATGCGAAACGTGGCAGCGATTTGCTGCGCGAGGGGTGGTAGCCACGAATGGACACGAAGGCACCCGAATTTTGCCGCTTCCGGGCTTTTGTAGCCGGGGTCCGCACGCCCCGGCCGATGCTGGCAATCATACCGCCAGCCGAATGGGCCGCCGTCTCGTCCCCCGACTTGTCATCCGTAGCGTCGGCGAAGGAGTACGGCCCGGCTGAGGTGGGCTCGGGTGGGATCCCGCGAGTCATTCGTGGCCAGCTCTTATGCCGACAGGAAACTCGGAATCGTCGGAGCAGAGAGCCTCCATTACTTCCGCGTCTTCCGTGAATTCCGTGGGCCCACCTCGCCTCCTTATCGAGCCGCGTTCCAGCGTGGCCCTGAGCTCCTGATTTCCAGATTCCCCCGGTTCTCGATGCCGCCGGGTACTTCGGCGGACGCATCGAGGCTACGTTTCGCTGGGGTGGTAGACCGCGCCGCCCAGCAGCCGCTCGCCGTCGTAGAGCGCGAGGACCTGACCGCTGGCGAGCCCGCGTTGGGGTGTGTCGAAGACCACGCGCGCTGACGTGCCGCCCGGCAGGGGCTCGAAGCGCAGCGGTACTCTCGGGTCGCGGTAGCGAACGCGTCCCTCGAGCCGGACCGGCGTGGTGATCGGCTCGGCGAGCCAGCTCAGGGCGTGCACCTGCACTTCCGTTTGAAACAAACCCGGCGCCGTCAGGCCGTCGAAAGCCACCAGCAACGCGCGATCGGAGGCGCGTTTGCCCACGACCACGTAGGCGCGGTGGTCGGTGTTGGAGGGGACGCCGATGCCCTTCCGCTGACCGAGGGTGTAAAAATGCAGCCCACGATGTTCGCCGAGGACGCGGCCATCATCGGCCCGCACGATTGGTCCGGGCGCGTCGGGTACGTAGGCTCGCAGGAAATCGGCCATCTTCACCTCGCCGATGAAGCAGATGCCCTGGCTGTCCTTCTTGTCGGCCGTCGGCAGCCCCGCTTCGCGGGCCAGCGCGCGCAACTCGGGCTTCGCGAGGTCCCCGATGGGGAAACGGGCGTCG
>JBJTCH010000381.1:0-42534 GCA_046091745.1 Opitutaceae bacterium
GAAAGGGGCGGTGGCGCCCGCGGTGAGGCAGAAGCCGAGGATGGCCGGCGGGGAGGCGGCGGGGGCCAGGCGGCGGCCGAGGACGGCGAGGGCGGCGACGAGCGCGAGGCAGCCGAGATGGGCGAGGCCGAGCGTCGCCCAGTCGGGCAACCGCAGCACCCGCGCCACCGCCGGCACCAGCAGCCGCCACCGCACGATCTTGTGGTTGCTGTCCGCCACCTCGTACCCGAGGTCCCGCGCCTGCCTCGTCACGTGGTAGCCCCGCTCCGCGTAGCTGCTCAGGATGGCCCGGTCGACCGCGTCCTGCTGCCGGGCGGTTCCGCCGCCAACCCCGCGGAATTCCCGGCAGAAAGTCACCCAGTTCGGTGAGAACAGGGTGGCGAGCACGAGGAAAGCGAGGCCGGCGGTCGTGAGCGGACGACGATCCATCGGCGCGGAACCTGCGCGGGCTTCGTTTTTGCTTCAACAACAACCCCGGCCGCCCTTCTGCTCGCGTCATGCGTTCGGGAGATCCCAGCGGGCCGCGCGGCGGACCGGATTACGGCGGCCTGCCCCTGCGCCGGGCCGGGTTGTTGGCGGTCGTGATCTGCGCGGTCGTGGCGGTCGCTTACCGCGATGCCGCCGGCGCGCCGTTTCTCCTCGATGACGTTCCTTCCATCCTCGAGAACCCCGGTGTGGCCGGCGGCCCGTGGACGGTCGCGGCATGGACACCTCCACCGTGGAGTTTCACCGCGGGGCGCCCGGTGCTGAACTGGAGTTTCGCCGCGAGCGCCGGTTGCGGCGGGCTCGACGCCGCCGGATTTCGGTGGGCCAACGTCGCGCTGCACGCCCTCAATTCCATCCTGCTGTTTCTCGTCGTGACCGGGGTTCTGCGCGCCGCGGCGGCGTCCCGGCGGATGCCGGCGGATCCCGCGATGGTGGGCGCGGCCTGCGCGCTGCTCTGGGCCGTCCATCCCCTGCCGACGGCGGCCGTGACGTACATCTCGCAGCGCGCGGAAGTGCTGATGGCGACCTTTCATCTCGCGACCGTGCTGTGTTTCCGGCGGGCCCTGGATTCCCGGCGACCGTGGTTCTGGCGCGTTTGGGCGGCGGTGAGTTTCGCGGCGGGGGTGATGACCAAGGAAACCGTGGTGTCGGTGCCGCTCGTCTGCCTGCTGCTCGATCGCACGGCGGGCGGCGCTCCGCTCCGTCGTGGAGGTTGGCGGGACTATCTTGTTTTCCTTCCCGGGCTGATCCTGGTCGCCGCACTGGCGGTCTCCACCGCGCTGACCTCGCGGCTCGCGGTCGCGGGCGGAGGTTGGTTCCGGCCGGAAATGGCGGTGATCCAGGTGCGGGCGCTCGGCGAATATCTTTCGCTGGCGCTTTGGCCGCACCCGCTGGTTTTCGATCGCGGAACCTCCGAGGCCGCCCTCGCGGCCTATCCGGTCTGGCCGGGTTTCGCGGCTCTGGCGCTCGGCGTCGCCGGGATTTGGCTCCTGCGGCGCGGCCGGCTCTCCGGTCTGCCGTTCGTCCTCTTCCTGATCCTGCTCGCCCCCACCACCAGCTTGGTCCCGGTGTTGGGCCAGCCCATCGCGGACCACCGGGTCTATCTGCCGCTCGCGGTCTTTTGCGCCGGGGTTGCGACGGCCTTGTTCCGCGTCCTTCCGCGCGGCGCCGTCTGGATCGTCGCGGCGCTCTCCGTGCCGCTGACGGCGATGACGGTCGCCCGCAACGCCGATTACCGCTCGGAGGAGTCCATCTGGACCGACACGGTGTCCAAAGCTCCCCTGAATCATCGCGCCCACGGGTCCCTCGCGCGGGTCCTGCTGGCGGATCCTGGACGCAGGGAACACGGCCTTGGTCACCTGCGGGAGGCGCTGCGTCTGGAGCCGGGCGACGCCGAGACCCATTACCAGCTGGGTTTGGCGTTGCTCGCCGGTGAAGCGCGCGATGAGGCCGCGGCGCACTTCCGCCGGAGCGCCTCGCTCGCGCCCGGTCATGCGCTGGCGCATGCGCAGACCGCGCTCCTGCTGCTGGAAGGCGGGCGTTCCGCCGAGGCCCTCGCCTTCGCCCGGCGCGCCGTCGAGCTCCGCGGGGGGCGGGCTGATTTCAGGATTTTGCTCGGCGCCGCCTTGCGGGGCACTCCGGGCGGATGGGACGAATCCCGCGCCGTGCTGCAGGCGGTCGCGGCGGAGTTTCCGGGCAACGCCGAGGTCTGGCTGCAGCTGGGCCTGACGCTCACTTTGATCCCCGGCGAGCGGACCCGCGCGGTTGAATCGCTGCGGCGGGCGACGGAAATCGCCCCGTCGTCCGAGGTTTCGTGGCGGGCGCTGGCCGCGTCGCTCTCCGGGGTCGCCGGCCGGGAGGACGAGGCCCGGAGGGCCTTGGAGCGTGCGGATGATCTCGGCCGCGGCCGGCGTTGAGCTGGCGGCCGGGTTACGCCTTGCGTGAACCCTCGATTGCCCGCTCTCTCGCCCGAAAGCGTGATGTCCGCCGCCGAGACCAGCGTCGCCAGCGTTCCGCCGCCCGCGGCGGCGGTCTCGGTTCGCGGTTTGGAAAAGCGCTACCAGACGGGGGCGGGCCTGCTGGCTCACCTGCGGCGGGCGGTCGGTGGCAGCGGGGCTCCCGATGCGCGGTCGTCGGCGGCCTTGCATGAGGTCAGCTTCGAGATCGCGCGTGGCGAGGCCTTCGGGATCATCGGGCGCAACGGGGCGGGGAAGAGCACGTTGTTGCAGATTCTCGCCGGAACGCTGCAGCCGACCGCCGGCGAATTCGCGGTGCGCGGGCGGGTCACGGCGCTCTTGGAACTGGGATCGGGGTTCAACCCGGAGTTTACCGGTCGCGAGAACATTCTCCTCAGCGGGGCGATCCTCGGCATTTCACGTTCCGAAATGGAGCGGCGCTTCGAGTCCATCGCCGCGTTTGCCGACATCGGTGATTTCCTCGAGCAGCCGGTGAAGACCTACTCCACGGGCATGATGATGCGGGTTGCGTTCGCGGTCGCGATCTCGGTCGAGCCCGACATCCTGATCATCGACGAGGCTTTGAGCGTGGGCGACATCGTGTTTCAGCAGAAATGCAGCCGCCGCCTGCAGGAGCTTATCCAGCGCGGCGTCACGCTCCTCGTGGTGACACATGACCTTTCGTTCGTGCTCAGCATGTGCCGGCGCGCGATGTGGCTCGATCGGGGGCAGGTGCGTTTCCTCGGCGAGGCGGGCGCCTGTGTGCGCGAGTATGTGACCGCGATGTCGGCCCTGGCCGGCAACTCTCCCGCTCACACCACGGAAACATCCGCGCTGGAATCGGCGAAACTGCCGGACGCGGCGCCCCTCGGGTTGGCGAGCTGTGAGAGGCTTGGGGATGGCGGGGTCCGCGTCGAAAAGGCCTGGCTGCTCCACGCCGACGGCACGGCGGCGGGTGGGTTCCGGGTCGGCGAGTGGGCGCAGGCGATGCTTCTGGTGCGCGCGTCGCGCGAGGTGCACGGCGTCAGCGCCGGTTGCGAGCTGCGCAACCGCCACGGTCAGGTGGTCTTCGCGACCGGTCTGCGCGTGGCACGCCGGCTGATCGCATCACTTCCGGCGGGCGGGGCCGCGCTGGTTGCGATCCGGTTCCGCCTCGAGCTTCAGCCGGGGCAGTACACCCTCGACCTCGGGTGCGGAGCGGGCGGGGATTCCGACAACACGTGGGACCGGGTGCTCAATGCCGCCGTGGTAGAGGTGGCGACGACACCCGAGCAAGAGGTCATCCACGGCCTCGTGCGGCTGCCGTACGAAATCTCGGTCGGCCGCCCGTACTGACGACTTCCTTCAGACGACTTCCGCGAAGGAACGTCGCAGCAGGGAAAAGAGCACCGCTCCTCCGGCGAAGACGAACGCGGCGACCGCGTAAACCTGCCCTAGCGTCGCCCATGGCATCGGCTCGTGCCAGAGCACGGTCCGTCGTGCGAGATCCACGATCTGTAGCATGGGATTGAAGCGCAGCCAATCGAGGCCCTCGGGAATTTTGGAGGGCGGGTACATGACGGCGCTGGCGAAGAGAAGCGCGGTCGCGACAAAGCCCGTGATCTGTCCGATATCCCGCAGAAACACGCCGATCGCGGCGAGTGCCCACCCGATTCCCAGCGAAAGCAAGGCCAGCGGCAGGACGATCACCGGCATCCAGGCCAGGCTCCATCCGAGCCCCGCGCTGCCGAAAAAGCCGCCGGCAACAATCAGCGCGAGTCCCGCGAGAAAGTGGAACAGAGCGGCGCCGACCTGCGCGACCGGCAGGATCTCCAGCGGGAAAACCACCTTCTTCACGAAGTTCGGATTGCCCGTGATCATCGCCGGCGAGGCTGAGAGCGTCTCGGTGAAAACGTGGAACAGGCTCAGTCCCAGAAACAGCGCGAGGGAGAAATCGAACTCCGTTTCGCCCGGCAGCGTCCCGAACCGCGTGCCGTAGAGCCGGCCAAAAACGAAGAAGTACAGCACCAGCATCGACAGCGGGTTCACCAGCGCCCACAGGAGCCCCAGCCTGCTGCCGCGGTGCCGCAACTCGATCGCCCGGTGCGTGAAC
This sequence comes from Opitutaceae bacterium, assembly GCA_046091745.1. Taxonomy (GTDB): domain Bacteria; phylum Verrucomicrobiota; class Verrucomicrobiia; order Opitutales; family Opitutaceae; genus ER46. The sequence continues at coordinate 4,534 of JBJTCH010000381.1, forward strand.
TGCCAGATGAGCTCCCGGTGGCGCCAGAGTCCGCCCACCATCCGCGCCGGATCGAGGATCAGCGCTTGCACGAGACTGGGCTGGTTCGCCGGCATCATCGCGAAGCTCGCTCCGTCGCGACGGGCAGGTCAACATCGGCGCTCGCCGGCGCGGTCGACACGTCGTTCATGGCCGGTCGTCGATTGCCGCCACCGCCGCGGTGAGCGCCGCCTGCGGCAGCACGGAGAGCGCGCAGCGTTCATCGTTCAGTCCCCAGGTGACCACCCAGTTTGCTCCGTCCCGTTGTGCGCCGCAGGGGTAGATGACGTCCGCCACCGCGGGATTGAGCCGCGGGTGGCGCCGCGCGGGCAGAGCATCGTTCCAAAGCTGGATGGGTCGAATTGGGCTTAACGCCGGTGCAAACGGCGGCTCCGATCTGAAGGCGTACACCGCGGCGCGATAGTCGTAGCCGTCGGGACCGTCGTGCACGGTGTGGCAAAATGACCAGAGCAGGCCGTCGGCCTCCCGGGGCGGCGCTCCGCCGCGCAGTCCGCCGTGGCAGGCTGGGTAGGTCTGCGGGCTCCATTCGACCGCGGCGATTTCGCGGCAAACAATATTCCCTGCTCCGTCGAGGTCGCATTCCAGCACGCGATGCGGCTGCACCGAGTAAACCGCCAGTGCGCGGCCCGCGTGCTCGAACAGCATCCAGTTTTTCTCCAGTTTCCGTCGCTCCGTGCCCGCGAGCACCAACTCGCGCGCGTTCCCGATCGGGTGCAGGGTCGTCTCGTCGATTTCCTGCAGAAACTGGTGGTTGCGCGGTTCGTGCCACCCCGAGTTCCAGTAGACGAAGAGCCTGCCCTTCAGGCGGAGGAGGCGCGGATCGGCGAACCACTCAAGCGCCACCGCCGGGTAGGTTTTGGGTTGCTGAAAAACCAGGGTGTCGCTCAGGGGCGAGGCGCTGCCCGGGATGATCCGGAAATCATGATCCAGCCGGCAGATCCCGATGCGGCGTCTCCCATCTGCTGCGACGACGCGGTACGCGAGGATCCAGTTGCCGTCGGCCGAGCGCTCCAGGCCAGGGTTGAAGGTATGAAGCGGGCCCGCCGCAAGTTTGCTCCAGACCTCCGGCAGGAGTTCCTGCGGGTCGAAAAGGATTTGCCGTAAGATCGATCCGTTCATGCGGCTCCAAAGAAACCGCGCACGTGCTCGCAGACGAAATCGACCTGCTCGGGATTTACTTGAGGCCCGATCGGTAGACTCAAGACCTCATCGGCGAGGCGTTCGGCCAGCGGGAAATCGCCCCGTTTCCAGCCGGCTCCCGCGTAGGCCTTGGAAAGATGCGGAGGCACCGGGTAGTGGACTTGGGTTCCGATTTCCCGCGCCGCGAGATATCGTTGCAGTTCCTCTCGCCGCGAAGTCCGGACAACAAAAAGGTGCCAGACGGGTGTGGCCCAGTCGGGAACCGTGGGCAGAACAAGATCGCCGACGCCGCGCAGCCGCTGGAGGTACCGGTCCGCCAACCCGACGCGCCGCGCGTTCCACTCCTCCAGTCGCGGGAGTTTCGCGCGCAGGAACGCCGCCTGCAGCTCGCTGAGCCGGGAGTTCATCCCGAGGAATTCGTTTTGGTACCGGACTTTTGATCCGTAATTGCGCAGGTGGCGGAGCTTGTCGGCCAACGCCGCGTCGGACGTCGTCACGGCGCCGGCGTCCGCGAGCGCCCCGAGGTTCTTGCTTGGGTAAAAGCTCACCCCGGCCGCGTGGCCGAGCGAGCCGGCGGCGCGGCCACGACAGCGCGCGCCGTGCGATTGCGCGGCGTCCTCAAGTACAAACAAGCGGTGCTGGGCCGCAAACGCGTTGATCCGCTCCATGTCCGCCGTCTGGCCATAGAGATGGATCGGTAGGATCGCCCGGGTGCGCGGGGACAGGCAGGCGGCCAGCCGGTCGGGATCGAGGTTGTACGTGCGCGGGTCGGGCTCGCACGGCACCGGGCGGGCGCCCGTGTGCGTGACGGCGAGCCACGTGGCGATATAGCCGTGGGAAGGCACGATGACCTCGTCGCCTGGGCCAACCCCGAGCGCCGTGAGCACGAGCTGCATCGCCTCGAGGCCGTTGGCCACGCCCACGCAATGCGCGGTGCCCACGCTCGCCGCGTACTCCGACTCAAACGCCTCGAGTTCGAGGCCCAACAGGAGCCAGCCGGAGTCCATGACCCGCCGGTAGGCGGCGTCGAGTTCCGGGCGCAGCTCGTCGCAGGCGGGCTTCAGATCGAGGATGGGAACCTTCATGGTCAGACGAACTTCAGCTTTCGGGCGGCGAAGAGCACCATCCTGAGCAGCAGCCAGCCGTGGCGCCAGCGTTGGATGTTCGTGGTGCCGTAGGTGCGCTCGCGGTAGCGGATGGGCACGTCGGCGATCCGCAGGGATTGTTTGGCCGCTCCGAACAACAGATCGAAGTCGCCGAAAGGGTCGAAGTCCCCGAAGTAGGAACGGTTCGCCGCGATGCGCTCGTAGTCCGCGCGGCGCAGCACTTTCGTGCCGCAGAGGGTGTCCTTCACCGGCTGGCCGAGCAGCCAGCTGAAGATCAGGCCGAACGCCTTGTTCGCGCAGAGATTCAAGAACTGCATCGCCCGCTGTTCCATCGGGTAAACGAGCCGCACGCCGTTGGCGAAGTCGGCGCGGTCGCGCGCGATCACGTCGAGGAACTTGGGCAGCTCCTCGGGCGGCATCGTGAGGTCGGCGTCGAGGATCATCAGGACGTCTCCCGTCGCGGCCGCGAACCCGGCGCGCACGGCGTCGCCCTTGCCCCGGCCGGTTTGCCGGAGGCAGACGATCCGCTTCTCCGGATGCGCGGCGGCCACGCGTTGGATTTCCGCCCAGGTATCGTCCCGCGAGTGTCCCTCGACGAAGATCAGCTCCACGCCCTCACCCATGGCTGGAATGCGCTCCACGGCGGCGGCGATGTTACCCGACTCGTTGCGCGCGGGAATGATGACGGAAACCGTGGGCGCTGGGGTGGCCGTGCGACTGTCGTCCCGCCGGGCGGTGATGAAGACCGTCAGGCAGAACCACTGCAGCAGCGGGGCGAGCCAGCGGTTCGCTAACGCGCCGAGGCCGAGAGCCGAGAACGGCACGAGAATCCGCCCCTCCCGCGTGACCGCGCGCCAGCCGGCCAGCTGCAACAAGTTGAGGACATCCGACGACGCCAGCCAGCTGTTCTCCGGCTGCCGTGACTTGAGGCCGATCAACGCCGCGAGCGAAAGGAGCGGGCGCCAGAGTGAGTTCTGGAAGTTCAGCACGAGACGCGTTCCGGGGTGCGAAACGGCATGCAGGCGCTCGAGCATCGCCTGCACGTCGGCGGCGAGGTTGAGCGTGTCGGAAATGATGATGACGTCGAACGGTCCGCCCAGCGCTTCCGGGTCGAGCGTTTCGCCCGCCATGACGAAAAAACGTCCGTGCGGCACCCGGCTTCGGGCGCGGGCGACTCGACGTTCCGAAAGGTCAATCCCGCTGACATCGCGCGCGTGAAGCAACGCGAGCAGATCACCCGCGCCGCAGCCTACTTCCAACACTCGGGCGTCGGCGGGGATGAGCAGATTGTAGTAATGGGCGAGGCGTCGGCGGTAAGCGCGGGCGCCCGCCTGCAGTTCATCCGCCGCCCCGTCGTAATGCGCGCGCACCTCCTCCAAATGCTTTGCGGAGAGGCTTGAAATTGCGGGTGCGGACATGGATGCGGGCGCGGGGCCGGGAGGTGCGATCAAGTTGGCGGCGCGCCTCACGCCGGCTCAAGACTTATGGGTTGCAATCACCCTCGAAATCCCGCCGGTAAGCCGTTCATATCTCCCGCCGGCATCACGATGGTAAAGTTTCGCCAATTTCTCCGTAGGGCCGGGTTCGGCGCGGCTATTTTAGCCGCGGTGGGCGGGCCAATGCGCGGAGCCGCGGCCGCGGGGGTAACGGGAACTTTGCCCGAGGATCAGCTGCCGGCGCTGCGACCCATCCTGGAGCAGGCCCTGAAACAATCGCCGCAACTCATCGCGGCGGAATTCGACCGCATCCTCGCGGAGATCCGGGTGACTTCGGCGGACGCCGCGCGGCTGCCGGGAGTAGGCGGTAACCTGAATCTCGCGACCAACCAGACGGCCGTCTCGAGCAACACGAGTTCCCAGACGCGCGACAGCGGGTTCTTCTACAACATCAGCGTGAACCAGCCGCTGTTCCATTGGGGCGCCTTGCAAAACCAGAGCCAGTCGGCGCGCCTTAACCGCCTGGTCGCGGAACGCAGTTTGGACCGCGCGGCGCGTGACGTGGCCGTGCTGGTGCGCAAAGCGTACCTCGCGTTGATCGTGGAGAAGGCCCGGCTCCGCGCGGCGCGAGACGCGCTGCGGGTGCTGCGCGAGGACTTGACGGTGACGGCGGAGAAGCGCGACCGGGGACTGATCGCCGCCGCCGCGCTGGAAGGCGATCGCCTGCGTGAGCGGGAGGTAAAGTTGGAGGTCGCGCGGCTCGAGTCGGAATTCGAGGCTAACCGGAAGCGCTTCACCCGTCTGGCCGGGCTGCCGGCTTCTTTAGCCGAGGCGGATGTGCCGGATGACATCCCTGCGCCGCGTTTCTCAGCCGACGTGGCGGGGATGCTGGCCGCCACGGTCCTACGTGACAACGCGCGCAGCACGCTCGAGTACGAGATCAACGAGCTGCGGATCCGCGATGCCCAGCTGCGAATCAGCTCGGAGAAGGTGCGGCTTTACCCGAAGTTTTTCGCCGGCGCCGGGCTGAGCCTTGAGAACTCGACCAACGTGAACGGCAACACCGTGAGCCAGCAGGGCATCCAGCGGCGGACGGTGAACGTCTACGCGCAATGGAACATCTTCGACGGCTTCGCGACGCGCGCGGCCATCCGGGAGGCGCAGGCCTCGAAGCGCACGCAGGAGCGGTTGCAGCAGGCCGAGATCGAGGGGCTGCTGCAGAACATCCAGATCCTCGAGCGCATGCTGCGCGACGACGCCGAGCAGGTTGAGCTCACGGGCATCCGCCACGGGCTCGCCATCGAGGCGCGCAAGGCGGCGGCGCGCGAGGCGGGTTTCGGCAACGTGCCCAAGGCCGAGCTCGCCCGCGCCGGCACCGCGATCTTCCAGGCCGAAAGCCGCAGCCTCGAGGCCCGCGCCCAGTTCCTCGGCCGCTGGGGCGAGTTCATCGCGCTTACCGCGGGGGAACCGCTTTTGTCCAAGCCCACCACACGCCATGCAAGCGAACCCAAGTAAAGGCAGCCTTCTCGCCCGGATCGCGGTGGTTCTCGCCGTGCTCGCCGCGGCGGGCTTCGCGGTCGTTCACAACCTGCGCGACACCGCCAAAGTGAAGGCGGTCAACCGCGACACCGCGATCGACGCGGTCACGGGCAGCGTGCTCGTGCAGGCCGACGGCGGCTTCAAGGAGCTCAAGTCCGAAGCCGCGGGCAAGGTGAAGGTCGCGAACCTGAAGCCCGGCAGCCATTTCACAAAAGGGGACGTGCTGGTGCAGCTTGATACCACGGAACTCGACCGGCAGATCGCGGAGACGCGGCGGAAATTCGAATCCGACAAGGCGCGGGCGAAGATCGCGCTGGAAAACAACCCGGAGCGCAAAGTGGCCGAGGAGCGCGTGGCGACGGCAAAGCGGTTGTTCGAGCTGGGCAATGCCTCGGAGGACGACCTCAAGGGGGCGCGGCGGGCCTTGGACGGGATCGTCACGCGGCTGAAGCTGACCGAGTTCGACGACCAGAAGGCCGAGGTGGATTTCAAGGTCGTGATGGAGGGCCTGGAACTCCTGCGCGACAAAATGCGCGTGGTCGCGCCGTTCGACGGCACGATCCACAACGACGGCGCGATGACGTGGGAGGGCGCGCTCATCAACGCCGGCCAGCCGGTCACCAAGGTCTTCGCTCGCCGCCGGATCGTGGAGGCGAAGATCAGCGAGGAAAGCTTCGGGCGTGTGAAGCTCGGCCAGGCCGCGCGGATCCGTCTGCTCACCTACGGCACGCAGACGTTCGACGCGACGGTGGTCGAGTTGCTGCCGTCCGCCGACGACGCGCAGCGCTTCACCGTGCACCTCGACGTGAAGGCCGACCCCGACCAGCTGAGGCCGCTGAGCACCGGCGAGGTCACGATCACCGTCGACCGGGTCGCCGATCAGGTGATGGTGCTGCGGCGTTCGATCTTCGATTCGGACAAGGTTTACGTCGTGAAGGACGGACGCGTTGAGCGGCGGAAGTTGGAGTTGGGGATCGTGTCCCTCAACAACGCCCAGGTGCGAAAAGGTCTGGAGGTCGGTGATCTCGTGATCGTCGACCGGCTCGAGGATTTCCGCGAGGGCCAGCGCGTGCGGACCGAGGTGGTTTTCTGACCCGCTCGCAGGACGAGCTTAGCCCCCGTGATTTCGCCGAACCTCCGCATCGCCTTCCGCTTCCTCACGGCGAAGAAGCGGGCGATGGTGATGAGCCTCGCGTGCACGATCCTCGGCGTGGGTTTGTTCATCGTCACGCAGGCCACCACGAGCGGGTTTGAACGCTTTTTCACCAAGACGATTCTCGGGATCAACGGGGCGATCCGGATCGAGGACAAGCTCCAGGACACCATGCGCAGCATGGCTGCGGCGGGCGGGGGTGATTCACACTTCGCGCGGCGGGAAGGCGTCAAGTACATCGAGGGCATCGAGGAACCGCAGGCCTTGATCGAGGCGTTGCGGGGTTTTCCCAACATTCGGGGTGTTTCCGCGGTGGTGCGGGGTGGGGTGCAGGTGACCAGCGCCTTCAAGACCGAGGACGCCCAGGTTTTCGGCATTCGGCTGGAGGATCACGTGCGGGTCTCGGACCTCGCCGAGCAGATCACCTCCGGCCAGTTGGAGGATTTCCGCCAGGCGCCGACCGGGGCGCTCGTCGGCCGCGTGCTGGCCGATCGGCTGCAACTTGTCGTCGGCGATTCGTTTGTCCTCTCCACGCGCGGTTCATCGCGCCGTCTGCGGGTCGCCGCGATCTACGAGACGGGATACCGCGAGGTGGATAAAACGAATGTCTACCTCCATCAGGCCGAGGCGCGCTCGTTGCTCAAGCGGCCGTCGGGGGCGACGTTCCTGCAGATCGGACTCCATGATCCGGACCGTGCGCCCGCGGATGCCGTGCGCATGGAGCAGGTGCTGCGGCACAGCGTGAAGCCGTGGCAGGAGCGGGAGAAAACCTGGCTGGCGGTTTTCCGGGCTCTCCGGATCTCCACGATGATCACGGTCTCGGTGTTCACGCTCATCGCCAGCCTCGCGATGTTCAACACGCTCGCCATGATCGTGCTCGAGAAGACCAAGGATATAGCGATCCTCCGGTCGATGGGCTACGAGCGCCGGGACGTGACCCGTATTTTCCTGTGGCAGGCCGGCATCGTGCTCGCGATCGGCGCCGGCGCCGGCGCCATTCTCGGGGCGGTGGTGACGTGGCTCGTGAGCCAGGTGCCATTGCCCGTGAACGGCATCTTCAAGACCGATCGCTTCATCGTGACGTGGGACATCTACCATTACGCGGGCGCGATCGCCACAGCCGTGGTGATGGTGATGATCGCCAGCCTCATTCCAGCGCGTCGCGCCGCCCGCCTTGAACCGGGCGACATCGTGCGCGGCACCGCCCAGTGACCATGCCAGCCGCGACCGAAATTCCCCGCGATCTCGCTTTGAGTTGCCGCGATCTGCACCGGCACCTCGGGCAAGGGGAGGGGCGCGTGCATGTGCTGAAGGGGGTTTCCTTCGAGGCGCGGCGCGGCCAGGTGTATGCGATCGTGGGACCTTCCGGCTGCGGCAAGAGCACGTTGCTCTACCTGCTCGGCCTGCTGGACCGACCCGACGGGGGAGAGATCGAGATCAACGGACGCGTCATGTCCAACCACGACGACCTCGCCCGCACCGCCGCGCGGGGCGAGCACATCGGGTTCGTGTTCCAGTTCCACTTCCTGATGCTGGAGTTCACGGCGCTGGAGAACGTGATGATGCCGATGCGGAAACTGGGGAATCTTACCCCGGCCGCCATGCGCGACCGCGCCCATGGCCTGCTGGATGCGGTCGGGCTCGGTGCCAAGACCCACCGCCTCGGCACCCAGCTTTCGGGCGGCGAGCAGCAACGGGTGGCGATCGCCCGCGCGCTTGCCAACCAGCCGACCATTTTGCTGGCGGATGAACCGACCGGCAACCTGGACGTCCGCAATTCCAACCTCGTTTTTGATCTGCTCACGCGCCTCGCGAAGGAGAACGGGCAGGCGGTGGTTTTGGTGACTCATAATCCGGAGATTGCGCAGCGCTGCGACGTTACCCGGCCCATGCGGGACGGGGTTTTCGTCTGATTTTCCCTCTGGTATCGCGCATGCGGTGCGCGGGCGTCGGATTAGAGAAGACGCTTTCTTCACGCGTTTTTCCTAATTCCCGTCATCCGCGCGGCCGCGGCGGAAAATAGAGTTTACAAGGGAAACCCCCCTCCCTTGCTTCGACCGCGATTTTCATTTTCCGACCCGTGACGCATCCTACGCCGCGAAAACAGTTTTGGTCCGCTTTTCCCTCCCGCGTGGACCACGGGATTCGCGCCTGAAGGCGAGTCTCGGGAAGCCCATTTAGCCCATGTCGAAGCTGTTTCCCCAATCAGCCAACCGGCTGCCCCTGCAGATAGTCGTCTATCTGGTGGTGCTCGCCGGCATCGCCACGGCGGGCGTCACCTACTACATGACGCCCAAGTACTCCCGCGTGGGCTACGCGCCGTTGCAGCCGGTGCCCTTCAGCCACGCCAAGCACGTGCAGGAGGTGGGTCTCGATTGCCGGTATTGCCACTCCAACGTCGATAAGTCCGCGCATTCCAACGTGCCGTCGTCCCAGACGTGCATGAATTGCCACAGCATCATCAAGGCCAACAGCCCCCTGCTGGCCCCGGTGCGCGAAAGCTACGCCAACAACACGCCGGTGCCGTGGGTCTGGATCCACCAGACTCCCGACTACGCCTATTTCAACCACGCGGCCCACGTGAACCGCGGCGTTTCGTGCGTCGAGTGTCACGGCAAGGTGAACGAGATGGATACCGTGACGCACACCCAGCCGCTGAGCATGGGATTCTGCCTCGAGTGCCACCGCGATCCCGCCGCGCGGATCCGCAAGCCGGGCGACGTTTTCAATCTCAACTCGACGCGCCTCGCCGAACAAGGCGAGGCGGGCGCGAAGGCGGCCGATAAGTTCAAGCACGACTGGAAACTGATGCCCCCGCAAAGCTGCTCGGGCTGCCATCGATGAAACGCAAATTTGAACATCCCGCCCCCGCCGCGGGCGAAGAGCTGACCGGTCCCCGTTACTGGCGGAGCTTGGACGAACTGGCCGACACCCCGGGTTTCCGCGCCCAGCTGGAACGTGAGTTCCCCGAGGGTGCCTCGGAGTTGAACGGTGTCGACCGCCGCAATTTCATGAAGCTCATGGCGGCGTCGTTCGCCCTGGGTGGAGTGGGTCTGGCGGGCTGCCGGCGTCCGGAAAAGTTCATTTTGCCCTACGGCAAGTCGGTCGAGGGTGTTATCCCCGGCCTGCCTTCCTACTACGCGACCGCCATGCCGGTCCGGAAATCGGCGATCCCGCTGCTGGCCGAGACGCATCAGGGCCGGCCGACGAAGGTGGAAGGGAACCCGTCCTACGAGCCGAACGGCGGTGCCGCTTCGCTGACCGCGCAGGCTTCCGTGCTGGATCTTTACGATCCGGATCGCGCCAAGGCCCACACCAAGGCGGGCGCCGTTCTGAAGGCGGAGGAAGCGAACGCGCTGTTGGCGAAAGTCGCCTCCACTTACGCCGCCTCCCAAGGTGCCGGGCTGGCGATTCTCGCTGACGAGTCTTCCTCGCCCACCCGCGCGCGTTTGGTGCGCGAACTCCGGGCCAAGCTGCCGCGGATGGTTTGGGCCGAATACGAGCCGGTTCAGGACGAGCCTCCCGTGGCCGCGGCGCAGGCTGCTTTCGGAGCTTCGGTGAAGCCTGTTTACCACTTCGCCAAGGCGAAGCGGATCCTGTCGATCGACGCTGATTTCCTGCAGGCCGAGTCCGGCAGCATCGCCAACATCCGCGGATTCTCGAAGGGCCGCCGCGTCGCCAAGAAGGACGACCCGATGAACCGGCTCTACGTCGCCGAGAGCGCGCTGACGCTGACCGGCAGCATGGCCGACCATCGCGTGCGGGTTGCCACGAGCCACATGCGCGCGTTGACGGCGAAAGTCGTTGCCGCCGCTTATCCGGCTGCGGAGTCGGCCGTGGCTCCGTTCACACAGGGGCTCAAGGTCGACGGGAAGTGGGTCGAGGCCTGCGTGGCCGACCTCATGGCCCATCGCGGGGCGGCACTCGTGGTTGCGGGCTCGCATCTTCCCGCCGAAATCCACGCGCTCGTCTACGGCCTCAACACCGTCCTAGGCGCGGTCGGGGAGACCGTCACCTTTGTTCAAGCTGAGGTTATCCCTGGTGCCTCGACCCTCGCGGGCCTGGCGACCGCCATCAAGGCCGGCTCAGTCAAGAGCCTCGTCGTGCTTGGAGGGAACCCGGTTTACAATGCTCCCGCCGATCTCGATTGGGCGAGTCTGCAGAAGTCGGTGCCCGAAGTCATTCGTCTCGGAAGCCATGTGGACGAGACGTCCGCTCTGAACCCTGCTGCCACCGCGCATCTGGCCGCGGCGCATTACCTCGAGTCGTGGGGCGACGCCCGCACTCAAGATGGTACGGTGGTTCCGGTCCAGCCGATGATCCAGCCGTTGTTCGGCGGTATCACGCAGATTGAGGTGCTGGCGCGTCTGGCGGGTGAGCAGAGCGTCGATCCGTACGCCCTAGTGGCGGCCACCGTCAGCACGTTGGCCGGACTCGGTGCGAATGCGGAAAAGACGATGGCTCGCTTCCTGCACGATGGCTTGCTGGCCGGTTCGGCTCACCGTCCGGTGGACGTTCGCTACGACACCGCGGGCATCCAACGCCTTTTCGGCTCGGCCCAGCCGCTGCCGGCGCTGAGCGCTTCCAACCTTGAGGTGCGTTTCGTCGCCGACGCGAAGGTCGACGATGGTCGCTTCGCGAACAACGGTTGGCTGCAGGAGTGCCCCGAACCCATCACCAAGATTTCCTGGGACAATGCGATCCTAGTCAGCCCCAAGTTGGGCAAGGAACTGGGCATCGACCCCAAGGGTTCCCTCTTGCAGGTGGCGCGCAAGGAGACCGCCGAGTTCTCGATGGGCAAGGAGAACGCCCGGGTATTTGAGCTTTCGGTGGGTGGCCGCCGCATCCGCGGTCCGGTGCACATCCAACCCGGTCTGGCCGACTACACTGTGGTCCTCCCGCTCGGCTACGGCCGCACCGTTTCCGGCCGGGTGGGGAAGGGTGCCGGGTTCAATGCCTACGCGCTCCGCTCAAGCTCAGCGCCGCACTTTGTTTCCGGCGCCAAGCTCACCGACACCGGTTCGCGCATGTTCCTCGCGAACACGCAGGAGCATTGGTCGATGGAAGGCCGCGATATCGTTCGCGAGGCTAACTTTGAACCGGCGCTCAAGCCGGACGGCAACAGCTACCAGGAAACCCCCGGTTTCGTGAACAAGGTCGGCATGGAGTCCCACTCCCCGTCGATCCTTGGCGAATACGGTGAGAAGATGTCGCCGCAGGACCGTGCGACGAAGATTCCGCGCGGTAACTCGCTCTACGACACGCCCAAGTTCGACGGCTACAACCAGTGGGGCATGTCGATCGACCTCAACACGTGCATCGGTTGCAACGCGTGTGTGGTCGCCTGCCAGGCCGAGAACAACATCCCGATCGTGGGCAAGGACCAGGTCCTGCGCGGCCGCGAGATGCACTGGATCCGACTCGACCGCTACTACTCGAGCGGGACCATCGACGCCGAGGCGTTTGGCGGCCCGGGCAACGTGGAGTTGCCCTCCGATCCGCAGGTTTCCCTGCAGCCGATGACGTGCGTGCACTGCGAACTCGCCCCGTGCGAGACCGTGTGCCCCGTCAACGCGACCGTGCACGACGAAGAAGGCATCAACACGATGGCCTACAACCGCTGCATCGGCACCCGCTATTGCGCGAACAATTGCCCCTACAAGGTGCGGCGCTTCAATTTCTTCGACTGGAACCAGCGCTCGCTGGACAGCCTCTACATGGGTCCCGCCTCGGAGTACGGCATGCCGGAGCTCCTCAAGATGGCGAAGAACCCCGAGGTCTCCGTCCGCATGCGGGGTGTCATGGAAAAGTGCACCTACTGCGTGCAGCGAGTTCAGAACGCGAAGATCCAGCACAAGGCGAAGCTCATGCAGCGTCGTCAGGGTGCGGCCCTCGCCGCCGAGGAGGTCCGGGTTCCGGACGGCGCCTTCAAGGTCGCCTGCGAGCAGACCTGCCCGGCTGGCGCGATTGTGTTCGGCAACATCCTCGACCCGAACAGTGCGGTCAGCCGCGCCAAGGCGCGCGAGCAGGATTACGCGGTGCTGGGTTACCTGAACATCCGTCCGCGCACCACCTACTCCGGCAAGCTTCGTAATCCCAATCCGCGGATGCCGGACTTCCAGCCGCTGCCTTTCAGCCGCGTGGAATATTCCCGCAAGAATGAACCCGCGGTCCATGGTCACGACCACGGCAGCCACGGTGGCGGCGACAAGGCGGGTAAGAAGGCCCCGTCGCACGGATCGATCTTCGACGCCTCGAAGTCGGGAGGACTCAGCTAATGGCCCACGCCGATCATTCCGCCGCAGCCAACCCGCTGCTCCAGGAGGTGCGGCCCGCGGAACTCCCGCGTGCCGTCCTCGTCGAGAACAACCGCAGCTTCAACTGGATCACCGAGAAGATCTGCGGCATCATCGAGGGTAAGACGCCCACGTGGTGGTGGATCTGCTTCGTCGTCGCCTGTTTCGTCGCCTCGTTCACGGTGGCCGGTATCACGTATCTGGTCGCCACAGGTGTGGGCGTCTGGGGACACGCTAACCCGGTCAACTGGGCCTGGGACATCGTCAACTTCGTGTTCTGGATCGGTATCGGCCACGCTGGCACGCTGATCTCGGCCATCTTGTGCCTGCTGCGTCAAAAGTGGCGCACCTCCATCAACCGCGCCGCCGAGGCCATGACTATCTTCGCTGTGGTCTGCGCCGCCATCTTCCCGGTGTTCCACGTCGGACGCGTTTGGTTCGCTTGGTACCTCTTCCCGATCCCGAATTCCAACGCGATCTGGCAGAACTTCCGTTCGCCGCTCGAGTGGGACGTGTTCGCGGTTTCGACCTACGGTACGGTCTCGGTCCTCTTCTGGTACGTGGGACTCATCCCTGATCTGGCCGTCCTCCGCGATCGTTTCTTCGCCGCGGGCAACCGGTTGCGCGCCACGCTCTACGGTCTCTTCGCGATGGGCTGGCGCGGCTCCAACCGTCATTGGAGCAACTACGAGATGGCCTATCTCATTCTGGCCGGCATCTCCACGCCTCTCGTGCTTTCGGTGCACACGATCGTGTCGTTCGACTTCGCGGTCTCGCTGTTGCCCGGCTGGCACACCACGATCTTCCCGCCGTATTTCGTCGCCGGCGCCATCTTTTCCGGCTTCGGCATGGTGCTCACGCTGATGCTGCCGCTCCGCGCGGTCTACAAGCTGGAGGACCTGATCACGCAGTACCACATCGACTGCATGTGTAAGATCACTTTGGCGACCGGAACCATCGTCGGCTACGCCTACGGCATGGAGTTCTTCATCGCGTGGTACGGCGCGAACCCGTACGAGGGCTTCGCGTTCGTGAACCGCGCGTTCGGCCACTACGCCTGGGCCTATTGGATCATGATCTCGTGCAACGTGATCACCCCCCAGTTCTTCTGGTTCAAGGCCGTCCGCGAGAACACCGCCCTCGTTTGGATCCTCTCGATCTTCGTGAACGTCGGCATGTGGTTCGAGCGCTTCGTGATCATCGTCACTTCTCTCGCCCGCGACTTCCTGCCCTCCAGCTGGGGCTATTACTCCCCCAGCATCGTGGAGATCTTCACCTTCTTCGGCACCTTCGGCGTCTTCTCGGTGCTGTTCCTGCTCTTCATCCGTTTCCTTCCCGTGATGCCGATGGCCGAGCTGAAGGCCGTCACCCCCCAGGCGGATGTCCACGGTGGCCACGGACACGAGAAACACTGATCACGCACGCCGATGTCCGCCCAACCTTACGGCCTGATCGCCACCTTCGACACCGCCCCCGCGCTCTACCATGCGGCGGAGGCGGTTCGTGACGCCGGCTACCGCAACTGGGACTGCATCACGCCGTTCCCGGTCCACGGCCTTGACAAGGCCATGGGCCTGCGCCGCTCGATCGTTCCCCGCATTTCCTTGGCTGGCGGCATCACCGGATTCTGCACCGGCATGTCGCTGATCTGGTGGACCGGTGCGGTCGACTACAAGATCATCGTCGGCGGTAAGCCCTACTTCAGCCCGATGTTCGCGTTCCCGGTAGGTTACGAGCTGACGATTCTTTTCACCGCTTTCGCGACCATCATCGGCATGTTCGTCCTTAACGGCCTGCCGATGCATTACCATCCGGTGCTGAAGTACGATCAGATCCGCCGCGGCATGGACGACACCTTCTTCATCGTCATCGAGTCGCGTGATCCCCGCTTCAACTTGGCCAACACCAAGGCGCTTCTCGAGAAGGCCGGGGGCAAGGCTGTGACCGAATTGGAGGCCTGACCGATGCGCAACGTCTACCTCGCCACCCTTTTTGTCTGCGTGCTCGTGGTGTCTATCCTCGGCTTCCGGGGAACCACTTTCACCGCGCCGCCGATCGACTTGTTCCCCGACTGGGCCTTCCCCGGCATGGAGGTCCAACCCAAGCATCGCCCCCAATCCGCTAGCGCCTTTTTTGCTGACGGCCGTTCCGACCGCACCCCTCCGGCGCGCACGGTCGCTCGCGGTATGCTCCGCGACGACGATCATCTGCATCTTGGCAAGTCCTCCGATGGTTCTTTCGCCGCGAAATTGCCGGCCGCGCTCAAGCTTGACCTTAGTCTGCTGGAACGCGGACAGGATCGGTTCCAGATCTACTGCGCGCCTTGCCACGGTGCCTTGGGCGACGGCAACGGCATGACCAAGCGCTACGGCATGGGCGCCACCCCTACCTTTCATGACCCTCGTCTCCGGACGATGCCCGATGGTGAGATCTTCAACACGATCACCAACGGCAAGAATACCATGATGTCCTACGCCGACAAGTTGTCGCCGGAGGACCGTTGGGCGGTGGTGACCTACCTGCGGGCACTTCAGCGCGCCCAGCAGGGAACCGTGGCGGATGTCACCGACGCCACCGCGAAGAAAACCCTCGGCCTACCATGAGTTCTTCCGCCGCCCACGCCTCGCCGGCGCTGCCGGTTCAGGCTTCCTCCTCACCGGACCTTGCCGGTAAGGCGCTCAAGGCCGGCCTCGCCGGGTTGGCGCTCACCGCTGCGGGCCTGCTGGTTCCGCATAATGCCCGTGCGGTCGCGATGTCCTACCTGGTTGGAGTCACGTTCTGGACCGCGATTGCGATCGGCATGCTGATGCTGGTGCTGATCCACCACATCTTCGACGCGTCCTGGTCCACCGTGATCCGCCGCCAGTTCGAGCACGGGCTTTCTGCTTTCAAGTGGTTGGCTCTGCTGTTCCTTCCGCTGGTCCTTGCGTCGTTCCTTTATCAAAGGGACATCGTCTGGCCGTGGCTGAACCTCGAGCATGAAATGCATGGGGGCCACACGGTCGGCCACGACCCTCTCTACCTGAAGAAGGCTGCCTTCCTCAGCCCGGGAATGTTCCTGGGAATGACCGCTTTGTTCTTCGGGGTCTGGATCTGGCTTTCCGCGCGTTTGCGCCGAGCTTCGTTCTCCCAGGATTCCGACGGTGATCTACGCTGGACTTACATGAACCGCACCACCGCGGCGATGGGTCTCCCGCTGGGCGCACTTACCCTGACTTTTGCGGCGATCTATTGGGTCAAGTCGCTCGAGTACCACTGGTTCTCGACCATGTTCGGAGTGTGGTTCTTCGCGAACTGTGTACGCGGCGCGCTCGCGGTCGGCGTGATCATCATGGTCTGGCTCTGGAACCGCGGGGACTACAAGGGAATCCTCAACACGAACCACTTCCACAGCATTGGCATGCTGATGCTGGCTTTTACGGTCTTCTGGGCCTACGTCACTTTCTCCCAGTACTTCCTGATTTGGAACGCCAACGTTCCGGAGGAGACCTTCTGGTACAACCTTCGCGAGGTGAACCATGACGGTTCGTCCAACCAGTGGAAGTGGATCGGAATATTCGGCATCCTTTTCGGCCATTTCTTCATCCCGTTTTTCTTCCTGCTGTCCTACCGCTACAAGGTCACCAAGCACATCATCCGCCGCATCGCGTTCTGGTTCCTCGCGGTCATCCTTTTGGATATGTGCTACAACATCATGCCGGCGCTGAAGGACTCGCACGGCGATTCGCTGCCTCTCCTCTCGCTCAATCTGGTTTGGATTCTGTCCTCGGTGTTCGGAGTCGGCGGCGTGTGCGTCTGGTCCTATCTGCGCAGCTTCCCCACCACGAAGCTGATTCCGATCCGTGATCCCCGCATCGGCGAGAGCCTCACCCACCATGAGTGACCATTCTGAAAGCCCGGCTCGCCCAGTGTCGCTTCTCACGATCGTGATCCTGCTCGTGGTGTTCGGGTCGTTTCTCTTCTTCGTACGTTCTTACTATAAACCCGTGTCGGTTTCGGCCGTGAATGCCGCGGCGGAGAATCTGCCCAAGGATCTGGAGTGGCGCGCCACGGCCGAGGCCCGTCGGAAAGCCCTCCAGGAGACGCGCGAGAAGGAGGAGCGGGCCGCAACCGGCTACGCTTGGATCGACCGTAACGCCGGCAGCGTCCAACTCCCCATTCGCCGCGCCATGGAACTTACCGCCGCGGAGTACGGCGCGAGGAAGTAAACCTTCCCGCAAAACCTTTCAGACGATCCAGATGACTTCCCCATCGATCCAAGCCGCGCCATCGCCTGGCGACGCGATCGACCGTCACGCCCGAGGTCCGTTGCTGACCGCCATCGGGTTGGCGATCGCGTGGCTGGTCTTGAGCGGCTTATTTTCGCTCATCGCCGCCATCCAGCTGCATTCGCCGGCCTTCCTCGCCGGTTGTGAATTTCTGACGCACGGACGCGTGCGCGCGCTGGCCGAGAGCACCTTCATCTACGGTTGGGCCGGTGGCGCGGGTATCGCGGTGACCGTCTGGACGCTGGGTCGGCTGGGAGGTAATCCGCTCCGGGCGATGAACTGGTTCGGGGCCGGCAACGCTTTCTGGAATCTGGGTATCGCCGCTGGTCTCGTGGGTATCGCCTCTGGCGACATGACCTCGTTCTCGTTCCTCCAGCTTCCGCGTTATGTGCAGCCCCTGTTGGTTTTCGCCTCCGCCACGATGGGAATCGCGGGATTACTTGCCTGGTCGGGTCGCCGTCGCGATGGAACTTTCGCTTCCCAGTGGTACGGAGTCGCTGGACTAGTCTTGTTCCCCTGGGCGCTGACCGCCGCTCAGATCAGCCTGCTTTGGGCGCCTATGCGTGGCGTGCTGCAAGCGGTGGGAGCTGCTTGGTACGTGGACGCGGTGGTTTTCCTTTGGCTCGCACCTCTGGCGTTGGCCTCCGCCTATTACCTGTTGCCCAAGCTTAAGAGCGGGGTTCTTCCGAGCTACGAGGCGGCGCCGCTCGCCTTCTGGTTGCTGGTGGTGGCGGGTACCTGGGGCGCCGGCCGTCACCTGATCGGTGGACCAGTGCCAGCGTGGATTCCCACGATGGCCGTGGTAGGCTTTTCACTCCTCCTGTACCACTTTTGTGTGGTGGGTCTTAATCTTCGCGGTGTCTTCGGCGCGGAGGGTGCCGAGGCTGGCGCGCTGAAGTTTGGCTTCGGAGCCTACCTGATTTTTGGTCTGGTGGCCTTCATCGGTTGCTTCCGCAGCATCGCGCTCCGGACCCAGTTTACTCATTTCGCCTCCGCGACCGACCTTCTGTTCCTGTACGGCGTCGTCTCCATGCTCTTCTTCGCCGCGATTTACTTTCTTCTGCCGCAGCTTACAGGGCGCTCCTGGTTCTCGTCATCGCTTACCTCCGGTCACCTTGCCGGTGTCAAAGTGGGTGTTGCGCTGTCCATCGTCGCTTTGGCGGTCGCCGGGCTCTCCCAGGGATCCATGCTGCTCAACCCGAAGATCGGTTTCGGTGAGTTCGCTTCCGGCGTACGGACCTACCTGCTGGTTAACACCGCGGCACAGCTGGTTCTGCTGGCCTCGAATCTTCTCCTCCTGGTGAATTTCTTGCGCTCCGCCTGCGCCTGCTGCGGCGCCACTTCGAACACGGAGGGCTCCGCCTCATGAAAAACGGGCCGCTTTTCTTGTTGGGCCTCTTCCTCTCCGCGGTTGTCGCGTGGTCGGCCATCGTGCTTGGCGCCAACGCGCAGCTGGGCGGGTTGACGCCTTGGTTCGACGAGGGCGAGGGGTCCTCCTTCCCGCCCCGGCCCACCGGTCTCGCGGCCCGTGGCCAGCTGGTGTATGCGGATCTAGGCTGCGCCTCCTGCCATACGCAGCAGGTGCGCCGTCCCGATTTCGGCTCCGACAAGGAACGTGGTTGGGGCGACCGGCAGAGCGTGGCGCGTGACTATCTCTTCCAGATTCGTCCGCAGATCGGCTCCGCGCGAGTGGGTCCAGATCTGGCGAATTTCGGCGGGCGCAAGCCTCAGGCTCCCTCCGCCGACGCGGTGCTCGGCTTGCTTCACTCCGGTTCTGATCGCCACCCGGCCTACCCGTTCCTCTTTGAGACGCGCGCGATCGCCGGCGAGCCCTCCAGCCGAGCTTTGAAGCTTTCCGGAGCGTCCGCTCCCGCCCCCGGTCACGAGGTTGTTCCCACGGAGCGCGCCCAGATCTTGGTGGCCTATCTCCTGAACCTCAATTCGACTTACGATTATCCGGAGGCCAAGCCGTTGGTGAAGGCGCCGGCCAAGCAGGAGGGGAAAAAATGAGTTCGAGCAAGGATCCGAATCCGGTTCAGGCCTCCTCCCGTGCGAGCGATGACTCTCTGCAGGCGGATCACGAAAAGGTCCTGGGCAAGCAGCCTGACGAGAAGGGCAATTACCGCCTCCTGCCGCTTAACCTGCTCTTCCTTTTAAGCGCGGTGATCCTTTTCGCCGGTACCTATCTAGGGCGCTTCTCCGGGTACTTTCACCCCAAGGTTTACGACGAGTATGGGCATCCGCCGAAAGCGGGCGCCGAGGCCGCAGCTGCGGCGGTCGATCCGCTCGTTCTCGGGAAAAACGTCTACGCCCAGGTCTGCGCGGCTTGCCATCAGCCGAACGGAATGGGCCTGCCCCCGGCTTTCCCGCCCCTCGCGGGATCGGAGTGGGTCGCGGGATCCGAGGAGCGCTTGATCCGCATCCTGCTTCACGGCTTGCAGGGCCCGATCAAGGTCAAGGGCGTCGACTATATCGGGGCCATGCCTGCGGTGGGACCCGGTTCGGGCTACAACCTGAATCCCGAAAAGGTCGCCGCGGTGCTCACCTTTGTACGCAACGAATGGGCTGCAATCGAGGCGCCGGGATCCGCCGCCAAGGTTTCGGAAATTCGAGGCAAGGACGGGACGCGTCAGCCCATCACGGTCGCGGAGCTGGAAAAGCTTCCCTAATTCCGGCGTCTTCGGATTCGCAGCAGGCCGCGACCTTCCCGTCGCGGCTTTTTTATTTTCCGGCTGAGTATCAATCGCCGAGGCGGCGATCCCGGGCCAGATAGCTCCTGACATAGTCGCCCACTGCGTCGGCGAGCGGAGTCACCGCCCGCGCATAGCCGCTCGCCCTCAGCTTCCCGATATCCGCCTTGGTGTAGTACTGGTATTTGCCGCGCAGCGCCTCCGGCATGTCGATGAAGGTGATGTTCGGCTCCCGGCCAAGTGCCGCGAAAATCGAACGAGCGAGGGTCACCCAGGTGTTCGCCTCGCCGCTTCCGAGGTTGAAAAGTCCGCCGGCCTGCGAGCCGGTTCCGCCCGCCGCGAAATGCAGCGTCATCTCGATCGCGTCCTTCACGTAGAGGAAGTCCCGCATCTGTTCACCGTCGCGGTATTCCGGGCGATGGCTGCGGAAAAGTTGGACGGCTCCGGTGCTCTCGATCTGGCGATAGGCCTTGTTCACCAGCGACCGCATCTCGCCCTTGTGGTCCTCGTTCGGCCCGAAGACGTTGAAATATTTCACGCCGACGATCCGGCTCAGCCAGCCTTCGCGCTGGGCGTGCAGGTCGAAAAGGTGCTTCGAGTACCCGTACATGTTGAGCGGACGCAACCGCCGCAGTTCCTCGCTCCGGTCGTCCATGCCCAGCGAGCCGTCGCCGTAGGTGGCGGCGGAAGAGGCGTAGATGAAGCGGGTGTCCCGCGCCAGCGCCCACGTCGCAAGCTCCTTGGTCACCGCGTAATTGTTGTCGGCCAGATAGCCGGCGTCGCGTTCCGTGGTCGCCGAGCAGGCTCCGAGATGGAAGGCGGCCGAGAATTTCCCGAAGGACTCGGGATGGCGCTGTAGCTCCCGGCGGAACACATCCGCCTCGACGTAGTCGGCGAATTGCAGGGGCACGAGGTTCCGCCACTTCTCATCGGAACCGAGGAGGTCCGTGATCAGGATGTCGTGGTGGCCGCGCTGGTTCAGTGCCCACACCAATGCGCTGCCGATGAAACCGGCGCCGCCCGTCACGAGGATTCTTCCGTCCAGATGGTTCATGGGAGGCGAGGTGGCGTGAGGCTTAGGGTTAACTTCCCCGCGAGAGCTCCTCGGAACGGGCGGTGGCCGCGAGCACGGTCTCCCGCATTATCCCTCTGAAGTCGTGCGCCTTCATCCGCTGCAGTCCGGCGTAAGTGGTGCCGTTGGGAGACGTGACCTGGTCCCGGAGCGTTTCGGGTTCCTGTCCCGTGCGGGCGAGCAGCCGCGCGGAACCGAGCAGGGTTTCCCGCGCCAGCCGCCACGCGACTTCTCGGGGCAGCCCGGCGGCCTCGCCGGCATCGCGCAGGGCCGCGGCGAACTCGAAAACATAGGCCGGGCCGCTGCCGCTGACACCCGTGACGGCGTCGAGCTGACCTTCCGGGCCCTCCAGACAATCACCCAAGGCGCCCAGGATGGACTCGATCGTCGCGCGGTCGCCGGTGGTCAGGTTGCGCAGCGGACTCCACACGGAAATGCCGGCTCCGATCTGCCCGGGCGTGTTCGGCATGGCGCGCACGATGTTCCGCGCCCCGGGGAAAACCTGCGCCAGTCGCTCCAGACGCGTTCCGGCTAGAATGGAAAGCACCAGTTTTCCTGAAGCGAGCGCCGCCAGCGAGGGGTCCAGTCCGGCCAATTGCTGTGGTTTGCACGCGAGCACCAAGGTGTCGGCTGTGCTGAGTAAGTCGGTCAGACTGCCGGCGGCTCGCGCGCCCGTGCGCGTGGCCAGCGCGGCCGCGGTGCCGTCGCCTCCGTCGTTGCAGACCAGATCGGCGGCGGTGCAAACGCGTTTGGTCAGCAGGCCCTCGACCATGGCCGAGGCCATACGGCCGGCGCCGAGGAATGAGATTTTGGGCATGGTTTGAATCTTCCGGCTCAGGTGTCGCCGCGCAGTCGGCGGGCCTTGACGGTGTTTTTCATCAGCATCGCGACCGTCATGGGTCCGACGCCTCCGGGCACCGGGGTGATGCGCGAGCAGAGAGGTGCCACGGCCGCGAAAGCCACATCGCCGGTCAGACGGTAGCCGCTCTTGCGCGATGAATCGGGCACGCGGTTGATGCCCACATCGATGACTACGGCGCCGGGTTTCACCATGTCAGCCGCGACAAATTCCGGCCGGCCGATCGCGGCGATCAGCACGTCGGCGAGGCGGGTGATAGACGGCAAGTCGCGGGTGGCGGAGTGGCAGACGGTTACGGTCCCGTTTGCCCCGGTGCGTTTTTGCAGGGCAAGCAGCGCCACCGGCTTGCCCACGATCAAGGAGCGGCCGAGCACGACGACATGCTTGCCCTTGAGGTCCACGCCGCTGCGCGCGAGCAGCTCCATGATTCCAGCGGGAGTGCAGGCGACGAAGCCCGTCGGGTCCTCCTGCGCGACTTTCCCGAGGTTGAGCGTGTGGAAGCCGTCGACGTCCTTTTCCGGTGCTACCCGACGAAACACCGCCACCTCGTCGATGTGGGGAGGCAGCGGAGACTGCACCAGAATGCCATCCACGGCGGGGTCGGCGTTCAGTCGGTCGATGAGGGAAAAAAGCTCAGCCTCGCTGGTGGTGATCGGCGGGAGTATCACCCGGCCATCGACCCCGATTTCAGCCGCGGTCTGCTCCTTTTTCCTCACGTAAGAAACCGAGGCCGGGTCATCTCCAACCCGCACAAGCGCCAGGCAGGGCCGGCGGCCCTTCAGGGCGGCCACTTCCGCCTTAAGTTCCGCGACGATGTCCGCGGCGATCCGGTTTCCGTCGATGATCTCCATGGGCAGGCTATTTCAGCTGAATCGATTCAATTCGGATCACGATGTCGCGCCCGTCGGCGGTGGCGGCCGCGGTGCCAAAAACCACGACGTTCAGGTTGAGGTACTTCTCGAGCTGTTCGGGTTGCAGGAGATGCGACGCGTCGACGTAGGCGTAACGCCTTCCGGCCTCGTCGTTGAGCGCGTGATCGAACGGCCGTCGCGGGGTGAAGGGCCGTCGCGTGGAGACGAAACGCCCCGTGTATTGGCGCGGCAGTCCGTTGATGCCGCCGTCCCCGAGGCTGACCGATGGAGCGGGCTGACCGGCGGAAGTCACGCCGTAGACTCCCGGTGTGACGGGCGCAGGTGCCGTCTGGACCGGCGCCGCTGGAGCGGAAACAGAGGAAGTGGGCGTCGCGCCGACGAATGCGTAACCGATGATTTTCCGGTCGAGGCTGATCTGCGTCCATTTGCCGCGAATACCTGTGATGGTGGTGCGGTCGGATTCCTCGGCGAGTGTGAGCACCGCCGCATCGGCCTTGGGCGCGA
This sequence comes from Opitutaceae bacterium, assembly GCA_046091745.1. Classification (GTDB taxonomy): domain Bacteria; phylum Verrucomicrobiota; class Verrucomicrobiia; order Opitutales; family Opitutaceae; genus ER46. The sequence goes on from JBJTCH010000381.1 coordinate 27,508, forward strand.
GCCGGATCGGCGCGCCGGGTTTCACGTCGAGGCTTTTGGCGAGATCCTTGTTCTCGACGAATCCCTCGAAGGGGCCCTTCAACTCCACGGCGATCCAGCCCGGCGGCAGGGCGGTGGTCACGCCGATGGCGGGCATCGGATCCGTTCCGGCCTTCAGATAGGAGATGGCGGGAAGAGTCGCGTCGGGTTTGGAGTGAACCGCGGTGGTGACGCCGAGTGGTGCGGCCAGCCCGGTTGCGATCGTGGCGAAAGCGGGGAGAAAGAGGGCGGCGAAACTAGTCTTCATGGAGTTTTCCGGTGGAAGCCGACTCCTTGGCCGGGGAAATCGCATACGCCTCGTAGCGGGCGTGCGGCGTTCTCGGGTTCAGGAACAGCGCTGAAATTTCCTTGTTGGACAGCACCTTGCCGGCCCGCAACGGGATTCCCTTCAGCTGCAAGGCGCCGATCTGGTAGCGGCGCAGGCGTTTCACCTCGTGGCCCAACTGCAGAAACAGCTGCCGGATCTCCCGCTTCCGGCCGTGGTGCATGTGGACGTCGAGATCGTTGGATGTTCCCCCGGCGTCGGCGTTGATCAGGGCGGCACGTTCGACCTTCAGCCGGTCCCCCTCGATCACAACACCGCGGATCAACTGGGGCAGCCTTCCCGCGCTGAACGGTGACTTCAGCACCACATGGTAGCGCTTAACGACCACGTTCGAGGGATGCATGAGCCGGTGCGCGAGGTCGCCGTCGGTCGTCAGGATCACGAGGCCTTCGCTGTCGAGATCGAGTCGGCCCGCGCAGAAAAACCTCAGTCGCGACAGCTCGCGCGGCAGCAAGTCAAAAACGGTGGCGGCGTGATGGGGGTCCTCGTTGGAGCAAACCAGTCCGCGCGGTTTATGGACGGCGACGGTGATTCGCGGCTGCGATGCGCCGCGGACGGGTTTCCCCGACACCGTTATCTTGTCCACTCCGGGCGTGATTTTTTGCCCGGCGACCGCCGGCTTACCGTTTACCCAGACTTCACCCTGCGCCACGAGCGCCTCGGCTCCGCGGCGCGAGCAAACGCCGGCGTCGGCGAGGTATTTTTGGATGCGCAGCGCTTGGCCTTGGTTCACGCCTCCCAATGCGCGGCAATTCGCGGGACGCTGCAAGCCTTCCGCTGGAAACCGAACGCGCCCTTGCCCTTCGCGTTCCATCCGGTCTTCTTGGCCGACTTTCCATCCATGCTCACCTTCAACAATCGCACCGCCCTCGTGACCGGCGCCGGCCGCGGCATCGGCAAGGCCATCGCGGAGGTTCTGGCCCGCCACGGGGTCACCGTCATCTGCGTCTCCAAATCCGCCGATTCGTGCGGGGCGGTGGCCGCCGGGATCACGGCGGCCGGGGGCATGGCCAGGGCTTTGGCGGTGGATGTCGCGAACGGGGCCGCCATCGCGGTCGCGGCGGAGTCGCTGCAGAAGGAATTTCCCGCGATCGACATCTTGGTGAACAACGCCGGCATCACTCGCGACGGACTTCTCTTCCGGATGAGCGATGCCGACTGGAATGACGTCATCTCTCAACCAATCTCACCAGCTGTTTCCATTGGACCAAGCTGCTGGGCCGCCCGATGACCCGCGCCCGCTGGGGCCGGATCGTCAACATCGCGTCCGTCAGCGGCGTGATGGGCAACGCGGGGCAGGCCAATTACTCCGCCGCCAAGGCCGGTATGATCGGTCTGACCAAGACTCTGGCCCGCGAGTTCGCGTCGCGGAATGTCACCGTCAACGCCGTGGCGCCCGGGTTCATCAAGACCGATATGACGAATGAGTTCGTCAACAACCCGGAGGCTTCCGCCCGCATCCTGGAGGCCGTGCCCCTCAAGCGCTTCGGAGAGTCGGCCGACGTCGCCAATCTGGCGGCGTATCTCTGCTCCGAGGAGGCCGGCTACATCACCGGTCAGGTTTTTAACGTTGACGGTGGGATGGCCATGTGAAGCCTCCGGTTTCTCCGGACCTGTCCTCTATTTTTGCACAATGGCCGACCAAAAAACCATCGAACAGCGGGTAAAGGAAATCATCGTGAATCAGCTCAACGTGAACGAGGAGCAGATCACGCCGACGGCTTCCTTCCTCGATGACCTTGGCGCCGATTCCCTCGACACGGTCGAGCTGATCATGGCCTTCGAGGAGGAGTTCAAGGACGAGATCAAGGGTGAGATCCCCGAGTCCGACGCCGAAAAACTCCAGACTGTCGGTCAGGTGATCGACTATATCAAAGCCAAGTCCGGCCAGTCCTGATCCGGTAGGTTTCCGCGGGCGTTCCGCCGATTTTCCCTGACGGGAAAGTGTCTGGCGGGACGCCTTTTTGTTTGGGCCTGCCTGGTGCTCCCTTTCGAAAATGACCTGTTCCCCTGATTCGCGACGCGTGGTGGTCACCGGACTAGGAGCGGTTGCTTCGCTCGGTCACAACGTGGGTGACCTTTGGGCTTCCCTGCTCGCCGGGCGTTCCGGCGTGAAACGCGTGTCGCTTTTCGATCCTTCGCCCTACGCGAGCCAGATCGGGGCGGAGGTCACGGATTGGGACGCGGCCCAGTTCATCGATCCCAAGGAGGCGCGTCGCAACGACCGCTACACGCACTTCGGTCTGGTTGCGGCGAAGCAGGCCTTCGTGGATGCCGGTCTCGACGTGGCGCGGGAGGATGCGGACCGCGTCGGCGTGATGATCGGTTCAGGTATCGGCGGAATGTACACCTACGAGTCGCAGCTGAAGGTACTGGCGGAGCGTGGACCGCGGAAGGTTTCCCCATTCACCATCCCCGCGCTCATTGGAAATATTTGCTCGGGGCTTTTCGCCATCGAGATCGGCGCTCGCGGACCCAATTTCGGCGTGGTTTCCGCCTGCGCGACCGGCACGCACGCGCTCGGTGAGGCCGCGCATGCGATCCGTCGCGGCGATGTGGAGGTGATGATAGCGGGCGGCAGTGAAGCGGCGATCACGCCGTTCGCCTACGCGAGCTTCTGCGCGATGAAGGCCATGAGCACCTGCAATGACGACCCCTCGCGCGCGAGCCGCCCCTTTGATCTGCAGCGGGACGGCTTTGTGATGGGTGAGGGTGCCGGCGTGCTGGTGCTGGAGTCCCTGGAGCACGCGCGGGCGCGCGGGGCGCGCATTTACTGCGAGCTCGCCGGATACGCGGCCACTTGCGACGCCTACCATATCACGCAGCCGGACCCCGAGGGCAAAGGGCTTTCGATGGCGATGAGGCGCGCCCTGGCTTCGGCGGGGGCCGCGCCGGAGAACATCGACTACATCAACGCGCACGGCACTTCGACGCCCTACAACGACAAGTTCGAGACCCTCGCCATCAAGCGGGTCTTCGGTGACCATGCCCGCCGCGTTCCGATCAGTTCGACAAAATCGATGACCGGACATCTGCTTGGTGCCGCGGGTGGCCTCGAGTCGGTCATCAGCGTGAAGACCATCCAGACCGGCTCCGTCGCGCCGACCCTCAACCTGCAGGAGTCGGATCCCGACTGTGATCTCGACTATGTTCCCAACCAGGCCCGATCCGCCAAGGTTCGGACGGTGCTGAGCAACAATCTCGGTTTCGGCGGACAAAACGCCTCGATTGTCTTCCGGGCGATCTGATCTCGCCGCCTTGCCGCACCGAATCCGGGCGAGCGGCGACAAAAAAGCCCGCGGGGGACCCGCGGGCCTAAATTGCTGATCTGAAGCAGGTATCAGACCTTCTCAACCAAGCCGGCCTTGATGGCCTTGACCGAAACCCAGACGCGCTTGGTTCCGCCGTTGGCGGTCTTGATGCGGATGCGCTGCAGGTTGGGACGGAACTTACGCTTGGTGATGCTCGTCACGTGCGTACCGATGCCGCCGCTCTTCTTGGTCTGACCCTTGCGATTGATGATCGAGCCCTTGACGGGGCGGCGACCGGTGACTGCACAGATTCTGGCCATGGTGTTTTCCGATTGGTTAAGGGTCCAACGTAGTGAGCGGCCGCTCGGTGAATCAAGGTGTTTTTTGGAAACCGGCGGCGCCCGGTATCCAGAGGGCGTCGTCCCCGGTGGCAAAGCGGCGGTCGGGCCCTGCGCTGCGAATCTCCATTTCCTCGCCGCTGATCTGGTGGAAGCGAAAGGGCGTGCCCCAACGGTCGCAAAGCTCCCCGGCGGAGTTGATGGAGGGATGTTTCGGCGGGATCAGCGCGAACTCCAGCCGGTTGGCTCCTGTCAGAGCGCGGGTGATCTCAGCGTTCTCGCCCACGGGGTTGCCCTCGCGGGGGAAATTCGTGCGCCATGCCTCGAAAACCTGACTCACGATTTCCAGGTCGCGTTGGATGTTGGAGTCCGCCGCGTTCAGGCGTGCGGCGATGGGAAATTCCGCGGGATTGAAAGGCGCCACTCCCTCGGTGGTCGCGGAGTTCGGGGAGGTGCCGCCCGCGCCTCTGACCGGTTTTTTATCACCCGCTCCGGCGTTGCCCGACGGGGCATTCGCTTCCCTGGAGCCCGCGACCGGTGGAGAGGGTAAAGGTGAAACGCTTCCGCGATTCAGGAAATACAGCGCGAAGGTCGCGAGCAGCAGCAGCGCAGCGAGGGCGGCGCGACGGGGAGTCATGGTCGCGAAAGGGAGGCGGCGACCGGCAAGGGTCAAGACCGCCTGCGGCGAGCAGGCTTCAAACGAAGCCGAGGTTGGGCTTGGCGAAACGGCCGAGGTTGGGGAACACGATTGGCAGGTCCGTGGCGCTGACGCCGAACCAGGTGGCCAGCGTCGCGGCGTACTCGTCCACGCTGGTCGTGGGAATCCACATGCCGCGCGTGCCGGCGTCGTCGGGTCCGCGGATCGTGAGGTCCGCCATTCTGCCGTAGATGTCGCCGCCCTTGACCGCGCCGCCCACGACGAAGTGGTTGGAGCCCCAGCCGTGGTCGGAGCCGTCCCCGTTGGTGTTGTACGTGCGGCCGAAATCCGAGGCGCTGAACAGCGTGACCTGGTCGGCGCAGCCGAGCTCGACCGTGGTGCGGTAGAACGCGGCGACGCTGCGGCTGACGTCGGCGAACAGGTTGGAGTGGGCGCCGAGTTGCGCGTCGTGGAGGTCCCAGCCGCCGATGCGCGCGAAGAAGATCTGTCGCTTGAGGCCGAGCTCCTTGGACGCGGCGATCAGGCGCGCGATCGTGCGGAGTTGCTGGCCGAGTCCGGTGCCCGGGAAGGCCGTGGAGAACGGTGCGTTGGCGTTGAGGATGCCCGAGATCAGCGCGCTGTCGTCGATCGCGTTGCGCGTGACACCCGAAAAGGCGGCCTCGAAGAGGTTGGCGTTGCGGGCGGCGAGCAGGTCGTTCTGCGCGAGGGTGCGGATGCCCGCTGGCGTGCTGCTTCCGGCCGAGCTGGAGAGCGCGATCGCCCCGCCGGGGTTCACGGCGAACTGCACGACGCGCTTGCCGACCTGGAACGAGTTCTGCCCGTTCAGGCTGATCGACATCGAGATGCTCGTGTTGTCGTTGAACGCGTTCGTGAGGTCGGCCACGCGGCCGCCCCAGCCGGTCACGAACGGCTTGTCGGCGATACTGCTCTGCCACTCGACCTGCTGGTCGTTGTGGGAAAACAACTGGGTCGGAAGCGGAACCGACCGGGCGCTGTATTGCGCCTTGGTGGTCGGCGCCGCGAGCGTGCCCACGTTGCCGATGAGCGCCATCTTTCCGGCGTCGAAGATCGACTTCATTCCGGTTGTGTTGGTGCCGGCGACGTCGGAGTTCAGGCTGGAGTGCAGCGACCAGCCGCGGCCGTCGGAGGTCCGGGGCTTGATCTCGAGCAGTTGCGTGCGCGGCAGCGCGATCGCCCCGCGGCCGGCGGCGGAGGCGTAGTCGTTGTAGCCGTTGGTGTCGAACGGCACGACCATGTTGTTGGCGTCGTTGCCGCCCGCGAGGAACACGCAGACGAGAGCCTTGAAGTCCGTGTTGACCGCGCCCGCCCGGGGCGGGGTCTGCGGGCCGTTACCCGCGCTGGCGACGGCGCCCATCATGCGGAGTTGGGCGAGGGTGGAGAGCATGCCGGTCGCCGTGACCGCGGCGCAGCATTGGCCGAGGAACTTGCGGCGGATCGGGTCCGGGGCGGGATTTTTGGGATTCATGGCGGGCTTACTTCTGGGTGGCGCCGAACGGGGAGGTGAGGACGAGGTAGACCGCGGCGCGCACGCGCTCGATGTCGTTGGCGGTCGCGGTGCCATTGCCGGCGGGCAGGGCGTTGATGGCGGCGGTGACGCGGTCGAGGGACGCCTTGGGCATCGTACCCGAGGTGAACAGCAGGCTCATCGTCTCCGCCAGCTGCGCGGGTGTGCGCGCCAGCGGGTAGAAAGGCGTCAGATTCAGCCCGACCGTCTGCTGGGCCATGTCCGTCGTCGAGCGGGTCGTGTAGATGTAGCCGTAGTAGAAGTTGGGCTGCGTGATCGCCGTGGTGTCGTTCAGGATCTGGAACTCGGGCGCGTACAGGCCCGCTTCGGCGACCGCGCCCGGGAGAACGTAATTGGGCTCGTAGAAGTTGAAGACCGTCGGCGAGCGCAGGGCCGCCTGGCTGAGCGAACCCTCCGGATTCGGGATGTTGATGCGCCCCGCGTTCGAGGTGCCGCCCGTCGCACGGAGCAGGGCGGTCGTCATCACCAGCGGCTCCTTCAGCTTTCCGAACGTCGCCGTGGCGGCCACCGCGGGGGAGCGCGCTTCGTAGTCGAGCAGGATGGCCCGCACGACCGCGGCGAGGTCGCCCCTGACGCCCGCACCATTGTTGGCGAACACCTGCGCGACGCGGTAGATGTAGCCCGGGCTGGGGTTGCTCGTCACGAGGCGTTGGATGAGCTGGCGGGAAATGAAGGGTGCCGTGTTCGGATGCGCGACCAGCGCATCCAGCGCGTCCTTCAGGTCCTTCATGCCGCCCTGGCCCGCGGGCAGCACTTTGCCGCCGACAATCGTCTTGGCCGTGTCGTCGTGGAACGCCGGCCAGAGCATCATGGGGTCGACGTAGTTTCCAGGGGTCCCGCGGAAAAGGTTCACGTTGGCGGTCGCGTTCTCCACGGAGCTGGCGAAGCCCCAGCCGGTGAAGACCTTCGCCATCTGCATGATCGTATCCTGCGAATACGTCGGAATCGGCTGCCCGTTGGGATCGAGGCGCAGGGTGCCGTCGGGGTTGAGTTCGTTGAGCCCGATGGTGAAAAGCTGCATCACTTCGCGCGCGAAGTTTTCGTCCGGGAGGGAGGTCGGGTTGCCCCGGGCGTCGAAGGTCGCCTTGGCGCTCCGCAGCGCGCTCAGGTAGATGCCCATCATCGGGTTGAGGGTCACCCGCTCGAGGACATCGCGGAAGTTGCCGAAGGCGTGGTTCACGAAAATGTCGTAGAAATCCGCAGCACCCTCCTGCCAGGCCGCGACGGTGCCGTTGGTGTCGGAAATCACCAGGATCTGGCTGAGTGCGAACGCGACGCGCTGGCGCAGCTGATCGGGTCCCTCGACGGCTATCTTCCACCAGGCGGCCTGGCGGTGCGGGCCGCCGGGGTACTGGTAGGCCAGCGTGACCGCGTTGCGGGTGCCGGTGCCGCCGTTGGTCTGGTTGCGGTTGAAGTCGTGCATGGTCTCGGTGCGATGCGACGAAGGCGGCACCGCGCCCATCTGCTCGTTGATCCACGTCGAGTAGCCCTTGGCCGCGACCTTCACGATGTCGTCCTGTGTCGCACCGAAGGTCGCCTGGATGAGGAACCGCGCCGCCTCCTGGGGGGAGACCTTGGACAAGTCGACGGCCGGGGCGGGCGCGGGCGGGTTGAACGCGGCGGCGCCGGAACTGCGGACGAAACTTCCGCCGAGTTCCCCGCCCGGGAAACTGGCGGTATCGATGCTCACCGCCACACGGCCGGCCTTCAGCGCGGCGACGAGGTCGGCGGTCGAGAACGTGCCGACCGGCGCGAACGTCCACAGGGCGTTGCTCACCTGGCCCTGCGGAAGGTTGAAGACGTAGCTGCCGTTGATCTCGAGGTGGGCGACGACCTGCGGGGAGCTCAGGTTGGAGAAGCTGACGTTGACGAACGCCGATTTCTCGTCGGGCGCCAGCTGCACGGTCGCGGTGCCGTAAGCGGTCGAGGCGGATGCGCCGGGCAGGGCGCGTAGATTGGAGACATAGAGCGAGCCGGAGTTGGCGAAGATCGTCAGAGCCGCCTGGTCGTTGACGCCGACCCCGTAGGCGGGCTTGGGCGTGATGGTGACGATCGCCGTGCGGTTATTGGTGTTCGCGGGATTTGCCTTCGGGGTCAGGGAGACCGTGGCGGAAGTCGCGCCCGCGGGGATCGTTACCTTGCCCGCCAGTGGCTCGTAGTCGGTCCCGGCCGCGGCGGTGCCGCCGATCGTGTACTCGACGGTGATCGACTCCTTGACGACGCCGACGCGGGAGAACGTGAGCACCGCCGCGGAACGACCAATCGTATCCGTTGTGGCGATGCTGGCGCGCACGCTGACGGTCGAGAGGTTCTCCGGGGAGAGATCGTAAACCTCGACGAGCGCCGCGCCGCTGGCGCCGCCCACGCCGTTGGCTTGGATGGTGTAATTGCCCGGCGGCAGATCGACCACGAGGGCGGCGTCACGGCTGCCGGCGGCGAACGGGAATGCCCCCGCTTGGGCGAACGCCTCGCGCAGGGCGGCGCCGCCGGCGCTTTCCCAATTGTCGTTGGCCCCGTTCGCGATCTGCCGGCCGGCGGCGTCGAGGATGGCGATGGCCGGGTCGGAGAGTGCGCCGTCCACGCCCAGCGCGCCGAGCGAGGGGCCGGCGGCCCGCACCAGCACGCGGCGGGCGCCGCCGCCCGGCGCGACGGAAAGTCCCGAGAAGAACGTGGTATTGCCGCTGCCGACGAGCGCACGGGTCGAAAGATTCATCAGCCGGGCCGAGCCCGTGACGTCGTAGACCTCAAGGATGGCGACGCCCGAGGTGTTGCCGACGCCGCTGACCTGCGCGGTGTAGGCTCCGGGCGAAAGGGTGGCGACGAGCGCGGCGTCACGGCTTCCACTGGTCAGGGCGAAAGCCCCGACGGAGTTCATCGTGGCGAGGTCGTCTCCGCTCCAGTTGTCGTTGGCGAGCACGAGGACGCCGTTGCCGTTATAGACCTGCAGCAGGGGATCAGCGAGGGCCCCGGTGATATTGAAAGGCGTAGTGGCAAGGCGGGCTCCCACGGCGCGGATCAGCACCTGCTTGGGCGCGCCCTCCTGCACGACGAACCCCGTGATCATCACATTGGAACCCGTGCCGACCTGCGCGCGGGTCGAGAGGTTGACCAGACGCTGGTCGTACTGGGCGGAAAACGCCGGGACGCAGGCGAAAAGGACGATCCAGACGGCTCTAATGCAGCGAGACTTTGTCATGGGAGAGACATTCCGAACGGGGTTGGGGAGGGCGCACGGGAGCGCTAGATTGCAGCAGCCGGAGTAAATCCAACTCCTACGGAGCAGTCCAGCCCTACGTACGATTGCGGCGGGGCCAGAAACGCCAACGGCTTTCCTTACTTTTCAGAAATCCCTCGCGTGGATATTCATGAAAGCCCCGCCGGCTGACTCCGGGCGGAGTCCCAGCGGACCACGCGCCGGCGCGCCGGCGCGGACCTCGACATCGTAAGGCTGGGCCTCGTCGCGCTTCACGCGCACGCGGGAGCCTTCGACGGTGACGAGGAATCGGCTGAACTTTCCCGCGGAGGCGCCGGTCAGCGCCACGGGCGTGCCATGCACGATAACCGTCGTGCTAGTTGGACCGGCCTTCGGCGGTTGGTAATCGATGACCAGCTCCGCGCGACCGAATTCCGCGGTCGTCCAAAGCGTGGCCGCTTCGTCCGCCGCGGCCTTCACCGCGATGCGTCCGCCTCCGGCCGTCCAGGCCGCTTCCGTCTTCGCGGACGTGCGCCAGCCGCGCAGGTCGACGGCGTTGTACAGGGCGCGCCAGCCCGGATCGACCGGTGCGGTTACCTCGGGACCGGCGCCGGAGGAGGGGAGCTCCTTGATGCGGATATTGCGGAACTCGACCGGGGAGCCCTCCGACTCAAGGGCGAGGTAACCCTTGCGGTAATTGGCGTCGTCGCCGCCACTAACCTCCTTGCCGTTGACGTGCAGGCGGAGAGAGCCGTTGTTGGCGACGATGCGGTAGTGGTTCCACTCCGGCGCCGGGCGGCTGCGGTCCTCGGTGGGAAAGCTGCGTTTCCCGTTGGTGCGGCCGACATATTTCATCGAGGCGCCGTGGATGGCGAAGACGTCGCCATGCGTGGTGAACCAGTCGGATTTCTTCCCGTTCTTCCACTCGAAATCCTCCGCGTAGCCGTGGTCGAGGATCTGGACCTCGATACCGCGCAGAAACGGCACTCCGGGTGCGTTGATGGGCGTGCCCCAGACGAAGAAACCGGAGTTGCCGCTGCGCTTCAGGTGGCGCCACTCCAGCTCGACGATGAAGTTCTCGTACTGGCGCACGGTGCGCAGGCCTCCGATCGGCTCGCCGGTGCAGTAAATCACGCCGTCGCGCACGCTCCACGTTTCGGGCGCGCAGTTGACGTTAGTCCAGCCGGTGAGGTCGCGGCCGTTGAACATCGGCACGAAACCGTCGGCGTCGGGCTTGGGGTTCTCGGCGGCGCCGGCCAGCGAGACGGAAGCGGCCAGGGCAAGGGTCAGGAGCAGGGGTTTCATGCGCCCAATCTGCGGCGCCCGCCGCGACCGCGCACGCCCGAAAATCGGGATGGGTTGAGGGAACGTGGAGCGCCCCGGCGACAGGTTCGCGGTGTCCCCCGGTGCGCCTTGACCGGGTTTATTAGTGAATCATCATGATTCACATGAAAACCGCCACCGTCCGGCAGCTCCGCACCGAATTCCCGAAGGTCCTCGGTTGGGTCAACGCGGGTGAATCCGTGGCGATCACCCGTCGCCGGCGGGTCGTGGCCAATCTCACTCCGGCGGCGGAGATTCCCGCCGGCAAGCCGGTCTGCCCCGATTTCGCCGCGCGATTACGCCGGAATTACGGGTCGAAGGCGGTCCCCGCGTCCGCCATGGCGGCCATTGTCGCGGAAAACCGGGGGCGGTACTGATGCCGCCGGTCTACGCCGACACCAGCTTTCTGGTGTCGCTCTACGTGCAGGACGCCAACTCCGGCGCGGCGGCGACGGCGGCCCGTGGGCTCCTGCCTTTCGCTCTCACGCCGATCGCCCGGCACGAGCTGCGGAACGCCATCCGGCTCTGCGTCTTTCGGCGGCAGATCACCACGGCGCAGCGGAGCACCGCCTTGGAGGAAATCGATGCCGATCTGTCCTCCGGAGTGCTGCTGGCGACGCCGGTGGACTGGTCCAAGGTTCTGGTGCGAACCGAGGTGCTGAGTCGCGAAGCCACTGAGGAAATCGGCGCCCGGGGCATGGACATCGTGCATGTGGCGGCCGCGCTCAGCCTTCGTTGCCGCCGCTTCGCGACCTTTGACGACCGTCAGGCCCAGCTCGCCCGGCGGGCCGGCCTGGAGGTGGTGGCGCCAGGCCGATTGCGGTAACCGTTTTCGCCCGCCGCGCCCGCGCACGCCTGAAAATCGGGGCTTCCCCGCGCTGGGCCGCTGCGTTTCGCTGCGGGTGCGAATCCGCGGCGCCTCCCCCGGCGTCATTTCCCCGTGTCGCATCACCGCCCCGACCCCGAGCACCTTTTTCTTTCCCGCCGCGAATTTCTCCAGCGGTGCGGGATCGGCATGGGCGCGCTCGGTTACGCGATGCTGTCGTCGGACGGACGCGCGGCGGTGAACCTGGACCAGCCGCTCGCGCCGCGGCCGCCGCACTTCCCGGCCAAGGCGAAGCGCGTGATCCACATCTTCGCCAACGGCGGTCCGTCTCAGGTCGACACGTTTGATCCCAAGCCGGAACTCGCGCGCTGGCACGGCAAGCCGCTGCCCGTCGAGTTCAAGACCGAGCGCAAGACCGGCGCGGCGTTCGCCTCGCCGTTCCAATTCAGCCGTCATGGGCAAAGCGGGATCGAGGTGAGCGAACTTTTCCCGCGCGTGGCCGAGAGCATCGATGACATCGCGGTGATCCGCTCGATGCACGCCGACGTCCCCAACCACGAGCCGTCGCTCATGCTGATGAACTGCGGCGACGCCCGATTGCCCCGACCCAGCCTCGGATCGTGGGTCACGTACGGACTCGGTTCGGAGAACCAGAACCTCCCCGGCTTCGTCGCCATGTGCCCCGGCGGTTACCCGATCCAGGAGTCGCAGAATTGGCAGAGCGCCTTCCTGCCCGGGATTTACCAGGGCAGCTACATCGACACGAAGCACACCGAGCTGGAGAAACTCATCGAGCACATCCGCAGCCCCGTGTCGTCGCCCGGCCGTCAGCGCACGCAGCTTGACCTGTTGCGCCGGCTCAACGCCCGCCACGCCGAAAGTCGCGCGCAGGATCCGCAGCTCGAGGCGCGCATCCAGTCATTCGAACTCGCCTACCGCATGCAGCTCGACGCCAGCGACGCGTTCGACATTGCCCGCGAACCCGCCGCCATCCGCGAGCTTTACGGCGACACACGCCAGGGTCGCCAGCTGCTGATCGCGCGCCGTCTGCTGGAGCGCGGGGTGCGCTTTGTGCAGGTCTGGCATGGGCAGGGGCAGCCGTGGGACAACCACGACGACCTGGAGGTGAACCACCGCAAGCTGGCGGGCGAAAGCGACCAGGCGATCGGCGCGCTGCTGAAGGATCTCCGGCAGCGCGGGATGCTGGCCGACACTCTCGTGGTCTGGGGTGGCGAATTCGGCCGCACTCCCGTCGTCGAGCTGCCTTCCGCCGGGGCCAACGCCGGCAAGGTCAACGGGCGCGACCATAACCACCACGGTTTCACGATGTGGATGGCCGGCGGCGGCGTGCGCGGCGGCATGGTGCACGGCGCGACGGACGAGTTCGGCTTCAAGGCCGTCGAGAAACCCGTGCACGTGCACGACCTGCACGCGACTATCCTCGCGTTGCTCGGCTTCGACCATGAGCGGCTGACTTTCCGCCACGCCGGGCGGGACTACCGGCTGACCGACGTGCACGGTCGTGTGGTGCGGGAGCTCATCGCGTGAAGGCGCGGACGCCGCTCCTCTTTTCCTTCCTGTTCGCTGCCGCGGCGGGCCTGCGGGCGGCGTTGTCGCCGGAGCACGTCGAGTTTTTCGAGGCGAAAGTGCGGCCGTTGCTCGCGGAACATTGCTATAAATGTCACAGCGCGGCCCAGGGGAAATCCAAGGGCGGCCTGCAGCTGGACACCCGCGACGCGCTCCGGCGCGGCGGCGCCTCGGGCGCGGCGATCGTCGCAGGCGACGCGACCAAGGGCCTGCTGCTCGAGGCCGTGCGCTACAAGAATGACGACCTGCTTATGCCTCCGGCCGACGACGGCGGCCGGCTTTCGCCGGAGAAGATCGCGGTGCTGGAAGAGTGGGTGCGGATGGGCGCGCCGGACCCGCGGGATGGTGGTCCGGCCGGCCCGCTCGACATGGACGTCGCCCGCCGGCACTGGGCGCTGCAGCCGGTGCGAAAACCCGCCGTCCCTGCCTCGGGTGAGCCGGTCGTTTCACCGATCGACGCGTTCGTCCGCGCGACGCAGGCGGAGCGCGGACTTGCCGCTGCGCCGGAGGCGGATGCCCGCACCCTGCTGCGGCGGGTGACGTATGGGCTGACGGGCCTGCCGCCGACGGCGGAGGAGACCGAGGATTTTGTGCGCGATTACCCGCGGGACCGTTCGGCCTATGAGCGGGCCGTGGATCGCTTGCTGGCCTCGCCGGCTTACGGCGAGCGCTGGGGACGCTTCTGGCTCGATGTGGCGCGCTACGCCGACACGAAGGGCTACCTCGCCGGCAACGAGGAGCGCCGCTACGCTTTCTCGCACACGTACCGCGATTACGTGATCCGCGCGTTCAACGCCGACCTGCCCTACGACCGTTTCATCGTCGAGCAGCTCGCCGCCGACCGTCTGCCACTGGGCGAGGACAAGTCGTCGCTCGCCGCGCTCGGTTTCCTCACCCTCGGCCGGCGTTTTCTCAACAACCAGAACGACATCATCGACGACCGCATCGACGTCGTCACCCGCGGCCTGATGGGCCTGACCGTCACCTGCGCGCGCTGTCACGACCACAAGTTCGATCCCGTCTCGATGCAGGATTATTACGGACTGCACGGCGTGTTCGCCTCCTCGGAGGAGCCCGCCGAAAAACCCCTGCTGGGTCCGCTGGTCGATTCGCCGGCGCACCGCGACTTTCTGCGCAAGCGTGAGGAGGCCGCGGAACGCATCCGGGAACGCGAGCGTTCCGAGGTCGCGAAGTTCGTCGAGGGCCTGAAGGCGAAGACCGGCGACTACCTCCTCGCGGCGCACGACGCGGACCGCCTGCCCGCCGACGCCAAGTTCGACCTCTTCGCCGGCACCCGGAAGGTGAACCCTGATGTTTTGCGTCGCTGGCAGGCCTTTCTCCGCACGGAACCGGCCCGCGCGCATCCGCTGCTCGCCCCTTGGTTCGCATTGACCGCCTTGCCGGCGGAAGGCTTCGCGGCGGCCGCCGCGGATCTGCTCGCGTCGTGGCGGACCTCTCCGCCGCCCGGCATGGACGCCGCCCTCGTGTCGTGGCTCGCCGCGCGGGAAAATCCGCCCGCCGCGCTCGCGGACTTCGCGGGTCTTTACAACACCCTCTTCACCGCTGCGTTTCCCACCGCGGAAAAGAACGCCAAGTCGGGCAAGGCCAAGGCGCCCGCGCCCGTTCGCGTCGAGGTTTCGTCGGCGCTGGTCTCCGCGGCGCAGGCGTGGGCGGAAGCCGAGGATTTCCCGTCCAACCTGAAATTCGACCCGGCCGCCGCCCTGATCCGCCGCCAGCTGAACGACAAGACCGCGCCTCTGCGGCGCGAACTCGAGGCCTTGAACTGGACGGAGCCCGGCGCGCCCAAAACCTCGGGGAAACGCCGCGGTGCCTCGGGGCCGCGGTTGGCGGGGTTACCGCGCAGGAAGACGGCGGAGTCCCGCGGCTTTTCGCGGTCGACGAGCGCCATGGCGCGCAACGGCGCGCCGGGCTCCGTCCAGT
>JBJTCH010000382.1:0-4323 GCA_046091745.1 Opitutaceae bacterium
CCTCGATGCCCTGTGCGCCGCGACTGAAACGGAGTCCGACCGCGTCGCCTACTACGCCGCCTGGCATGCCTTGGCCGCGGTCTCCTCGACGGACGGCCTTCGCGCAAAGCTGCGCGACCCGCGCGGCGGCGTCCGCCGGGCCGCGCTGCTGGCCCTGCTGGAACAAGGATCCCTCGCCGAGCCGGAAGTCCGCCCCCTGCTGTCGGATTCGGACGCCGCCACCGCAGGCCTCGCGGGGCTCTGGCTGGCGAAACGCGACGGCAATCCGCTGATCGACATTTCTCCGGCTCCGGGCGACTTCGTCGGCAGCGCGCGCCTGAAACTCGTGCCCGGCATCAAGCCAGCGGTCGTGCGCTTCACCACCGCCGGCAGCGAGCCGGTCTACAGCCCCGGCCCCGAGAGCGCGCGCATCAACCTCACCGAGACGACCACCGTGAAGGCGGCGCTTTTTGTCGATGGCCGCAAGGTGGGCTCAACCTCCACTGGCGTCTACCGCCGCGTCGTGCCCCCGCCACCCCCGCCGCCGGCCACGCTCACGCCGCCGTCCGCGCCGCTGACCACCGCCGACATTGTCGCCGTGCTGCCGCGGGCCGTCGGCTCGCGCGGGCGATCGGTTTTCCACGCCGCTGGTTGCGTCGCCTGCCACCGCGTCGGCGCCGAAGGCGCCGCCTTCGGCCCGGAACTGTCCCAATTGGGCGCCCGCGGAAACGTCGAGCGGATCATCCGCTCCATCCTCGAGCCGAGCGCCGAGATCGTCGAGGGATTCAGCCTCCGCGCGTACACGCTGCGCGACGGACGCACCGTGGCGGGACGCATCCTGGAGGAGAGCCAGAGCGCTTTCTCCGTGATCCAACCCGACAACGAGGTCGTGACACTCCTCCGGGCGGAAGTGATCAAGGAGACCGCGATGCCCGCCTCCGCCATGCCCCCCTTCGACCGAGCCATGTCGGCGGCCGACCTTGCCGCGCTCGTCGCGTGGCTGATCAAAACCTGATTTCCCCTCCCACCATGCCCGACCTGTCCCGCCGCCAGTTCGTCGCCGCCACCGCCGCGTCCTCCCTGCTTGCCTCGTCCGCCCGCTCCGCGCCGGCCGCAGCCGGCGGCGAGGAGCGGATCGACTGCCAATCCCATCTCTTCGTGCCCGAGCTCCTCGACCTGATGGAGCGCCGGAAAACCGATCCGGTGGTCTTCACCCGGGACGGCACGCGCTACATCCGCATGGGCGACTGGCTGCGCAAGGTGCCGCCCGTTTACACCGATGTGGATGCCAAGCTCAAGGTGATGGACGCGGCCGGGATCGCCCTCACGGCGCTTTCGATCAACGACCCCGGCCCCGAGTGGTTCGGCGAGGACGGTCTCACGGTGGCGCGGATCGCCAACGACTACATCGCCGGCCTCGTCCGCCGCCACCCGGGTCGTTTCTTTGGGCTCTGCGTGCTGCCGACCCAGGACATCAAGGCCGCGCTCACGGAGTTCGACCGCTGCGTGCGCCAACTCGGGATGAAGGGCTGGCTGGTCTACACCAACCTGGCCGGGAAATTCCCCGACGAGCCGGAGTTCCGTCCGCTGTTCGCGCGCGCGGTCGAGCTCGACGTCCCCGTGCTCCTGCACCCCGCCAAGCCGATCACCACCGACCTCGTGAAGGCGTACGAGATGACCAGCACGCTCGGAAACATGTTCGACAACACCATCGCGCTCACGCGCATCGTGATGTCAGGCCTGCTCGACGAGTTTCCCCGCCTCAAACTGGTGTGCCCTCACCTCGGGGGAACCCTGCCCTACATCGTCGGGCGCCTCGACCATCAGGTGCACGTGCTGAAACGCGGCCCGCAGAACCTCAAGCGCCGCCCCAGCGAATACGTCCGTTCCATCTACATGGACATCGTCTCCCCGCTGCCGGAGGCGATGCGTTTCGCCCTCGATTTCAGCGGGCCCGACCGGCTCCTCTTCTCCAGCGACCACCCCTGGGTGCAGCCGCGGGAAATCCTCGATCCGTTTCTTTCGCTCGGCCTCCCCGCCGAGACACGCGCGAAGGTGCTCTCGGGCAATGCGCGCCGGCTCTTCCGCCTCTGAATCCACCCACCGCATGAACCGCCGCTCCTTCCTCGCCGCCGCCACCACCGCCGCGGCGCTCGCTCCGTCCGGCCGCGCGTCCACCGCTGCTCCCCGCACAAGAATTCCCATCGGTTTCCTCGGGGTCACCTACTCCCACGGACCGGCGAAACTCGAGCTGGCGCTGAAGTCACCCGACTGGGAATTCGTCGGCGTCTGCGATCCGTCGCCCGCGGCCCGCGGGATCTGCGAGCGACTCGGGGCGCGGATGGTTACGCAGGACGAATTGTTCCAGCGGGCGAAGGTCGTGGCCGTTGAATCCGAGATCCGCGACCATGCCGCCCACGCCCTCCTCACCCTCCGGGCCGGCCGGCATCTGCACCTGGAAAAGACTCCCGTGGCGCGCCTTTCCGACATGCAGGAAATCGTTTCCCTCGCGCGGGAGCGGAAACTCCTCGTGCAGGTGGGCTTCATGTGGCGCTACCACCCGGGCTTCCTGAAGATCCAGCAGGCCGCGCGCTCCGGCTGGCTGGGGGACATCCATCTCGTCCGCGGCTTCGTCGCCAACTTCCTCGCCCCCGACCGGCGCCGCGAATGGGGGCGGTTTACGGGCGGTTCCATGTTCGAGCTCGGCTCGCATCTGATCGACGCAACCGTGCGCCTGCTCGGAAGGCCCAAGGCGGTGACACCCTTCCTCGCCCGGCACGGAGCTCAGGACGACGGGCTGCGCGACAACAACCTGGCGGTGCTCGAGTACGACCGCGCGCGGGCCGTGATCATCAACACCGCGCTCCAGTCCGCCAGCTCCCCGCCCCGCTCCTTCGAGGTCATCGGCAGCCGCGGAACCGCCACCTTGTCGCCCATCGAGCCCGGAAAGCTCGTCATCGACCTCGCCGAGGCGGTGGGTCCCTACAAGAAGGGCGCGCAGGAGGTCCCGCTGCCTGCTTACCGTCGCTACGAGGACGACTTCATCGAACTGGCGGCCGCGATCCGCGGCGAAAAGGCGCTCTCCCTTTCCCTCGACGAGGAACTTCTCTCCGCCGAGACCATCCTGCGCGCGAGTGGCATGGCCTGACTTGGCGCCACCGCGCCGGGCGGACGCCCTCAGCGGAGCAGCTCGCGGACGGTCGAGACGATGCGTTCCTCGACGTCGCCGGCGAGCCGCGTGGGCAGGCCGTAGAAATCCATCGCGCGCTCCGCCTCGTAGCCGCCCTCGGCCAGCACGCGCGTCGACGGGATGTAGCAGGGCACGCTGTTGGCGTAGGCGTTGATCCACACCCGGTCGGCCCCGAGCTCGCGACGCAGGCGCAACGCGTAATCCGCGACGACTTCCCCGCCGAGGAAGACCATCGCGAGGTCGCCGCCGAACCGCCACGTCTGCACCGGATACCGCACCGACTTCGGCAACGCGCGGCCGGTGTCCAACTCCGCGAGAAATTTCCGCGCCGGATAAGAGGTCATCACCGGCAGGCTCAGCCGCGCCTCCAGCTCGGCACGGGTCACTTCGTGATCGAAGGGGATTTCCAGGCGACGGAAGTCAGCCCGGGTCACGCCGCCGAGCGGCCGCATTTTTCCGGCAAACAGCCGCGCCACCTCGTCGGCGATCGTCTGGCCGTGAAGCGCCACCGCCGCCATCCCGCGCGGTTGCGGATCGGCGTCGGCCCCGCAGCCGATCGCCACCAACGCGACCGCGTCGGGATGGGCCGCCTCGAGGCGCCGCGCGGCTTCGCCGGCCCAGTCGGGATGCACGAAGTTGTCGCCGCCCTTCAGCGTCGTGCAGTGGCACGCGTAATTGAGCAGCACGGCGCGCACGGATCCGCCCGCCTCCACCGCGCGCATCACGGGCAAAGTGTTGTCGACCGGCCCGCCCGGCTGGTCGGTGTAGCCCACCGCCTTGCCGTCGACGATCCGCCGGCGATTCACGGCAAAGCCGGCCCGGCCCTGCGCCCACGCGAGTTCCGCCGGCCGCCGGTTGGCGAGCGCCGCGAGCGCGACCTCGACCAGTTTCCGCTCCAGCGTCGCCGCGTAGCGGTCGATGCGCGCCAGCTCATCGGCGGGCAGATCGCGCGAGAACATGAACGGCGCCGTGCCCGCGATCATCGGCCCCGTGTGCTGGTGCGTCACGGCCACCGCGATCCGCTCGCGCGGGATGGAATGCCGCGCGCGAATTCCCGCCACCACCGCCTCCGTGAGAAGCTCCGGCAACGCCAGCACCTCCGCCACGATCACGATCGCCGGGCCCTCCGCGTCGCCGCCGATCGCCAGCGCCCG
>JBJTCH010000383.1:0-58400 GCA_046091745.1 Opitutaceae bacterium
ACCGGCGCGACCGCCGCGAGCTCGCCTACCGGGGCTCGCTCGCCATTCTGTTTACCCCCGCCGTGGTTGGTCGCATTTAACGGCGCGGCGGACCCGCCGCGCGAGACCGAGAGACCGACCGAAACGGCGGGGCGGATGCCCTGGTTGAAGAGGTCGGTCTCGAGAAAGATCTGGCCGTCGGTGATGGAGATGACGTTCGTCGGGATGTAGGCCGAGACGTCGCCGGCGAGGGTCTCGATGATCGGCAGCGCGGTGAGCGAGCCCTTGCCGTCGAGGCGGGCGGAACGCTCCAGCAGGCGCGAGTGCAGGTAGAAGACGTCGCCCGGGTAGGCCTCGCGGCCGGAGGGACGCTTCAGGATGAGGGAAATCTGGCGGTAGGCGACGGCGTGCTTCGAGAGATCGTCGTAAACGATCAACGCATCCATGCCGTTTTCCATGAACCACTCGCCCATGGCCGCGCCGGAGTAAGGGGCGAGGTACTGGTTGGCGGGGTTGTCGGCCGCCGGGGCCGCGACGATGATGGTGTACTCGAGCGCGCCCGCAGCCTCGAGGGCGGCGATGGTGCGGACGATGTTGGAATTCTTCTGACCGACGGCGACGTAGATGGAGTAGACCGGGCGGAACTTCGGGTCGCCGCTCGCGAGGCCGACCTTGTTGATCTTCGCCTGGTTGATGATCGTGTCGATCGCGATGGTGGTCTTGCCGGTGCCGCGGTCGCCGATGATCAACTCGCGCTGGCCGCGGCCGATCGGGATCATGGAGTCGATCGCCATGATGCCGGTGAAGAGCGGCTGGGAGACGGATTTCCGGACGATGATGCCGGGGGCGATCTTCTCGACGGGGAAGAACTCCTTCGCCGCGATCGGGCCCTTGCCGTCGACGGCATTGCCGAGCGCGTCGACCGTGCGGCCGAGGAGCGCCTTGCCGACGGGCACGGAGAGAAGGCGGCCGGTGGTCTGGACCTCGTCGCCCTCCTTGAGCTTGGAGATGTCACCGAGCACGACGCAGCCGACCTCGTCCTCCTCGAGGTTGAGCGCGATGCCGATCGCGCCGCCCGGGAACTGGACCATCTCGTTGTACATGACCTCGGAGAGGCCTTCGATCTTCGCGACGCCGTCGGCGACCGTGCGGATCACACCGGTGTTCTTCTTGACGGCCTTGCTGGAGAGCTTGGCGATCTGCTGTTCGATTTGTTCGAGGACGGAGCTCATCGGAAAAACGGGGGGTGGCGGGTTGAAAAGGAAGCGGGTCAGACGGCGCGGGCGAGCTGATCGAGCTGGCCGGCGACCGAGGATTCGTAGACATCGTCGCCGACGCGCACGCGGACACCCGCGATCAGCGCGTCGTTGCGGCGAGCGGAGCTGGTCATGCGCCGGCCGTAGCGGCGCGTCATGGCGGCGGAGATCGCGTCGAGCACGCCCGCGGCGAGCGGACCCGCGTGGTCCACGACGGCGCGGCTGCGGGCGACCTCGGCGGAGATGAGGCGCTGGTATGCGCGCAGCACGGCCACGGGATGGGCCGGGCGATGCTTCTCGACGTAGGCGAGCACGCCGGTGACGCGTTCGGCGGAGACTTCCCCGTCGACCACGCTCAGCCGGAAGAGTTGCCGGGCGAGCTGCTGGACCTGTTTCCGGGCGGATGCCATGGCGCGTTGCGGGCGGCGGTTCAGACGCCGGAGAGTTCGCGGGCGGCGGTCTCGTTGTAGGAGGCGCGGTCGGCGTCGGAAAGTTTGCGCGAGAGCACGCGCTCGGTGGTGGTGACGACGAGGCGGGCCACTTCCGCGCGGGCGTCGGCGAGCATCTTGCGGTGCTCGAGCTCGATGGCCTGCTGCGCCTTGGCGAGGAGGTCGGCGGACTTGCCGGCGGCTTCCTGCGTCTGGCGGTCGAGGAACTCCTTCGCGCTGCGGCGGGCGTCCTCCACGATGCGCGCGGCCTCGGTGTTGGCCTGGCGGACGATCGCGGCGCTCTCCTGCTGCGCGGCGGCGAGCTTGGCCTGCATCTCCTCGGCGTGGCGGATGCCGGCCTCGATCTTCCGGTTGCGCTCCTCCATCGTGGCCGTGACGGGCTTGATGCCGAACTTGTACAGCACGGCGAGGACGACCAGGAAGCTGATCACCTGCATGATGATGTACTTCGTCTCGAGGCCGAAGGTCTCGGCGATGCCGGGCTGGGCGGCGGAGGCAAGGAGGAGAGGCAGCGTCATGGCAGGCGGGAAAAGGGGGTTGGCGGCGCGCGGGGCGCGCCGCCGGTATCCACAAATCTATTACTTGGCGAGGAACAGCGCGAGGATGCCGAGACCCTCGGCGAGCGCCATGCCGATGATGGCCTGGACGAGGACCTTGCCGGAGGCGCCGGGGTTGCGGCCGACGGCCTCGGCGGCCTTGAAGCCGATGAGACCGACGCCGAGGGCGGCGCCGAGGAGACCGAACGCGCTGGCGATGTTGCCTTGGAGTTCAGCGAGTACCGTGATCATTTTCGTGTTTGGTTTTTTGGTTGGAGTTCCGCCGTGCGCGCGCGGGGCACGCTCCCGGCGGTAAAGGGTCAGTGGTGGGCGCCGTCCCCGTGCGCGCCGTCATGCGCGTGGTCGCCGCCCCCGTGGTTGCACAGCAGGCCGATGTAGACGGACGTGAGGAGCGTGAAGACGAGCGCCTGGATGACGCCGACGAGCAGCTCCATGAAATAGAAGACGAAGAAGAAGCCGGTGCCGTGAAGCAGGTTCTCGCCGCCGAAGACGTTGCCGAAGAGACGCACGGACAGCGTGAACGGGCGGATGACGATCGAGAAGACCTCGATGAGCCCGACGACGAGGAACACGAGCGACAGAACCGGATAGAGCCAGCCCGGCGTCTCCGACTTGTCGGCCTTGTTGCCGAAGAGGTCCTTCAGGATGAGCTTCGGACCGGCGAACTTGAACACGATGATCGCCCAGGCACCGAACGAAATGAGCGCGAGCGCGATGGTGCCGTTGAAGTCGGCGTTGTGCGGGCGGATCCACGGGCGCGTGAGGTGGAAGTGACCGTCGACCGGATTGACCTGTCCCCAGCCCATGGTGCCGACGCCCGGCAGCAGGCCCATCCAGTTATGGAACAGGATGAAGATGAAAAAAGTGACCAGCAGCGGGAACGAGGCGGGAAACGCGTGCTTTCCGACGATGGGTTCGAAAATTCCGCGCAGGCCCTCGATCAGCGATTCGATCACCGCCTGTCCCTTGGACGGAATGATGGAGGGCTTGCCGATGAGCCAGAGCACGAAACCGACGAGCAACCCCGACACCGCCCAGCCGGTCGCCATGGCGTTGGTGATCGCCCAGCCGTTACCGAAATCGATCAACTTCGCCGCGCCGGGCGCCACCCCCTCCGCCGCGAGCGGCGAAGCGCCAAGCAGCGTAACGGTGAAAATGGAAGCGAAGCGGGAGAACCGGGACATGCGCGCGGGAGCGGGTGGCGGTTGGGAAAACGCGAAGAAAAGGCCTTCGCGTCAGGCTCCGTCAACCCCTGAAACGGCCCGTGGGAGGTATTCGGGTTTCTGGGGTTGGGATACGTCCGCGCTAATGCAGTTTCGGTGGCGACGATGTAGCCCTGCGGAGCTGGGCGACCAGCGAATCGTGCGTGGGGGCGCGTTGTTGGAAGACCGTCTCGTGTTCGAAAATCCAAGGTTCCTTCGTGATCTCCCACTCGGGGTGGGCCGCCACGGCGGTGGAGGCGTCTTCGTAGTACGGCCGGAAGTCCGTCCGGAAGTAGAGTCGGCATTCTTGGGCGGCATGCTGGGCCGCCGAAGTGAGGAAATTGGCCTCCAGGAGCCGGTTCTTGTGGTGCCGGAGCTTCGGCCAAGGGTCGGGAAAGAGGAGAATGTAGTGGGCGATGCGGACGCCGGCGGGCAGCTGTTCCAGGAACAGCCGGGCTTCTGCTTGGATGAAGTGGAGATTCCGGAGTCCGGCCCGATCCCGTTTACGGCGCGCCCGATCGATCCGGTCGCCGACGAGGTCGATGCCGATGCAGGTGAGGGTTGGGTTGGCGGTGGCGAACGCGGTGAGGAAGTGGCCATGGCCACAGCCGATCTCGCAGTGGAAACTCCCCTCCCCGCGCGGAAAAATCGCCGCAAGTTCGGCGCTCAGTCCGCGGCGTCGTTCCTCGATCAGGGCGGCGTAACGAGGGGTAATCATGGGGTCGCTCCCTCCGAGGCGGGAGAGCTGGCGGGGTCCTTCCCCTGCCCTCGCCGGCTGGCCTCGATCCAAACCAGCAAGAGGCTGATATCGGAGGGGTTAACCCCGCTGATGCGGCTGGCTTGGGCGAGGGTCATCGGCTTCAACTGAGCAAGTTTTAAAGCGCTTTCTTTCCTTAAGCCAATGATATTGAGGTAATTAATGCTATTCGGGATCCGGATCTTTTCGATTTCGCTTAATTTGGCGATTTGGCGCTCTTCCCTCTCGAGATAGCCGCGGTAAGCGACGCGATAGAGAACGTTCTCGCGAATGGAGGGATCGGCCACGCGGAGGCCGTCGGGCAAGGGGGCGGTGGGTCGGTTGCGGCGGATGCCGTCGGCCCAGGTCCCCTCTCCTGCCCCGCTTCGCTCCCGCTCCAAGCGCTGTATCCAGGATTCAATCGAGGCACGTTTTTCCTCGATGCGCCGCAGACGGGATTCGGGCAGCAGGCCGTGTTGTTTCGCGTGATGATGCAGCCGCAATTCGGCGCTGCCGTGGTTGAAGAGCAGGCGGTGCTCTGCCCGGCTGGTGAACATGCGGTAAGGCTCGCTGGTGCCCTTGGTGACGAGGTCGTCGATCAAAACGCCGAGGTAGGCTTCGTGACGTCCAATCAACATGGGTTCCGCTCCCCTCACCTTATTGACGGCATTCACCCCAGCCACGAGCCCTTGGGCGGCGGCTTCCTCGTACCCGGAAGTGCCGTTGATTTGCCCGGCCAGAAACAACCCCTCCACGCGCTTGGACTCGAGTGATGGGAATAATTGCGTGGGTGGCGCGAAGTCGTATTCGACGGCGTAGGCCGGCCGCAGCAGGACGGCGTTTTCGAGTCCCGGCACGCTGCGGACCATGCGCAGCTGGACGTCGAAAGGCAGACTTGTTGACAGGCCATTCACATAAAATTCGTTCGTGGAACGGCCCTCGGGTTCGAGGAAAAGCAAGTGCCGCGGCTTGTCGGCAAAGCGGACAAATTTGTCCTCGATACTGGGGCAATACCTTGGTCCGACGCCTTCTATGTCACCGCTGTACATTGCCGACAGGTGCAGGTTGTGGCGCACGAGGTCGGCGGTCTCGGCCGTCGTGTAGGTCATCCAGCAGGAAACTTGTTCACAACCCGGCTTCCAGCCCAGCCGGGTTTCACCGGTATGTTCCACGTGGAACAATTCCTCCGCGTCCCGTGTGTCGTGGAACGCAAACAGTGTCGGCTCCGGATCGCCTTTCTGTTCCTGCATCGCCGCGAAGTTGATGCTGCGGCCTAGTAGCCGAGGCGGCGTACCGGTCTTGAGCCGTTGCAGCTCGATGCCGGCCTCCGTCAAGCTGGCCGATAGCGTCTTGGCGCTGAAGTCTCCCAAGCGGCCGCCTTCGTTCTTATTGGTCCCGATGTGCATCAGGCCACGCAGAAACGTACCGGTGGTTACCACGACGGTATGGCCATGGAATTCGAGATCCAGGTTCGTCCGGCACCCGGTCACGCGACCGGCGCGATAAATCAACCCCGTGACGGTGGCCTGGAAAACCTGCAGGTTCGGCTGGAGCTCCAGCGTGTGCTTCAGCCGAAATTGGTAGGCCTTTTTATCGCATTGGGCCCGCGGTGACTGAACCGCCGGGCCCTTGGACTCATTCAGCAACCGGAACTGGATGCCCGTTACGTCCGTATTGATTGCCATCTCGCCGCCCAACGCGTCGATTTCCCGCACCATCTGGCCTTTGGCTTGGCCGCCAATTGCCGGATTGCAGCTCATCTGAGCGATGGTGTCGATATTACCGGTGAGGAGCAGGGTGGAGGCTCCCATTCGGGCGGCCGCCAGGGCGGCCTCGACACCGGCGTGGCCGGCGCCGCAAACAATCACGTCGAAGGGGCGATCGGAATTAAACGGCATGCGCTAAAACGGTCAGAGGGCGGGGGAGTGCCGGAGTCGCAACGTGGGTTTTCCTTGGTCGGTCGGCTATTTCCCGATGCAGAACGTGGCGAAGAGTCGGTCCAACATCCGCTCATTATCGATCCGCCCGGTAATCTCGCCGATCGCATCGAGGGCGGCGCGAAGGTCGCTGGCGAGTAATTCGGCGGCCTCGGACGCGGCGAGTTTGGCTTGGGCGGCCTTCAAAGCTTCCGCGGCCGTTTGGAGGGAGAGGGCGTGGCGGGCGTTGATCGCGACACGATCAGATGGGTCATAACCCATTCTATCACAAAGCGTTGTAATTCTTTCAGCCAAGGCCTCCAAGCCCGCACCCGTCAACGCGGAGACCTTTTCGATGCTGGCTTCTTCCGTCAGGAGACGCGGTATCGCCGGATGGGGTGCCAGGTCGACCTTGTTGATGACCAGCAGGGTGTTTTTCGCGTTCATGCGTGCGACGAGCTCGGCGGGGAAGGGCGGGGGAGTCGCGTCCGTGGCGTCCACCACCACGAGGAACAAGTCGGCCGTCAGAGCCCGTTCCAGCGCCTTGGCGATACCCATTCCCTCCAGCAGGCCCGGCGCACGATTGAAACCAGCGGTATCGATCAGCCGAAGGCAATGGGGCCCGAGGATCACCTTTTCCTCAATAAAGTCCCGGGTTGTGCCCGGCTCCGGGCTGACCAACGCCCGTTCCTGGCCCACTAATCGGTTCAAAAGGCTGCTCTTGCCTGCATTCGGAGCGCCCAGAATGACGGTTTTAATGCCGTCACGCAGGATGTCGCCATAGCGCGATGTGGCTTCCAAACGGTTGATATCCAGCAGGATATAAGCGATCTGATCGGCCACCAGCCGTCGGTCCTCCCCGGGCAGATCCTCGTCTGGAAAATCGATGTAGGCCTCGATCCGCGCCAACGCGTCCAACAACCCATCCGTGGGTTCCAGCAGCCGGCGCCCCAACCCGCCGCGGAGTTGTTCGTGCGCGGCCGCCAGCGCGCGGTCACCTCGGGCCCGGATCACATCCATCACCGCCTCGGCCTGGGTGAGATCCATCCGGCCGCTCAGAAAAGCGCGCTGCGTGAACTCCCCGGGTTCCGCCAGACGACAACCACGCCTCCGCAGGTCCTCCAGGATGCGCCGCACGATGAACGGATTCCCGTGACACGAGATCTCCAGGGTGTCCTCGCCGGTGTACGAACGCGGTCCCGCGAAAAAAGTCAGGACCACCTCGTCGAGCTCCGCGCCGTCCGCCGTGCGGTAGGCGCGACGAACCGCGCGGCGGGGCGGGGGAGGGGAGCCCGCCAGCTCCGTCGCGATCCGCTTCGTATCGCTACCACTGATACGAACCACCGCGAGCGCCGACTCCCCCGCCGGGGTGGCGGCCGCGCAGATCGTGCCGGCGTGGATGACGCTCATCGCCGCACGCTCCGCGGCCGCGTGGACCGAGTCAACCGGCCGCGCGACGCCGCCCCGCGGTTGCGCCACGCGCGGAACAGGATTCGGTGGCGGGATGCATGCCGCCCTTCTGCGCCCGGTTTTCCCCGTCCTGCTGTTCGCCGCGTTGACCGCGGCCGCGCGCGCCGCGCAACCGGCCGCGCCGTTTCCCGCCTGGTCCGCGTTGGAGGCGGAGACGATGCGGCATTTCCAGGCGCTGGTGCGGCTCGACACCAGTGATCCGCCCGGCAACGAGGCGCCCGCGGTCGATTATCTGCGCGGTGTGCTCGAGGCGGAGGGGATCGCGGTGCGGGTGTTCTCGCTCGAGCCGCACCGGCCCAATCTCGTCGCGCGGTTGCGCGGCAACGGCGCCAAGCGCCCGCTGCTCATCATGGCCCACACCGACGTGGTGAACGTCGACCCGCGCAAGTGGCGCCATCCACCGTTCGGTGCCGTGCGCGAGGGCGGCTGGGTCTACGGACGCGGCACCATCGACGACAAGGACAACGTCACCGCCGCGCTGATGACGATGCTGTTGCTCAAGCGCGGCGGCGTGCCGCTCGACCGCGACGTGATCTTTCTCGCCGAGGCGGGGGAGGAAGGCTCGGTGCGCCACGGCATCGAGTTCATGGTCCGCGAGCACTTCGCCGAGATCGACGCCGAGTTCTGTCTCGCCGAGGGCGGCAGCGTGCTGCGGCGCGGCGGCCAGCCCCAGTACGGCAGCGTGCAGACGACGGAGAAGATTCCCAACCGCATCCGCCTCGTCGCGCGCGGCACCGCCGGCCACGGCTCCGTGCCGTTGCGCTCGAACGCGGTGGTTCACCTCGCGAAGGCGATCGCGCGGATTTCGGAGTGGCGCACGCCGATGCGGCTCAACGAGACCACCCGCGCCTTCTTTGAGCGGCTGGCCGAGATCAGCCCGCCCGAGGAGGCGGCGCGCTACCGCGCCGTCCTGCAGGGCGACGAGAGCGGCCGCGCGCAGGAGCACTTCGCCGAGAAGGAGCCGCGGTTGTACTCGACCCTGCGCACCTCGATCTCGCCGACGATGATCAACGCCGGTTACCGCGTGAACGTGATCCCCTCCGAGGTGGACGCCACGCTCGACGTGCGCGCGCTGCCCGATGAGGATATGAACCGCTTTATCGAAGAGTTGCGCCGCGTGATCGACGATCCGGCCGTGACCGTCGAGCGGGCCACGGGCCATAGCCGTCCCGGTGCTCCACCCTCGAGCCTGCACACGGAGGCGTTCGAGGTGATCGAGGGTGCGATCCGGCGCGAGTACGGCGTGGTGACTTTGCCGACGATGAGCACCGGCGCCACGGACATGGCGTTTCTGCGCGCGAAGGGAATCCAGTGCTTCGGGATCGGTCCGATGATCGACAGCGAGGACGCGCTGAAAGGATACGGCGCGCACAGCGATCAGGAGCGGATCCTCGAGGAGGCGCTCCACCGGTTCGTGCGCTTCAACTGGGACGTGGTCACGCGCCTCGCGGCGACGGCCGCGCGATGAAGACTCGCCCCGTGTGAACCGGCAGTCGCACCGGCCGGGCCGGTGGCGTGCTCAGTTGCGGGAGGATGGCGCGAACTCGAAGGCGCCTGGGTCGGGAGCCGTGCCGCTGAATGAACGTCCGACGTCAACGCCGCGATCAATCAGGCGGCTGCCGGGAGCGAGCCGGAGAAAAGAAATCTCCGGCAGGCTGCCATCGGCGCGGCGCGGGCGCGTGAGCTCGGCCTCGTCTAGGCCGACGAAATCCGTCGCGACCGGCGGGGCGGCGAGTTGCCACGTGTTGCCGCGCACCACGCACGCCGCGGCATCGAGCTGCGTGACTTCGGTGCCGCCGGCGAAGCCGAGGTTGTTCAGCACCCGATGGCCGTAGCCGGGCACGTCGGTGCGGTTGTCGGGCTTCCGGGAGAGCAGGTTGAAATTGGCGCGATTCCGCGCGGCGCTGTTGTGAATGAAGTCGACGCCACCGATGTGGTGGTTGGCGTAAAAGCCGTTCGCCTTGTTGCGCACGGCGATCGAGCCGCGCACGACGTGGCGCGGGATCGGATCCGGCAGGCGTCCGACCGGGGTGCCGGCGTGGCCTCCCGCCTTGAAGCCGTTGCCGTCGGCCAGCGGTTCGAAGCTCGGGGAGAAACCGTTGTAGAAGGCCCAGCAATCCTCCGCGACCGCCGCCTCGCCCGAGTTGATGAAGTCGAAGCCATCGTCGCTGTTGAACCACGCGCGGCAGCCGCGGAAGACGTTGCCCACGCTGCCCCGCGGCCCATGGAAGCCGAAACCGTCGGTGTTTCCCCCGCGGCGGTTCTGGGAGACGTTGTCGTGGTTCCGGTACGCGTCGCAGTTCAGCACGAGGTTGTGCGAGCCGTTTCCGATCCAGAATCCGATCGCCATGCCGTCGTGCACGCTGAGCCGCTCGTAGAGGTTGTGGCTGCCTTGGTTGTCGAACCCGATGGACTGTGTGTGTCCGGTGATCGTTACTTGGACGCCGACCACCTCGAAGCCCTCTAGCTGCAGCCACGAACCCGTGACACGGAACGCGTGCACGCGTCGGCCCCGCGGCCGCACGTCGGTGAAATCAAAAACCGGCGTCTCGCCGGGCACCGCGCGATAGCGGATCGGCCGGCCGGGTTCCCCGCTCCGGTCGAGGAGCGTGACATACGCGAAGATGCGTTCCTCGCGCGCGATCCGATCCGCGGCCATGCGGTAGGTGCCGCCACGGACGAACACCGTGTCGCCCGGCGCGACTGCGCGTTGGGCGCGCTGGATGGTCGCGAACGGCGCCGTGCGCGTGCCCGCGGCTTCGTCGCTTCCGTCCGGTGCGATGAAGAATTCAGCGGCCGGGATGCGGCACGCGCTGAGGAGCGTCGCGGTGACGAGCAGGGCTTGGAGTTTTCTCACGAGTGAAGGAACGGCGCGGGGGTTCGCGGACGGACGATGGTGGAGCCTTCGGATAGGCCGGCGTTAACTCAACCCGGAGTGCCCTCCGCAAGAACGCGGCGCCGGAGTTGTCCGCAGGCGGCGTCGATGTCGGGACCACGGGAACGCCGGAAGTGAGCGACCACTCCGCGCGCGCGCAGGAGACCGGCGAAGGCTTCGGCCTCCGCGTCGTGCGCCGGCTCGTAGCTCTTTCCGCTCAAGCCGGCCCCGGTCGGGTTGTAGGTGAGCAGGTTCACATGCATGCGGCGCCCGGCGAGAAGGCCGGCCAGCAGCGCCGCTTGTGCGGGCGAGTCGTTCACTCCGCGCAGGAGACAGTATTGGATGATGACCGTGCGACCGCGCGCCGCCTGAAAGCGGTCCGCGGCGGCGAGAACCTCGGCGATGGGAAAACGTCTGCCCGCCGGAATCAGGGCGGCGCGCGTGGCGTCGTCGGGCGCGTGCAGCGAGACCGCGAGATGGACGTTGAGTCCGGTGGCGGTGAGCGCGTCGATGCCCGGCACGATACCGACGGTGGAGAGGGTGATCTGCCGCCAGCCGAGCCCGCCGATGCGGTTGTCGGCGATGCGCTCGACCGCGGCCAGGACCGCGTCGAGGTTCAGCATGGGCTCGCCCATCCCCATGAAGACGAGGGTGCGCAGGCGCCGGCCGGCGGCGGCGGCCTCGCGACGAAGGGCGATGAACTGTTCCGCCATTTCGCCCGAGGTGAGGTTGCGCTCGAAACCGGTGCGGGTGGTGGCGCAGAAATCACACCCCATCGCGCACCCGACCTGGGATGACACGCAGCCGGCGGCGCGCTCCGGATCAAAATCGGGCATGAGCACGCTTTCGACCGTGCGACCATCGGCGAGCCGGAGCAGCAGCTTCACAGTGCCGTCGCCTGCCACGTGACGTCGCGCGAGGGTGGCGGCGACGTGGGGAAATTCGGCGCTGAGCCAGTCGTGCAGGGCGGCGGGAGGGCGGCGCGGCCCGCTCCCGGTCGACGGACTTTCGACCGCGCCGTAATGCGCGCGCAGCAGCGGAGCCGCGTGCGAGGGCTTGAAACCTTTCGCGGTGAACCGGCGCTCGAGTTCCGCGAGCGAAAGTTCGCTCAGCGACGAGACCGCGGCGGTGGCTGCGCGCGTCGAGCTCAGACGAAGTCGGGGATGGCGTACGGGGCGCGCTGCGTTTCCTTCAGCAGGAAGCGCGCGTGCTCGAGAGCGCCGGGCCGCGGTGTGCCCACGGAAGTGATACCGTCGCCACTGGCGTCGAGATCGAGCCACGGTCCGAGTTGGAAAGGCCGGCGCGCGAGGTCGATCCCGTGGACGCCGAGGTGCGTCTGCAGCTCGCGGTGGATGCCTTGGGCGGCGGGGAAATTGCCGAGCGCGGCGTCGACCTGCGCGGGCGCGGCGGATTCGCCGACGCGGTACGAGATGTTTCCGTAGTGGCAGAGCGAGGCGGAGAGATGGCCCGTCTCGACGGGTGCGGCGAGATCCTGCTTCCGGCGCGAACGCATCGCGTTGAGGAAATTCCTCACATGCGTGCCGCCGCCGTCGCCCGGGAATTTCCTGATGACCTTGTTGTCCTTGTCGAAAGCCGTCGCCCCGACGAGACCGGCGACGGTACCGCCCTCGCAGTAGGCGATGACGCCCGTGCGGAGTCCGCCGACCTGGTCCAGATAGGAGACGCCCGGTTTCGCGGGCAGCGCGCGGTGCTCGAAGATCAGCGGGATGCTCGGGTAATCGTAGACCGCGAGATGCGTGTTGGGCGTCTCGGCGACGTCGTCGATGCCGTAGCGGTTGCCGCAGCTCATGATGCGACGCGGCGCGACGTCGTGGCGCGCGATGCGGAGGGCGATGTCGAGCACGTGCACGCCGTTGTTGCCCAGCTCGCCGTTGCCGGTCTCCCAGTTCCAGTGCCAGTCGTAATGCATGCGGTTGCGCTCGAGCGGGCGCACCGGCGCCGGGCCGCAGAAATAGTCGTAGTTGACGTCGGTCGGGTACCACGGGAGCCGGCGCCCGATCGACAGGCGCAGGTTGTAGACGATGGCGCGGATGTGGTGGATCTTCCCGAGTTCGCCGGCGTGGAGGTACTTGATCGCGTCGGCGAGACCGGTTTCGGAACGGTAGTGGGTGCCGACCTGGACGATGCGGCCGTACTTGTTCGCGGCCTCGATCATCTTTCGCCCTTCCCACACGGTGCGCGACATCGGCTTCTCGACGTAGACGTCCTTGCCGGCCTGGCAGGCCCAGATGGTGAGCAGCGCGTGCCAGTGGTTGCAGGCGACGACCATCACGGCGTCGATGTCCTGGCGCGCGATGAGCTCGCGGGCGTCGGTGGTGAGAAAAGGTTTCCCCTTCGCCTCGGGGATCGACTTCGCGATGCGCGCGAGAACGGCGGAATCGAGGTCGCAGAGCCCGGCGACGCGCACGTCGGGCATCTGCAGGAGGGTCTTGAGGTGCTGGGATCCCTTGTTGAGACCGATGATGCCGATGCGGATCGCGTCGTTGGCGCCGGTGGCGGCGGCGTGGGCGGGGGCCACGGCGCGCGCGGCGAGGGTGGCGCCGGCGGCGAGCGAGGTGGTGCGGAGGAACGAACGGCGGCTGAGGTCGGCTTTCATGGGGCGGGCGGCGTGGAGCCGGCAGGAATCAACGCCCGCGTCACGGGACCGACAAGCTTTTCGGTCCCGTGATTTTTCGATCGGGAAGAGCGAGGCTTGGGACACGGAGCACGCCATGATCCGACGCGTGGAGGGAACGAAAACCGCGGATCGTTCCGCGGGATCCACGACGTTTGGCGCGGCCTGATGAAAACCGGGTGATGGCCGCGAGGAGGCGCAAACGAGCAAGCTGGGTAAACCACGGATAGACATCGATGGACACGGATGAGGAAGGCGTCGCTTGCTGTAGCCGCGGCTGGTAGCCGCGGACGATGATGTAGGACAGGCGGCCGACCTGTCCTCCGGCCCGTCCTCCGTAGCCTTGGCGGAGGAGGAAGGTCGTTCCGATGGCAGCGGATTTGAACCACAGATTTCTCAGATGGCGCAGATAGAGACCGAAGCGCGTTCGGCGCTTCCGAACGACCGGAGCGAACGGGCGGAGTGGAACAGGAAGAACGGGAAGATCGCTCGGGCCGGCGGCGCGGGATCCGTGGTATCTGAGTTATCCGTGGTGGAACCGGGAAAGCGCGAGGGATTGCGGGGGATTGGTCGGAAGGAATCTCCGACCATCCGAGGTGACCGCCCTTCGCTTGGCCTACGGCGGGCACGTACCCTCGGAGAAGTACGCTTACCCCCAAGGCCGAATTTAGTTCCGAATCACTCCGGCCTCCCGCCCTCAGCCCGTCTTCGGCGTCTCGGCGTAGGCTTCCATGCCGATGCAGGAGCAGACGAGGTTGCGGTCGCCGTGGACGTTGTCGACGCGACCGACGCTCGGCCAGAACTTGCCGGCGCGCGTATAGCGGTCGGGGAACGCGGCCTGCTCGCGTGGGTACGGGCGGTCCCAGGTGTCGGCGCAAACGACCTTCGCGGTGTGGGGCGCGTGCTTGAGCGGATTGTTGGCGCGGTCGCTTGCGCCTTCGGCGACGGCCTGCATCTCGGCGTGGATCGAGATCATCGCGTCGCAGAAACGGTCGAGCTCGGCCTTGGACTCGCTCTCGGTGGGCTCGATCATGAGCGTGCCCGGGACCGGGAACGACATGGTGGGCGCGTGGTAGCCGTAGTCCATCAGGCGCTTGGCGGCATCCTCGACCTCGAGCCCGTGTTTCTTCCAGCCGCGCAGGTCGATGATGCACTCGTGGGCGATGAGCCCGCTCTCGCCGCGATAGAGCACGGGGAAGCGGCCCTCGAGGCGCTTCGCGACGTAGTTGGCGTGGAGGATCGCGCGTCGGGTGGCCTCGGCGAGCTGGGCCGGCCCCATCATGCGGATGTACATCCAGGAGATGACGAGAATCGACGCGGAGCCGTAGGGCGCGGCTGACACCGCGCCGATCCGCGGGCCACCGGCCGTCGCCGTGGCGCCGCCGGGGGCGACGGGATGACCGGGGAGGAAAGGGGCGAGGTGCGCGGCGACACCGATGGGTCCCATGCCGGGACCGCCGCCGCCGTGCGGGATGCAGAACGTCTTGTGGAGATTGAGGTGGCAGACGTCGGCGCCGATATGGCCGGGCGAGGTGAGGCCCACCTGCGCGTTCATGTTGGCTCCGTCCATGTACACCTGTCCGCCGTGCGCATGGATCAGCTCGCACACCTCGCGGATCGACGTCTCGAACACGCCGTGCGTCGAGGGGTAGGTGACCATGAGCGCGGCGAGATCGCGCGCGTGCGCGGTGGTCTTGGCGCGGAGGTCGGCGAGATCGATGTTGCCCAGCGCGTCGCAGGCGACGGGCACCACGCGGTAGCCGCACATCGCGGCGCTGGCGGGGTTGGTACCGTGCGCGCTCGTCGGGATGAGGCAGATGTTCCGGTGCCCTTCGCCGCGCGCCTCGTGGTAGGCGCGGATCACGAGCAGGCCGGCGTATTCACCCTGCGAACCGGCGTTGGGCTGAAGGGACACGGCGGCGAAACCGGTGCATTCCGCCAGCCACGTCTCGAGATTTTGAAAGAGCTGCTGGTAGCCGCGCGTCTGTTCCGCCGGTGCGAACGGATGAAGCCGGCCGAACTCGGGCCACGTGACGGGAAACATCTCGCTCGTGGCGTTGAGCTTCATGGTGCACGAGCCGAGCGAGATCATCGAGTGGCACAGCGAAAGGTCCTTCGCCTCCAGCCGGCGGATGTAGCGCAGCATCTCGTGCTCGGTGTGATGGCGGTGGAACGTCGGGTGAGCGAGAAACGCCGACACGCGCGCGTGGGGCGCGGGGTAGGGAGTCTCCACCGGCGCGGTCGCGGCGGGATCAGCCGCCTTCGCACCGAAGCAGACGAGCAGCGCGTTCACTTCCTCGAGCGTGGTGGTCTCGTCGAGGCTCACGCCGATCGTGCGCGCATCGACCGGCCGCAGGTTGAAGCGGCGCTCCGCTGCCGCCGCGTGGACGCGGGCCGCGTCGACTCCGGAAACCGTGAGGGTGTCGAACACCGGCTCGGCATTCGCCTTGGCCCCGGCGGCGCGGAGGCCGTCGGCCAGCAACCGCGTCAGGCCATGCACGCGGCCGGCGATTCGCCGCAGGCCGTCGGGTCCGTGGTAGACCGCGTACATCGACGCGATCACGGCGAGCAGCACCTGCGCGGTGCAGATGTTGGACGTGGCCTTCTCACGTCGGATGTGCTGCTCGCGGGTGCCGAGCGCCAACCGGAGCGCGGTGTCGCCCTGCGCGTCACGGGAAACGCCCACGAGTCTTCCGGGCATCTGGCGCTTGTACGCGTCGCGCGTCGCGAGGAAGCCGGCGTGCGGTCCGCCGAAACCCATCGGCACGCCAAAGCGTTGCGCGGAACCGACGGCGACGTCGGCGCCGAACTCGCCCGGCGGGCGCAGCAGGGTGAGTGCGAGCGGATCCGTCGCGACGAAGCCGGCGTGCGCGCCGCCGAAACCCATCGGCACGCCAAAGCGCTGCGCGGAACCGACGGCGACGTCGGCGCCGAACTCGCCCGGCGGACGCAGCAGGGTGAGTGCGAGCGGATCCGTCGCGACGATCGTGAACGCGCCCGCGGCATGAGCGGCGGCGAAAAACGTGGCGAAATCGTGGACCGATCCGGTCGTGTCGGGATACTGCACCAGCACACCGAAACAGTCCGGGCCGGGTTGGAAGGAGCGGTGGTCGCCCGTGATGATCTCGATACCCAGCGGGCGGGCGCGGGTGCGGACGATGTCGATCGTCTGCGGGTGGCACTTCTCCGAGACGAAGAAAACGCGGTGCTCCGCGGCGGCGCCCTCCTTGAGCCGGTGGCACATCATCATCGCCTCGGCGGCGGCGGTGCCCTCGTCGAGCATCGAGGCGTTGGCGATCTCCAGTCCCGTGAGGTCGCACACCATTGTCTGGAAATTCAGCAGCGCCTCGAGACGGCCCTGCGAGATCTCGGCCTGGTACGGGGTGTACGCGGTGTACCAGCCGGGGTTCTCGAGGATGTTGCGCTGGATGACGCCGGGGGTCGCGGTGTCGTGGTAGCCCAGTCCGATGAAGCTGCGATGCACGCGGTTTTCCGCGGCGATGGCCCGCAACTCGGCGAGCGCGGAGGTCTCGCCCGCGGCGGCGGGGAGCTGGAGCGGGCCGCGGCGGATGGCGGCCGGCACGGCCGCGTCGGCCAGCGCCTCGAGGGACGGGTAGCCGAGGGTCGCGAGCATCGCGGCGGTCTCGTTGGCGTCATCCCCGTGGTGGCGGCGGGCAAAGGAGTCGGCGGGGGCGAACGCGTCGCGGAGCGTGGGCATGTTGGCGGGACCGTATGTCGGCCCAACCTGCCCGCAACCGCGTTCTCCCAGCGCCGCCGGGGATTTAAGGATTTGTTTCATCCCGCGAAGCGCGTCTGTTTGCGCCATGACCCGCGCCGAACGCGCCGCTTACGTCGACCGCCGTCTCGCGGAACTCTACCCGGAGACGCCGGTGCCGCTGGATCACAAGGACGCGTTCACGCTGCTCATCGCGGTGCTGCTCTCGGCGCAGTGCACGGACAAGCGCGTGAACCTGGTGACGCCGGAGCTGTTCGCGGTCGCCGACCATCCGCACGCGATGGCGCGCGTGCCCGTGGAGGAGATCCGGCGGATCATCCGGCCGTGCGGTCTTTCACCGCAGAAGGCGCGCGCGATCGCCGGTCTCTCACGGCTGCTGCTGGAACGGCACGGCGGCCAGGTGCCCCGGACCTTCGAGGAACTGGAGGCGTTACCCGGCGTGGGCCACAAAACCGCCAGTGTGGTGATGGCGCAGGCCTTCGGCGTGCCGGCCTTCCCGGTCGACACCCACATCCACCGGCTCGCGCGGCGTTGGAAGCTGAGCTCCGGCCGCAGCGTTGAGCAGACGGAGCGCGACCTGAAGGTGCTTTTCCCGCGCGAGCATTGGAACCAGCTGCACCTGCGGATCATCTTCTACGGTCGCGAGCACTGCACGGCGCGCGGATGCGATGGCACCAGGTGCGAGATCTGCCGCACCGTCGCCGGACGTCGGCGCGCGGAACGCGTGAAGAGAAAGTAGGCGCGCCCTCCGCTCGAGGATGTGGTCCGGCTCAGGAAGGCCGGCGCGTCGTGAGCGCGAGGAGCCGGAGTGCGTCTTCGACCCGCAGGATGGGCACCCCGCGAAACTCCCCGAGAACGAGGAGGTCGTTGTCTCCGGTGACGAGGGCGTCTGCCTCGGCACCCACTACGGCCGCGAGGACGATGAGGTCGCCGGGGTCCCGCAGTTCGGCGGGTGGGCTGATCACCGCCGGCTCCACGCGGCGGCTGACCCGCTGAAATCTCGTCACGATGTCCTCCGCGACCAGGCCTTGCGCCGAAAAACGCCGGGCGAATTCCGGTCGCCGCAGCGTTTCCCCGAGCTCGCGCAGCAATCCCGGCGAAAGACAAAGCGTACCCGGAGCGGCAATCAGGGCGTCGACCAATCTGGCCGGCAAACCGTGCCAGAGTGACCCCGACACCAGAAGATTGGTGTCAACGACCAGCTTCACGGCGCGAGCGGGTGGAGCCGCGCACCGCTTTCACTTCCACCTGAATTTCCCGGAGCGTCATGGCTTCCCCGGGTTGCGACCGGATCCGGTCGAGAGCGGAACGTAATTCGCGGCCGGCGTTTTCCCGCTCGATGGCCTCTTGCAGGAGAGAGGCAAAACGACGGGGCTCGAGCAAACCGGCGTCCTTCGCCTTCCGGGCGAGCGCGTCAGGTAGATCGATTTGCACGGAGACGCTCATTTTTCCGGAAATTCTTGGGCCGGACCAGAGGTGGTCGGTCGATGGAAACCGGTCACAACCACGTTGCGTAGTCAAACGCGCGCGCCGGCTCAGCGCACGCCCATCAGGTGCTGGAGCGTGTAGAGCTCCAGGCCCTCGTAGTCGCGGGCGGCGCGGTATTCCTCGACGCGCGCGCGGTCCCAGGTGCGGACCTTCTCGACGAGGTGGAGGAAGATGCGGCGGCTGGCGGCGAGGTGTTCCGTGACCGGCACGCCGGCCTGGGTGCGCATCGTCTTCACGTCGAGGCCGACGAACTCGCCGCGGCGGCCGTAGCCGGCCTCCTCGAGCACGCGCACCTGGTTGAAGGCGCCGCGGAGATTGGCGGAGCCGAAGTTCTTGTCCTGATCGTACTTCAACCCGTTCTGGTCGTTGAGGTGGACGCTCCCGAGTTTCCCGTGCGCGAGGCAGAACGCCATCTCGTCGCTCGGGTCGAGGTTCGCGAGCAGCGCGTGCGCGGTCTCGATGAGGGCCTTCACGCGCTGGTGGTCGCGCGAGGCGTAGGCGAGGGAGATCGCGTGGCCCGCGGTGGGCACGTAGGCCATGTCGGTGGGCTCGTTCGGCTTCGGCTCGATCCAGACCTCGACCTCGCGGTCGTACTCGAGGATCGCGTCGACGGTCTCCAGCAGGCGGCGGTAGGCGAGACGGGCGTCCTTCGACTCGCGCGTGTAGCTGCCCTCGCGCGCGAGCCACAGCACGACGGCGCGGCTGCCGATCGCGCGCGTGATGTCGAGGCACTTGCGCGTGCGATCCCAGGCGTACTTGCGATCCGCGGCGCGGTTCGAGGTGTAGGCGCCGTCGATCGTCTGGTGGGCGAACCACAGGCGCGGCGCCACGAACTCGGGCGTGAGCCCCTCGTCGCGCAGCATCTTTTTGACCTCCTTCGCCCGCGCGGCGATCTGCGCGGGCTTCAGGTCGTCGAGGCCGGGCACGACGTCATCGTCGTGGAACTGCACGCCGTCGAAACCAAGTTTCTTGTAGAGCGCGAACTTGCCGTCGTGGGGGAACGCGGCGCGGACGTCGGGACCGAACGGGTCGCCGCCCTCGCTGATGTTCCACGGGCCGAAGGAGAAACGGTAGGTGACGGGCTTGCTCATGGGGAAAGGCGATCAGGCTTGGGCGGAAAAGCGGCGGAGGGAACCCCGGATTTTTTCCCCTCGGAGGAATCCAGCGCGGCTCCGACGCAACCCAAGCGTCTTTCAGGATCGCTTCCGCATAGCTCCGCGAGGGGCAACCACGGATGAACACGGATGGACACGGATGAGGGAGTGCCGATGCAGCCGAGGCTGCCTGCCTCGGATTATAACGTAAGCCCGATGGCCGAAAAACGGGAGCGCTTGCAATCGTCCACGGGAGTCTGCGCTCAGAATCCGTGTGAATCCGCGTCCATCCGTGGTTAACCCCCGGATCGCTCCGCCTCAGAGCCGGCGGACCCAGATGTTGCGGAAACGGACCGGGCAGCCGTGGCCGCCCAGCGTGACCGGGCCGGTGCCGCGTTTCTGCGTGTAGGCCGGCAGGCGGCGATGGCCGGTCTCGCCGCGAATCTCGGTCTCGTGCTGAACGAGCACGCCGTTGAGGAGCACCGTGACGCGCGCGGGAGCGACAAGCCGCTCGCCGTCGAAACGCGGCGCGGTGAACACGATGTCGTAGCTCTGCCATTGTCCCGCGGGGCGCGCGGCTTCAACGCGCGGGGGCGTTTGTCCGTAGACCGCGCCGCATGCGCCGTCGGGGTAGATCTTCACCGAGTGCGAATCGAAGATCTGCACCTCGTAGAGCCCCATCAGGAAGACGCCGTTGTTGCCCTGGTCGGACCACGGGCCGTTGAAATTCGCGGGCGACTGCCACTCGAGGTGCAGCTGGAGGTCGCCGAACTCCTCCCGCGACGACAGCTTCACGTCGCCGGCGACCAGATGGCCGGCGTCGACCTTCCAGTCGTTCGGGGTCCGCCAGGCGGAGGCGTCGCGGCCGGAGAAAAGCACGATCGCGTCCGCCGGCGGAGCCAACGACGGCCCGGCGGGCCCGGGGTCGACGCGCGGCGGCGCGGGGCGGTCGGGATCGTGCACGAGCCACTCGCACCACGGGAGCTTCGGCGTGTCCTTGTATCCAAAATACCCCGACCCGTCGCGGGCCTTGATCAGGTCGGCCGCGGGCGCGGATTCCGGGAGGGACAGCGTGAGCAGCAGGAGGGCGAGGGCGGGGCGGGGAATCCGGGACATGAACGGGGAGGCCGCGGGGCGTGCGGCGCTCAGGCGAAGAGCTTGGTGACGGCCTTGGCCTTCACGAGCTCGCGCGGCTGATTGAGGTGGTTGTAGACGATCGTCTCCGGATCGATGCCGAAGGCGTGGTAGATCGTGGCGAGCAGCTCGGTGGGGTGCACCGGGTCGCTCTTCGGCGCGGAGGCGGTCTTGTCGGACTCGCCGTGCACGTAGCCCCGGCGGATGCCGGCGCCGGCGATGAGCGCGGTGTAGCAGTAGGGCCAGTGGTCGCGGCCGTCGGCGCTGTTGTTGTTGCCCGAGGTGCTGACGCCGCGCTCGGGGCTGCGGCCGAATTCCCCCAGGGCGACGACCAGCGTGTCGCTGAGGAGTCCGCGCTGGTCGAGGTCCTCGAAGAGCGCGCTCAGGCCCTGGTCGAGCATCGGGCCGGACTTGTCCTTCATGCGCTCGGTCAGGCCCTGGTGGTGGTCCCACGAGTGGTTGTCGGAATTGGCGACCTTGGGCCAGATGACCTCGACGACGCGGGTGCCGGCCTCGACGAGGCGGCGCGCGAGGAGCAGGCTCTGGCCGAAGGTGTTGCGGCCGTAGCGGTCGCGGAGCTTCTCGCCCTCCGAGGCGAGGGCGAAAGCCTCGCGGGCGCGGCCCGACACGATGAGGTTGAGGGCGCGCTGGTAGTACTCGTCGAGATTGTACGACGCGGTGGCTTTCTCGATGTCGGGCATCGCGGCGTCGATCGACTCGCGCAGGCGCGCGCGACGCTCGAGGCGCTGGGCGAAGACTTCCTGCGGGAGCTTGAGGTCGTCGGTGCGGATGCGCTCGAGCTTGGCCATGTCGAGGTCGTCCCCGTCCGGGTAGAGCGTGTACGGGTCGAAGGCCTTGCCGAGGAAACCGGCGGTGCCGCCCTTGCCGACGACATTGGACTCCTGCAGCGGGCGCGGGAGCATGACGAACGGCAGCATCGGCTGATCGACCGGCTTCAGGCGGACGATGTTGGAGCCGAAGTTGGGGAAGTCCTTCGCGTTGGGTGGCTCGAGCTGGCCGGAGGGGCTGACCTTGTCGGTCGT
Organism: Opitutaceae bacterium; assembly: GCA_046091745.1. Lineage (GTDB taxonomy): Bacteria > Verrucomicrobiota > Verrucomicrobiia > Opitutales > Opitutaceae > ER46. Next base: position 21,571 of record JBJTCH010000383.1, read on the forward strand.
GTAGCCCGTCATGATCTGGTAGATCGCCGCCGTGTGGTTGAAGAGCCCGTTCGGCGTATAGCTCATCGAGCGGATCATGGTGAACTTGTCGTTCACCTTCGCGAGTTGCGGGATGATCTCGGTGAAGTTCACGCCCGGGATGCGCGTCGGGATGGGCTTGAACGCGCTGCGGATCTTTTCGGGCACGTTCTCCTTCGGATCCCACAGGTCGATATGCGAGGGGCCGCCTTGCAGGTAGACCATGATGACGCTCTTGGCCTTGCCCCAGCCCGGGCCGCCGTGGCGCGCGGGTGCGGCGGGAGTCTGCGCGTTGAGGCGGAGCATCTGGCCGAGCGAAAGCCCGAGGATGCTGGAGCCGCCGACGCGCAGGAGGTCGCGGCGGGTCATCTTCGCGTGGGTGTCGCAGAGGTCGGTGTTCAGTCCACCGGGGAGACGGATCATGGCGGGGCCTTTCTCGTGGGGAGGGGTGCTAGCGGTTGAAGAGGAAAGCGGGCGTGTTCACCAGCGCCCACGCGAGATCCTGCACGCCGGTGAGCCGGCGGTCGGCGGACTGGCGGGTGCTGAGTTCGGCGTCGGCGCGGAGTTGGGCGAGGACGGGATCGACGGCCACGGGCTTCTCGGCGGCGGCGAGCTCGGCCTTGAGGCGGACGAGTTCCGGATCCTCGGCGACGGGTTGGCGGGCGGTGAAAAGCGCCTGGCCGAGCTTGCGGAGCGTGGCGTCATTCTCGCGCTGGAAGGCGGCGATGGCGGTCACCTGCACGGTGGTCCGCTCCGCGGCGGGTACCGCGAGCGCCTCGGCGACGTCGGCCGGCACGCCGTGCTCGAGCGCCTCCTCGGACGTCGTGTACCAGAGGCGGAAGCGTCCGATCATGTAGGTGTCGCGGAAGCGCTGCTGGAGGAAGATCTGGAAACGCGCGCCCTTCTCGTCGCCCACCGGGGCGGGGAACGCGAAGCGGGCCCAATGGGGCTCGCCGGGCCGGCCGCCCACCGCCCAGCCGTCGCGGCCGGCGTCGGCCTTGAGGTTGATGGCGTTGAAGACGTCGTAGTTGGCCTGCGTGAAGTCGGCGCGTGCCGCGCGGAACTCGGCGTCCTTGAACTCGCGGTCGCTCCCCTTGTCGGTCCACTTGGTGAAGAACTCGCTGAGGACGAAGTTGCCGTCGCGCGCGAGGCCCGGACCGAAGCGCGGCAGCCTCTCGTGCGGCAGAACCTCGAGGATGAGCGCCGTGACCTTCCCGTGGAGGGACTCCGCGTTGAAGGTGTAGTCCTGCAGACCGTTGACGGGGCCGACGGCGAGGTAGGAGTTATCCGGCAGCAGCTCGAGGCGGCCGCCGTTGGTGACGTTGACGGTGTTGATGACGAGCGGGTGCCACACGGTGCCGGTGCGGCACTCCGCGAGCGACTCCTCGAAGGCGGCGCGCCGTCCCGGGATCAGGGCCTCATGTTCGGCGAGGGCTTTCTCGGCGGCGGCGATACGCTCCTCCCGCTTGCGTTCCGCCTCGGCGGCCTGCGGAGCGACCGCGATCAGGCGGGCGTCGATCTTCGCGCGCGCGGCGGCGACGGCCTCGGTGCGGAGCCGTTCCTTCTCGGTGCTGATCGGCGCCCACCACTTTTCGCGTTCGGCCAGCTTTTGGCTCAGCCCGCGGTGTTCGGAATCGATGGCCTGCCACGACTCGAGCGCGGTCGCGGCCTCCTTGTCGGTGGCGTGGCGACCGAGCGTGCGCAGGAACACCTCGTCGATCAGCCGGCGGTCGTCGGCGACTTTCGAGACCAGCGCCGCGAGGTCGTTCTTCCGATCGTTGATCGCACCGGAGACGGTGGGCCCGCTGAGCAGCGCCATCACGGAACCGAGTCCGAGGTCGCTCGTGCGCTCGCACTCGCAGGCCGACTCGCGCGCGGGTCGGCCCAGACTGGCGAGGAACCCGCTCTGCACGTCGATGGCGGAATCGGGCAACTGCGCGGCGCGCGTGCCGGGTTTGACGCCGGGGAACTCCGGCGCGGAACCGGTGGCCTTGAACACCGAATCGAGGAGCACCTCGGCGGGCAGGCGGCGGGCGAGGGCGTGCGAGTAGTTGACGTTGTCGTCGGAGTTCCAGCGATGCGTCGCGAGCGAGAGCTGGTAGGTGCGCGACTTGCAGATCAGCGCCTGCAGTTTCCGGACGTCGAAGCCGCCGCGGATGAACTCCTCCGTGAGCCAAGCGAGCAGCTCGGGATTCGAGGGCGGGTTGCCCGCGCGGATGTCGTCGATCGGTTCGATGAGGCCCACGCCGGTGAGGTAACCCCACATGCGGTTGACGTAGCTGAGCGCGAAATAGCGGTTGTCGGGGGATGTCATCCACGCGGCCAGCTGGTCGCGGCGTCCCGGCTTGTCGCCGGCGGGCGGCGTGAATTTGGCGGGGTAGGGGAACGCCGGCGGCGTCTCCTTGCCCGTGCGGTCGTGGCGGATCTCGCCCTCCGCCTTCTCGGACACCACCTCGTAGAGCGGCTTCGCGCCCTCGACCGCGGTGCCGGCGATCGTGCGTGCGCCGGATTGCGGGTCGCGCTTGAGGTCGACGCGCGCGAAGTACGCCGAAAGGTCGTAGTACTGGTCCTGCGTCCAGCGCTCGAACGGATGATCGTGGCACTTGTTGCAGTTGAAGCGGGTGGCGAGGAACAGGTGCGTGGTGTTCTCCATGGTCTCCGTCGGGGTGCGGAGAATCTTGTAGTAGCTCGCCGCGGGGTTCTCGCGGTTGGAACCGGACGCGGTGAGGATCTTCCGCGCGAAAACATCGTAGGGCGTGTTGGCAGCGATCTCGCCGCGGATCCACTCGCGGAACTGGCGCGCGCCGTCCTCGCCCAGAAACTTCCGGTTCACCTGCAGCAGGTCGGCCCACTTGTTGGCCCAGTGGTCGACGTAGTCGGGGGACCCGATGAGGCGGTCGATCACCGCGTCGCGTTTCTCGCGGACCGGCCGTTGGTCGGCGAGGAACGCGCGCACCTCCTCCGCGGAGGGCGGCAGACCGGTGAGGTCGAGGTGCACGCGGCGCAGGAAATCGGCGTCGGCGCTCAGCTCCGAGGGCAGGATCTTCATGCGCCGCCATTTCGCCGCGGTGAACTCGTCGATGCGGTTCCACTTCTCGGGCTCGCGCCACTCGAAACCGGCGCGGTCGCCCATGACCGTGACCGTCGTCGCCGCGTACGCGCCCTCGAACCGCGCGAGCAGCGGGGCCTCGCCGCGGCGGAGCGTGCGCACGAGCCCGCCGCGCTCCGTCACCGCGACGTCCTGGTTCCCCGACTCGATGAAACCCTCGGCGGTGACGTCGCGTCGGCGGCCGTCGGCGTACGTCGCGATGATCCGCATCTGCTGGCGGGAGCCGACGCGCTGCAGCACGGGATCGCGCGGCGTGACCTCGATCGAGGTCACACGCGTCGCGGCGGGGTCGAGCTTCGCGCCGCCCGCGATCCACGCGCGGAGGATGCGGTAGTATTTGTCGTCGTAGGCGGTGCGCTGCCCACCCTCGTGCGGTACCGCGCCGGTGGCCTTGAGCAGCATCAGCGAGTCGTCGGGCGAGGCGAGGTTCACGCGCCGGCCGGCGTGGTCGTCGACGAGCGAGCGCACGTCGAACTCGGGATCGTAGCCGCGGAGCGAGAGCTTGAAGCCAGCCTTGCCGTCCTTGGCGCCGTGGCACGGGCCCGAGCTGCAGCCGAGCTGGTTGATCACCGGGTTCACGTCTCGGAGAAAATCCACCTTCGCGGCCGGGTCGTGGTTCACGACCTCGAGCGAAGCGCGCGCGGTGCGGCCGCCGAGGCTGGCCGCGAGCTCCGCGCGGCCGTTGCCGGCGGCGTTGACCAGGCCGGCCGCGGAAACGGCCGCCACCTTGGCATCAACCGTGAGACGGGCGAGACGCGTCGCGTCGACGCGGGTGCCGTCGGCCAGCTCGGCGGTGACGAGCATCTGCGCGGCGTCGAACGCGCCGTCAAGCCGCACCGCGGCGGGCGTGATCTCGAGCGCGCGCACCACCGCGCCGGCGGGAAGCGCCTCCGGCTCGGACGGGTTGAGGGCGGCGGGCGCGGCCGCGGCCGGGCCGGCGACCAGCAGCGCGGCGGCGAGCAGCAGGGGCAGGGGCGGAAGGGGCTTCATGCGGACGGAAAAACGATTCATCGACCCAGGGAGACGGCGGCGCCGGCGAGTGGCACAGGGACGAATTCACCGGTCACCGCGCCGTCGGTCGCGCGGATGAAACGCACGCGGCCGTCCTCGCCGGCGGCCGCCACGCGGGCCCCGTCGGGGCTGAAGGCCAGCGCGTACATCGCCGTGGGGAACTCGGCGGCGGCGGTGCGCGCGGTGCCGCGGGTGGTGAACTCCTCGATGGCCTTCTTCTCCTCGGCCGAGTAGGTCGTCGCGACCTTCGTGTAGGCCTTGAGGATCATCTCGGAAATCTCCGTGTCGTGCTCGCCGGCGAAGAAATGCACCGCGCCGCGGCCGTTGAGGCTGCTGGCGGCGGCGATGAGGCGACCGTCGGGCGAGTAGTCGACCGCGAACACGCGGCCCTCCATCGCGGGGAAGCGGCGAAGGAGGTTGGCGTTGTCGCCGATCTTCCGCGCGGCCCGGCGGAAGACGAGGTAGAGCTGCGGCACGCCGTCGGCCCCGCCGATCACCACCTCATCGCGCCCCGGCCGGCGCGCGATGGCGTGCAATCCGCCACGCAGCGCGCCGGGCGTGATCGAGGTGACGTTGTCGACGAAGCGCTGCGTCTCCACCTCGGTGAGCTTGGTGCTCATGTCGCGTCCGACCGACATGACGTGCGACCCGTCCTGGCTGAACACCGTGCCCAGCACCCAGTCGTTGTGGGAGCCTTGGAAAAGCACCTGCTCACCGGTGCGGGAATCGATCGCGCGCAGGGTGTTGTCGGGGCAGCCGAACGCCACCAGCCGCCCGTCCGGCGACCAGCTCACGCCGTAGACGGTGTCGTATCCCATCGGCACCGACAGCGTGAGCTTGCGCTGCGCCACGTCCCACACCTGCACCTCGCCCATGCGCGCGGGCAGGCCGCCGGCGACCGCGAGGCGCGCGCCGTCGGGGGAGAATTTCACCGACTCGATGCGCTCCGAGATGCCGACGAGGCGCGCGACGAGCCCGCCGCCATCGGCGCGGTGCAGCAGGACCTCATGGAAGCCGGCGACGGCGATCAGCGTGCCGTCGGGGGAGAACGACAGGGAGGTGACGACCGGCGGCCGCAGGTAGACCGGCGGGTGATCGGCGTCGATCCGTTGCACCGCGTTGCGGGGCGTGTCGTCCGCCGCGCCCTCGGCGATCCAGCGGCGCACGAGCGCGATGTGCTCCGGCTTCAACGGCGCCTTGTCCTTGGGCATCTCGGCCTCGCCATCCTTCGGCGTGATCGAGGCGAGGAGCGCGCTGGCGTCGGGCTTGCCGGCGACGACCGCCGCGTGCCCGCTCTCGCCGCCGGCGAGAAGCTTGGCGAAATCCGTCATCACGTAGCCGCCCTTCGCCTTGGCCGGCTGGTGGCAGCCCTGGCAATGCGCCTGGAAAACCGGGCGCACGTGTTTCCAGTAGCTGACCGGTTGGCCTGAGTCGTCCTCGGCCTTAGCCGGCGGCGCGGCGGCGCGCAGCGGAACGACGGTGAACGCGAGGAGGAGCGCGGACGCTAAAAGGGATCCGGAAACGCGGAACATCGGCGGCGGGGTGGGTGGGGTTTACCGAGCGCAAAGGGCACCGCGCGACGGAGGGGCGGTCAACGGGAATGTGACCGTCCTCCTGCCTCCGCGCGGGGCGTCAGCGGAGGGCGTCGCTCAGTTCCCGCAACGCCGCATGCAGTCGCGGCGCGGTGTCGGGCCCGAGTGAGTTCACCTCGCCGTAGACGGATTTGGCGGAATCGTACAGGTAAGGCGGCATCCGGTCCCATTCGCTGCGGGGGATGATGTAGCCGACCTCGTCGTTCGCGAGGCCGAGCACGAACTTCACCCGGCCCGGCAGGAACGCGCGCACCGGCGGAACCTCGACGGGCTCGACATCGAAATCACCGCCCGGGGCGCGCTCGACGCCGCCGTTGACGATCTCGGGGTAGATCTCGCCGGGCACGCAGGCGATCGTCGCGTCGCCGAAGCGCAGCACCGCCGCCTCGGAGCGGACGTGGCGCCAGCGCGAGTGGCCGCGATCCATGAGGCCGAGCACGGGCGCGATGAGGAAGTTCACGTTGTCGACCGGCAGCTCCAGCGTGCGCGCCTCGATCCCGATCGGCGCGTGATCGGTCGCCGGCGCGGCCGCGCGGAGACGCGGGAGAACGCGCGCGGCCAGCTGCCGGCCGACGGCGACGCTCTTCGCGTGCGAGGGCTCCTTGAGATCCTCACCCAGCAGCGGATCCCGCACGGTCGTGCTCGGGTGCGTCGTCATGAGGCCGCCGACCGCGCCGTTGATGAAGCAGTGCACGCCGCCCAGGCCGGTGAGGGTGCCGGCCGGGCCGCTCGCGCCGCGCTCCAGCGTGTCGCGCAGCGCGCCGCAGAAATCAGCGGTGATCTCGGTGTTGCGCGACCACGGGGTCTCGGGGTGGTTGCCCCAGGTCACGAGCGTGCCGAGCGTCGCGCCTCCGGCGGGCGCGGTGAAGTGCATCACGCGCACGTCGGCGTCGAACACGTGCGGCCGGCGGGTGTCGGCGACCAGGCCCTCGGGCGGCACGGAAATCTCGTGGAACGCGACCCGCGCCGGCGCGAGGCCCGCCACCGCCGCGGCCACGGTGCGCGCCGCGGTGGCGATCACCTGCTCGCGGTAGGCCGGATCGACGCCGCTCCGCAACGGATGCGGGCCCCAGAGGCCCATCAGGTCGGGGGTCGAGTGGTTGTGCGTCGTCGCGACGATCGTGTACGCGAGCCCGAGTTCCGGTCCGAGCCGCCGCCGGATCTCGACGACGTCGTCATGGAACAGACCGATGGAATCGAGGGCCACGAAACCGACGCGCGTGTGGCCGTCGTCGATGACACACGCGACGGACCAGAGGTCGTCATGGATCGCGGTGGCGGTGCGGTTCTGGGAAAATCCGGCGAGGTACACCGGCCGCGCGGGGTCGCCGAGCTTGGGGTTGATGCGTTCGCGGGCGAAGCCGGCGCGCAGCGGCCGCGGCTCGGCTTGGGATTTCCCGGACGAGACCGAGACGCGCACCGTGTAGCCCGGGCTGCGGTCGCGGAACGTGTAAACGATCCGCAGGGCGAGCGCGGCGAGGAGGATCGCGAGAAAAATTCCGGTCGCGCGGAGCAGGCGCAGCCAGAGCGGTCGGCGGGGTGGGGCGGCGTCCATGGGGTCGACGGCGCGAGCCGAGCGGGGTTTCGCGGCAGCGGCAAGGGCGCGGTGTGGCGGCAGGTTGGGTTTGCCACGCGGGACCGGCGGCGCGTTTGCTGCGCGAAACCCCACGCCCCATGCCCCTCGCTCGTCCTTTGCTGTTTTGCGCCGGCCTCGCCGCCGTGAGCTCGTTCTGCGCCGCCGCCGAATCCATCCAGGCCGTGCGCGGCGTCCGCTTCGTCGACCGCACGTCGGCCGCCTGGCAGTCGCAGCAGGTGCAGGAGCCGTGCATCGTGCCCAATCCCCGCGATCCCACGCGACTCGTGATGCTCTATTCCGGCGTGCCCGCCGCCGACCGGAAACGGTGCGACATCGGCAAGGCGTGGGCGCTCCGTTCGGATCCGTTCAAATGGCACGAGGACAAGGCCAACCCCGTCTTCAGCCCCTCGCGCGACGGGTGGGACTCGGGCAGCATCCGGCTCGACGCCTTCGTGCACGTGCCGGAGGAGGACGCGTACTATATCTACTACTCCGGCACGCGGCGCACGGTGCAGGACCAGATCGGCCTCGCGATCTGTCCGGTGGGCGCGGACGGCTATTCCGCTCTCACGCCGGAGGCGATCCGTCGCGTCGGCGACCGGCCGGTGCTGGCGCCGGATCCCGCCGCGCCGTTCCACGAGGAGATGGCCTCGCAGGCCGCGGTGTGGCGCGAGCGCAACCCCGCCGACGGTGGCTGGGACTGGTACATGTATTATTCCTACCGCGGGAAGGACGGCGTGCTGCCCGGCCTCCGCCTCGCGACCTCGCGCGACGGCAAGACGTGGACGCGGCGCTTCAACGCCGCCGACCCGCGCGGCATGGGGCAGATCTTCGAGTCCGTGCCCGGCGCGTATTACGAGTGGCACCAGGTGTTCAAGGTGGACGGCACCTACGTCCTCTCGATCGAGGTCGGCACCGAGAAGGGCAAGCGCTGGCGGCCGGTGCTCGCGGTGAGCCGGCGGCCCGACACCGGCTGGCGCCAGCTCGACGTCGACACGGCGCTGCAGACGGGTTGGACGGGATTGTACCGCGACGACACGATGTTCCACGTCGCGACGCCCGCCTTCTACGAGATCGACGGCCGCTGGTACCTGTACGTGCAGGCCTGCCCGTTGCCGGCGAACCGCAACTACATCGACGGCGCCTGGGACATGTGGGCGATCGCGTGCGACCGCCGCATCCCCACGCTCCCCGGCCACGCGGACTTGTTCATCCCCGGCCTGCCGGTGAAGACCGCGCGCTGAACTCCCGCGGCGCCTTGCGGCCGCCGGGAAACGGCGTTGCGTGCGCCGCCCATGCCGCCGTGCCCTTTCCATGTCCTGACCGATGCCTTCGCGGGCTCCCGTGAGGCACCGCCCGCCGTGGAGCCGGCGCCCGACGAGCTGGCCTTCCTCGACGAGGCGCATCACGCGTCGCAGGCCGCGACGCGCCGGGAGGAGATCGGTCGGTCGCTGGCGGCGGGCCACCCGGCGCCGCTGACTCCGGCGGAACTCACCTGGGCGGGCCGGATCGCGTGGCGCAACCATGCCCGCTGCATCGGCCGCCTCCATTGGCGCAGCCTGCAGGTGCGGGACCATCGCGAACTCACCGCGCCCGCCGATCTCGCCGCGAGCCTCCGCGAGCATCTTTCACTCGCGCAAGGCGACGGCACGGTGCGTTCCTATCTCACGGTTTTCGCGCCGGAGGATCCCGCCGCGGGGGCCGCTCCCCGCATCTGGAACGCCCAGCTTTGCGGCTACGCCGGTTATCGCCGGGCCGATGGCTCCCTCCTCGGCGATCCGGCGAACGAGGCGTTCACGCGGCTTGCGCTTAACCTCGGCTGGTGCCCGCCGGCCGAGCCCTCCGCCTTCGACCTGCTGCCGTGGGTGATCTCGGGCCGTGACGGGAAGCCCGGGTTGTTCCCGTTGCCCGCCGGGCTCGTGCGCGAGGTGCGGTTGCGCCACCCGCAACTTCCCTGGTTCGAGGAGCTCGGCCTGCGCTGGTACGCGGTCCCGGTCGTGAGCGACATGCTGCTGCACGCGGCCGGCACGCGGTTCCCCGCCGCGCCGTTCAACGGCTGGTACCTGGGCACCGAGATCGGCGCGCGCAACCTGGCCGATCCGCACCGCTACAATTTGCTTCCGCTCATCGCCGAACGGATGGGACTCGACCGCCGGCGCCCCCGCGATCTCTGGCTCGACCGCGCGCTGGTCGAGCTCAACGCCGCCGTGCTGCACTCCTACGAGGCCGACGGCGTGAAGCTCACCGACCACCACACCGCCTCCGAGGAGTTCATGCGCTTCCTCGGGCGGGAGCGCGACGCCGGCCGCGAGGTCTCGGCGCGCTGGGACTGGATCGTGCCGCCGATCTCCGCCGCGGCGACGCGCGTGTTCCACACGCCGATGCGCGAGTTCGCGACCACGCCCGACTTCCGCCGTCAGCCGCCGCCCCCGGGCCGCGCCGGGTGACGCGGCCCGCGCCGGCCGGCGAAAATTCCATCGCCAACGGCGCCGCGGGCCCGATGAATTTGCGTCCTGTTGCCCATGATCCCCCGCTCCGTTTCCCCGCGCGTCCTCGCGCTCGCGTTGCTCCTCATCCCGGCCGCCCTGCCCGCGGCCGACGCCGCCAAGGCCCCCAAGGGCGCTGGCAAGAAGGCCGGTCCCGCCGCCCCCGCGCTCCGCATCCGCGTCCAGCAGCTCCACGTCGACAACAACGAGGGGTGCGCCGTCGCCGACTTCAACCGCGACGGGAAGCCCGACATCAGCGCCGGCGAGTTCTGGTACGAGGGGCCGGAATTCAAGGTGAAGCGGCAGCTGCGGAAGCTCGAGCCGTTCGGCAAGGACTACATGACCAATTGCGGCGAGCACGCGTATGATGTGAACGGGGACGGTTTCCCCGACATCGTCACGGGCGCGTTCATGGACTCGAAGGTCTACTGGTACGAGAACCCCGGCGCCGCCGGCCTGCAGTCGGGCGCGCTCTGGAAGCAGCACGTGCTCGTCGAGACCCAGCTCACCCAGAACGAGTGGACGGCTTTGCGCGACATGGATGGCGACGGCGTGCCCGAGTACGTGGTCAATTCCTACGGACCCGCCAACGCCATGATGGCGTACCGCTTCGCGAAGGGCCCGGGCGGCGGGCCGGTCCTCACGCCCTGGATGATCCAGCCCGGCGCGCCGTTCGTGAACGGCCACGGCATCGGTTTCGGCGACATCAACGGTGACGGTCGCGAGGACCTCATCTACGGCAACGGCTGGTACGAGCGTCCGGCTTCCGGCGCGTCCGCGCAGCCCTGGCGCCGGCACGCCGACTGGACCTGGCCGCACGCGAGCACACCCATGATCGTGGTCGATCTCACCGGCGATGGCCGCAACGACATCATCTGGGGCCACGGCCACAACTACGGCCTGTATTGGGAGGAGCAGCGTGATCCCAACCGCGACGGCAGCACCAATTGGCGGCACCACGTGATCGACGACAAGATCTCCCAGAACCACTGCCTCGTGTGGGAGGACATCGACAACGACGGCAAACCCGAGCTGATCACCGGCCGCCGCGTGCGCGCCCACAGCGGCGGCGATCCCGGGGACAACGAGCCCGGCTGCGTCGCGATGTACAAGTGGAACGCCGCCGAGAAACGCTTCACCAAGCACATGCTCGCCGACGGCGGCCCCGGCACCGGCCTGCAGATCCGCGTGGCCGACCTCGATGGCAACGGCTGGAAGGACATCGTCTGCGCCGGCAAGAGCGGCACCCACATCCTCTGGAACGCCGGCCGCTGATCGCGTGGCGGAGACCCTCCCTCGCTCTCGCCACTTTCTCCCTCGTTCCCTTTCCCTGATCCCTCCCGGCGCAGCGTAGCCGCGCTGGGGAATTGACCCGCGGTCCCATCCGCGGCGTAAACGCAGACCCGCGATTTTTACCACCATGAACCTCGAAACCCTCTGCCTCCACGGCGGCACGCAACCCGATCCCACCACGCTCGCCCGCGCGGTCCCGCTCTACCGGACGAGCTCGTTCGTCTTCAAGAGCGCCGAGCACGCGGCGAACCTTTTCGCGCTGAAGGAGCTCGGGAACATCTACACGCGCCTGATGAACCCGACGACCGACGCGCTGGAGAAGCGCGTCGCGCTGCTCGAGGGCGCGCATGAGCTCGGCGGCCTCGGCCTCGCCTCCGGCACGAGCGCGATCTTCTACTCGATCATCAATCTCGCCTCGGCCGGCGACAACATCGTGTCGGCGCGCAACCTGTACGGCGGCACTTACACGCAGTTCAACGACATCCTCCCCGCGCTCGGCATCACGGTGAAGTTCGTCGACTCGAACGACCCGCAGAACTTCGCCCGCGCGATCGACGGCCGCACCCGCGCCTTGTTCTGCGAGACCGTCTCCAACCCCGCGCTGGAGGTCACCGATCTCGACGCCGTCTCCGCCATCGCGCGCGGCGCCGGCATCCCGCTGATCGTCGACTCCACGTTCTCCACGCCGTACCTCACGCGCCCGCTCGACCACGGCGCCGACATCGTCGTCCACTCGCTCACGAAGTGGTTCGGCGGCCACGGCAACGGGATCGGGGGCGTCGTCGTCGACAGCGGCCGCTTCCAGTGGGCCGCCGGCAAGCACCCGCTCTACACCAACCCCGACAACAGCTACCATGGGCTGCGCTGGGGCGTGGACCTGCCGGCGCCGTTGCTGCCGCTCGCGTTCATCCTGCGCATGCGCACCGTCCCGCTGCGCAACCTCGGCGCCTGCATCGCGCCCGACAACTCCTGGATGTTCCTGCAGGGCATCGAGACGCTCGCGCTGCGCATGGAGCGGCATTGCGCCAACTCGCTTGCCGTCGCGCAGCACCTCAAGTCGCACCGCGCGGTCGACTGGGTGCGTTTCCCGGGCCTGCCCGACGACCCGCAGTACGCCGCCAACCGGAAATACCTGCGCGGCAAGGGCGGCTCGATGGTCGTCTTCGGCATCAAGGGCGGCCGCGAGGCCGGCAAGAAGTTCATCGACGCGCTGAAGCTCTTCTCGCACCTCGCCAACGTCGGCGACGCGAAGAGCCTTGCGATCCATCCGGCCACCACGACCCACTCGCAGCTCAGCGCGGAGCAGCAGCTCAAGGGCGGCATCAAGCCCGAGCTCATCCGCCTCAGCGTCGGCATCGAGCACATCGACGACATCCTGAAGGACGTCGACCAGGCGCTCGCCGCCGCGACGAAGTGAGTCTCCCCGCCGCGGGCGTTCCGCCGGACAACGCCCGCGGCGCGGGGTATCACCTTATTGGATTCGGGGCGTTCCCGCGATTCCTTCGCAAACCTTCCGGTCGGCCGGCCCTTCCCTGAAGCCGAGGCGGTCGCCTCGGGCCTTTCCGCCCACCCGGCTGCCGACCTCGTCACGAATCTCCACGGTCCCGCCGGTCTTCCTCTCCCGCCATCGCGCCCCCTTCATGCACTCGCGTCTCGCCGCCCTCTTCCTCGCGTTCGCCTTTCCCATCCTCGCCGCCCAGCCCGCGCCGTTTGAGCTGCGCGACGGCGATCGCGTGGTCCTAGTCGGCGACGGGATCGCCGAGGGCGAGCAGTACCACGGTTGGATCGAGCTCATGCTCACGACGCGCTTCCCGGACCGCGGCGTCACCTTCCGCAACCTCGGCTGGAGCGGCGACACCCCCGCGGGTGACTCCCGCTTCGGCCTCAGTCTCCTGCAGGCGGGACGCGAGCCGGCCGACGAGGGCTGGAACCAGCTCGTGCGCCAGATCGAGGAGACCAAGCCGACCGTCGTTCTCGCCGCCTACGGCATGGCGAGCTCGTTCGACGGCGAGTCGGGGCTCGCCCGTTTCAAGGCCGATTACAGCCGGCTGCTCGACGTGATCGCGCGGGTCTCGCCCGGCGCCCGCCTCGTGCTGCTGTCGCCGATCCGGCACGAGAACCTCGGCGCGCCTTGGACCGACGGCGCGGCGCACAACGCGCAGCTCGCCGCCTACGCCCGCGCGGTGGGCGAGATCGCCGCCGCCCGCGGCGCGCGGCACGTTCCGCTCTTCGAGCTCACGACGGGGCCGGCCGCCGGTGCGGCGCCGCTCACCACGAACGGCATCCAGCCCTCGGGCCCCGGCTACCGGCGGCTCGCCGAGCGCGTCGAGGAGAACCTGTTCGGCGCGCCCGGCCCGTGGCGCACCAGCACGCAGAGCGAGCCGCTCCGCCGCGCGATCATCACGAAGAACGAGTGGTTCTTCCACCGCTCCCGGCCGGCCAACATGGCGTACATCTTCGGATTCCGGAAACGCGAGCAGGGGCGCAACGCCGCGGAGGTCGTGAAGTTCGACGAGTTCATCGCCGCCGAGGAGGCGCGCATCGCGAAACTGCGCGGGCTGCAGCTCGTCGACGTGCCGGAGACCCCGCGCCGCGTCGGCAACGCCGCCGCCGTCTTCACGCCGCAGGCCCATCCGCGTTTCGAGGTCGCGGAGGGTTTCGAGGTTTCGCTCTGGGCCGAAAATCCGCTGCTCCACAAACCGATCCAGATGAACTTCGACGCCCGCGGCCGCCTCTGGGTCGCGAGCTCCGAGCTCTACCCGCAGATCGAGCCGGGCCAGGCGCAGACCGACAAGATCATCGTGCTCGAGGACACCACCGGCGCCGGCAAAGCCGACAAGGCCACCGTGTTCGCCGACGGCCTGCTCATCCCGACCGGCCTCGAGGTCGGCCACGGCGGCGTCTATGTCGCGCAAAGCACCGAACTCCTCCACTTCCGCGATAACGATGGTGACGGCAAATCCGACGAGCGCCGCGTGATCCTCAGCGGCTTCGGCACCGAGGACACCCACCACAATCTGCACACGCTGCGCTGGGGCCCCGACGGGCGCCTGTTTCTAAGTCAATCCGTCTACACCCGCACCAACGCCGAGACGCCGCACGGCGTCACGCGCCTGATGGCCGGCGGCATCTTCCGCCTCGACCCGCGTGACCAGCGCATGGAGGTGCTTTACCGCGGCTGGGTGAACTCGTGGGGCCACCAGTTCGACGACTTCGGCCAGTCGTTCGCCACGGACGGCGCCGGCGGCGCCGGGATCAACTGGGCGGTACCGGGCGCCACCTACCGCACGCTCGCCCCGGCGCGCCGCGAGTTGCAGAGCATCAGCCCCGGCAGTTACCCGAAGTTCTGCGGACTCGAGATCATCCGCAGCGCGCACTTTCCCGCCGACTGGCAGGGCGACTTCATCACCGCCGATTTCCGCGCCCACCGCATCGTACGCTTCAAGGCCGCGGAACAGGGCTCCGGTTACATCACTTCCGAGCTGCCCGATGTGCTCCGTACCACCGCCGATTCCTTCCGCCCGATCGACATCCGCCTCGGGCCCGACGGCGCCCTCTATGTCGCCGACTGGAGCAACCCGATCATCCAGCACGGCGAGGTCGATTTCCGCGATCCGCGCCGCGACAAGTCCCACGGCCGTATCTGGCGCATCAGCGTGAAGGGCCGCGCGCCGCTTCCGCGCACCGACCTCACGCGGCTCGCCAACCGCGACCTGCTCGAGCGCCTCGCCGGCCCCAATGGCTACGAGCAGGAGCAGTCCCGCCGCGTGCTCGTGGAGCGCGGCGCGGCGGCGGTGAGTCCCGACCTTGAATCGTGGGCCGCCCGCCAGACCACCGAACCCGCGAAGCTACAGGGCCTGTGGTTACGGCAGGCTTTCAACGCCCCTCCGGCCGACGCCGCCGGCCTGCTCGCTGCAAAAGATCCTCGGGTCCGTGCCGCGGCGGTCCGCGCGCTTCCCGTCGAGGGCGCTTTGCCGCGGCTGGAGAAACTCGTCGCCGATCCGCACCCGCGCGTGCGCCTCGAGGCCGTCCGGGACCTGGGTCGCCAGGGTTCGGCGCGCGCCGCCGAGCTTGCCCTGTCCGCGCTCGATCACCCGATGGATCCGTATCTCGACTACGCGCTGTGGCTCACCGTCAACGAACTCGCGGGTCCGTGGCTCGACGCGGTGAAGTCGGGCGGGTGGCGCATCGCCGGACGCGAGAAGCAGCTCGAGTTCGGCCTCAAGGCCGTCGAGCCCGCGCTCGCCGCCGGCGCCGTCGCGCAGTTGATTGCGCGTCAGGGCATCCCGGCCGACGGCTCCGGTCCTTGGATCGAGCTCATCGGGTCCGCGGGTGGCTCCGCGGAACTCCGCCGTCTCGTCGATCTCGTCACCGGTGGAACCCTGAAAGGCGCGGCCGCCGTTCGCGCGCTGTCGGCGTTGACGGAAGCCGCGCGGTTGCGCGACGCGAAGCCGCCGGTGGAGCCGGCGACGCTGGGTGCGCTCTTTGATTCTTCCGACGCCACGATCCGCCGCGCCGCGGTGCAGCTCGCCGGCGCGTGGAAGGCGGCCGCGTTGGTTCCCCGTCTCACCACGCTAGCCGTGGGCGAGGACCGAGCCGTGGTTTTCGCGGCGTTGCGTGACATCGGCGGCAACACCGTCGTCGCCGCGCTCACCAAACTGGTCGCAGCCGATTCGCCGGCCACGCCCGAGGTGCGCCGCGAGGCGGTGGTCGTGCTCGCCGCGCTCAACGCCAACGCCGCCCTGCCGGCGGTCATCGCCACCTTGCGCGCGACCACCGGTGAGGCCGAGGCGCAGGCGCTTTGGCGCGCGCTGCTGGGCATTCGTGGTTTCAGCGCAAAACTCGCCGCCGAGTTGCCGAAGGTCGAACTGCCCGCGGTGGCCGCCCGGGCCGGTCTGCGTCCTGCGCGCGAGGGTACGCAGCATCAGGCGCTCGTGCCGGTGCTGCTCAAGGCCGCGGGACTGACGGTCGCCGGCGCGCAACTCTCGGCCGACGAAATGCGCGTGTTGGCGCGGGAGGCGCTCACAAAGGGCGATCCGGCGCGCGGCGAGGCGCTTTACCGTCGGGCGGAGCTGGCCTGCGTGTCGTGCCACGCCATCGGCGGCGCGGGCGGCAAACTCGGGCCCGATCTCACCAGCATCGGCGCATCGGCGCCGGCGGACTACCTCGTCGAGTCGCTGCTCTACCCCAACGCCAAGATCAAGGAAGGCTACCACTCCGTGCTGCTCTCCACGACCGACGGCCGCGAGTTCAGCGGCATGATCACGCGCGAGACCGAGACCGAGATCCTGCTCCGCGACGCCGCCAACCAGGTGGTGTCCGTTCCCGCCAAATCCGTCGCGCGCCGCACCAGCGTGGGTTCGCTCATGCCGGCGGGCCTGCTCGACTCGCTCCTGCCCGAGGAGCGCCTCGACCTGTTCCGCTTCCTCGCGCAGCTCGGCAAGCCGGGAGAGTTCGACGCCGCGCGCGGCGGCGTGGCGCGTCTGTGGAAACTCTACCTCATCACGAGCGGCAACCAGCACCTCGGCTCGGAGCGTGTCGTCGCCGGCGACTTCGCGCTGCCGGGCTGGGCGACCGCGCTTTCACTCACGAGCGGCGCGCTGCCCGGCACCGAGGTCGAGCAGTCCTTCGGCCAGCGCGGCAACAGCCGCGGTCTCTTCGCGGCCACGCAATTCGAGTCGGCCCGCGGCGGCGCCGTCACCTTCACGCTGGCAGGTGAGGCGACTGGCGCCTGGCTCAACGGGGAGCTCGTGCGTCCCGGCGCGACGTTCACCGCCAACGCTCGGCCGGGACTCAACACGCTGGTGCTCCAGCTCAACTCCGCGCGCCCGCCGGCGTCGTTGCGCCTCGCCTCCAACGACGTCGCGTTCCGGACGGAGTGAGACGTCCCTTCGTTCCGCGGGGTCACCCCTGCTTTCGTCTTGAAGGTGCCCACGTCGCGCGCCGTCGTCGGCCTCCGTGGCGGAACACCCGAAAGTTAACGGCGAGAGAACGACCAACCTTGGTTTCCGGATCATGGTCTGGCTGGCGGTGGCCGTCATCGCGGCCGCGTTCGTGCGGCCGGAGGTTCACCCCGGAGATGGTTTCACCGGTTGGAGCTCGGCGCGGGCGGGTGTGGCGATAGTGGTGCCGCGTGACGCGACCGCGGCCGAGGTGCGCGCGGCGAGGACGGTACAGGCGACCTTCGCGCGTTCGTCCGGGCTGACGCCACGGCATTTCCCGTTGTTTGCCGAAGGGTGGCTGGCGCCGCGCCGTGCGGTGGCCATCGGAGCCACGCGTGCCGGCGCGGCGGCTCGTCCCTCCGGAAACAAGGCGCCGCACGACAACGCTGTCGCGTTCCGCGTGGCAAACGGCGCGTTGCAGGTGGTCGCCGAGCGGCGGGAGCTGATCGAGGCGGCCGCGGGCTGGTTTCTGGAGGAAACCTTGGGTGCGCGCTGGTACATCCCGGGCCCGCTCGGCGAGGAGGTGCCGCGCCGCGCGGAATTTTCTTTGCCGGCCGGCCGGCGGGAGGCGCGCCCTGCCTTCGTGCACCGCGATCTCGGTCTCGATGGCACCCCGGGGAACCGCGACTGGTACGGACGCAACCGCCTCGAGGCGCGCTTCGAGCACGGGCACAACCTCGCGTCCATTTATCGTCCGGAGGATTTCGAGCGCGAGCCCGGGCTCGCGCCGCTGCGCAATGGCAAGCCCTTCATCCCGCCGGCCTGGTCGGGCAATTGGCAGCCGAACTTCCTGAACCCGGCCGCGGTGCGGCTGGCGGTCGCGGCGGCCCACCGCGCTTTCGACCGCGATCCGCGGCGGCTCTCGTTCTCGCTCAGCATCAACGACACCGACCTCTACGACGAATCGCCGGCGACGCTCGCGGCGGTGGCGCCCGCGCGCTTCTTCCGCCACCGCCCGGATTACTCGCCGCTCGTCTTCGGCTTTGTGAACGCGGTCGCGCGCGAGGTCGCCGCGAAGCATCCCGACCGTTGGCTGCCCGCCTACGCGTATTACTGGTGCGAGAACACCCCGGGTTTCCCCATCGAGCGCAACGTCGTGCCGTTCCTCACGGCGGACCGCAGCCAATGGTCGTATCCGGCGTTTCGCGACGAGGACCGGGCGCTGATCGAGCGCTGGTGCCGCTCCGGCGCGGAGATCGTCGGCGTCTACGATTATTTCTACGGCGCGCCGCACCTCGCCCCGCGGCCCACGCTCTACGCCGTGGCGGAATCGATCCCGTTCCAGCACCGGGCGGGGGTCCGCGCCTTCTACGCCGAGACGTCCTCCAACTGGGCGCTCGACGGGCCCAAGGCGTGGCTCGCCGCGCAGCTGCTCTGGGATCCGGGCCACGCCCCCGCGGCGCTGCTGGACCGTTATTACCGCGAGTTCTGGCGCGAGGCCGAGGCGCCGATGCGGGCGTATTTCGCCGCGGCGGAACGGACCTGGCTCGAGCAGCCCGGCCCGCCGCTATGGCTGCGATTCTTCAAGGACGAGGACCAGGATTGGATTTATCCCGAGGCGCGGCGCGCCGAGTTGCGCGCGGCGCTTGCCGCGGCCGGCCGGGCGGCCACGGAGGAGATCACCCGCGCGCGCGTCGCGTTCACCGCGGCGGGTTTTTCGGTGACGGAAGCCTACTGGAGGTTCGCGGCGGCCCGCGCCGCGGCCTCGCGGCTGGCGCAACCGGGCGCGGAGCCGGCGGCGCTGCTCGCGGCGTGGAAGCGGTACCGCGCGGAGCGGGAGCGGCTGGTGAACACGCTGGCCGACGTGAGAAAAAGGCACCCGCTGGCGGTCGCGGATCAGGACCTGACCGCCTATCTGCGCAACGAACCCGACAGCCGGCTCGCGCTCGCCTTGCATGCCACGCCCGCGGGGCGGGCCGCGCTGGCCGCGGAGTCCGATCTCCTGCGGCGGTACGTCGGCGTGGAGCCGGGGGATCTGGATCGTCTCCATTCACCTGGCACGGAAGCGCTGACGGATCCCGGTTGGCGTGACGTCGTCATTTTGCCGGTCGAGGCCTCGAACGTAAGCCAGTGGACGACGATCGGCGCGCGCTGGACGGGGCAGACGGAGGCGTGGGAGGGACGCACGGTGCGCCTGAGCGAAGTCGCCGGTGGCCGGCGCGTGCTACGCCTGGCGAGCTGCCGCACCGAGGACTTTGGTCAGTGGCTATCGGCGGAGGCCGGAGCCGTGTATGTCGCCGAGGTCGACGTGCGCGCCCGGGTGAGCCCGGGCACGGCGACGCATCTGATCCTGTCGTTCCTCGACGAGAAGGGCCGCCACCTGAACATGGGGCGGGTGGATCGCGCGCCGGCCGGCGCCGGCGAGCAATCGACGCGGCTGCGCGTGATCGCGAAGGCGCCGCCGGGTGCGCGCTGGATCGGCTACGGGCTGCGCGTGATGAACCAGATCAACGACGACTTCGCGGAGTTCTCCGGCGCGAGCCTGCGCCGCGTGGATCAGCTCCGGTAGTCGGCGTTCTCGCTCACGTACTCGTGGGTGAGGTCGCCGCCGACGACGGCCGCGGAAGCCGCGCCGTTGCCGAGGTCGATCTCCAGCTCCACCGCGCGCTCGTGCGGCGGGTAATCGATCGGAGCGGAGAAAACGCCGTCGGCGGTGGGCCGGCTCGTGTACAATTCGGCGCCGCGCAGGTGAGCGACGAGCGCCGCCTCCTTGGTCGGGTCAAGCTGGAACGCACCCTGCGCAAAAATCTCCACCCCGCCCAGGCGGGCGCGCAGCCGCGAAAGATCGGTGCCCGGGGCGTGGGCGCCCACGTGTTTGCCGATCGCCTGGATGAGGCGGCCCACGTTGGGGTCGTTGCCGGCGACGGCGCATTTGAACAACGGACCGTTGACCACCGCCTTGCCGATGGAGCGGGCGAGTCCGAGGCTGGCGGCGTTGCGCACGGTGACGCGGATCACGTGCCGCACGCCCTCGCCGTTGCGCACGACGTCCTCCGCGAGGTCGCGGCACACCTGGTGCAGACCGCGCTCGAACGCGCCCCAATCGCTGAACGGCACGCGGCCGGACGAGAGCGCGACGACCGTGTCGGACGTGCTGGTGTCGCTGTCGATGCTGATGGCGTTGAAACTGGCGTCGACCGCGCGGGCGAGCATGGGGCGCAGTTCGGAGCGCGGCACGGCGATGTCGGTCAGCAGGTACACGAGCATCGTCGCGAGGTTGGGCTCGATCATGCCGGCGCCCTTGGCGATGCCGACGATGCTGCCGCTGCCGACGGTCGCGCGGCGGATTTTCGGATAGAGGTCGGTGGTGACGATGCCCTCGGCGGCGGGGAGAATCGACGCGGACGACAGGCTCGCGGCGGCCGCGGGCACCTCGCGCAGCATCGCCTCTAGCGGCAGGCCCCAGCCGATGACGCCGGTGGAGCTCGGCAACACCTGGCCGGGCGCGAGTTTCAGCTCGCGCGCGACAGCGGCGCAGACGGACTCGGAGGCCTCGACGCCGCCGGGCGCGCACACGTTGGAGATCTTGTTGTTGATGATCACCGCGCCGAGCGAGGGCTCCATGAGCCGCTTGCGCCCCACGAGGATCGGCGCGCCCGGGAACGCGTTCCGGGTGAACATCGCCGCGAACGAAGTCGTGGGCTCGTCGAGCGCGAGCAGCGTCAGCGTCATGCGCGAGGGCTTCGGCGCCTCGCGGGGCGTGAACTCGAAGCGGGCGTTGCCGACGCGGAAACCCGCGGGCAGCGCGGCCTGCGCGGCGAGCCACGCGCGATGCTCGTCGCGGCTGGCGAAAGTGAGGTCGGTGCTGGGCACGCGAGAGGAGTGGGCCGCGCCCGCCGCCGAGAAAAGCAGAAACTGGAAAGCGCCCGCGGAGGCGCGTCGCGCGGGCGGCGCCAACTTTTTTATGGAAATGCCGGGCGCGCGTGCCTTATTCGCGACACTCCGAAAAAAAGTGAGCGACTTCCCTGTTCCCTTCCGCGACGCGGCCGCCGGCCGCGCGTCCTGACCGCCAATGAACATCGCCGAAGTCACCGCCAAGGCCAAGGTCCTCATCGAGGCGCTGCCCTACATCCAGGATTTCCGCGGCTCCACGTTCGTCGTGAAGTACGGCGGGAGCTTCATGGATGACCCCGACCCGAAGGCGCGGTCGCGCGTCGCCTACGACATCGCTTTCCTCGCCGCGTGCGGGATCAACGTCGTCGTCGTGCACGGCGGCGGCAAGGCCATCACCCGCGCGATGGAGGGTTCCGGGCTCAAGGCGAACTTCGTCAACGGCCTGCGCGTCACCGACGAGGCGACGATCGCCGTGGTGAAGCGCACGCTCGACGAGGTCGTGAACAAGGACGTCTGCGCGGCGCTCACCTCCGCCGGCGCCAATCCGCGCGGCCTCGCCGGCGACTCGGTGCTCGTCTGCCAGAAGCTCACGACCGACGACGATGGCAACACGGTCGACCTCGGGTACGTCGGCGACGTCACCGAGGTGAAGGTGAAGCTCATCAAGAAGGACATCGCGGAGGGCTTCATGCCGGTGATCTCGCCGGTGGCCGAGGGCCTCGACGGCAAGCCCTACAATGTGAACGCCGACCTCGCGGCCGGGCGCGTGGCCAGCGCGCTGCGGGCCCGCCGGCTGGTGTACATGAGCGATGTCCCCGGCCTGCTCGCCAACCCTTCCGACCCCGACTCGCTGATCTCCACGCTGAAGACCGGCCAGGTCGAGGAGCTGAAGCGGCGCGGCGTGATCGACAAGGGCATGCGCCCCAAGGTGCAGAGCGCGGTGCGCGCCCTGCAGGAAGGCGTGCAACGCGTGCATTTCATCGACGGGCGGCTGCCGCATTCGCTGCTGCTCGAGATGTTCACCGACCGCGGCATCGGCACCGAGATCGTGCAAGGCTGAGCCGCCGCGCCCCGCCATGAACGAGCCTGCCCTCGTGCGGACCAGCACGGCCGATCTCTACGACGCGCACGTCATGCGCAACTACGCGCGCGCGGCGCTCACGCTCGTGCGCGGCGAGGGCTGCCGCGTGTGGGACGACACCGGCGCGTGCTATCTCGATTTCACCTCGGGCATCGCGGTCAACGCGCTCGGGCACAGCCATCCGCGCTGGGTCGCCGCGGTCCAGCGCCAGGCCGCGGAGCTCGTGCATGTGAGCAACCTGTTCCGCAACCCCAACCAGGGCGAGCTGGCGCGGCGGATCACGCGGCACGCGGGCCCGGGCCGCGTCTTTTTCTGCAACAGCGGCGCCGAGGCCATCGAGGGCCTCATCAAGCTCGCGCGCCTGCACGGCCGGCGCCGTTCCGGCGGCGAGGAAGGGAAGCGTTTCAAGGTCATCTGCGCGCGGAACGCTTTTCACGGCCGCACGTTCGGCGGCATGAGCGCCACCCCGCAGGAGAAGATCCAGGGCGGCTTCCGCCCGCTCGTGCCCGGCTTCGCGTTCGGCGAGCTCAACGACGTCGCCTCGTTCGCGGCGCTGATCGACGACACCACCGCGGCGATCTTCGTCGAGACCATCCAGGGCGAGGGCGGCATCATGCCGTGCACGCCGGAATTCCTCCGCGGCCTGCGGCGGCTCTGCGACGAACACGGCCTCATGCTCCTGCTCGACGAGGTGCAATGCGGCATCGGCCGCACCGGCCGTTTCTACGCCTACCAGCACGCGGGCGTGGAGCCCGACGCCGTCGGCATGGCCAAGGGTCTGGGCGGCGGTTTCCCCATCGGCGCCATCTGGGTGCGCGAGCCGTACGCCGATCTCTTCCAGCCGGGCAACCACGGCACGACCTTCGGCGGCACGCCGCTCGCCTGCGCGGCCGCGCTCGCGACGCTCGACGTGATCGAGCAGGAGCGCCTGATGGAGCACGTCGCGGCGGCGAGCGTTCCGTGGATCGAGGCGCTGCGCGGTCTCGCGCGGGAATTCCCCGCGCACGTTTCCGCGGTGCGCGGCCAGGGTTTCATGGTCGGCGTGCAGATGACCGGCGAACCCGGCCCGTGGCTCACGCGTCTCCGCGAGCGCGGTCTCCTCGCCGTCGCCTCGGGGCTCAACGTGATCCGCTTCCTGCCGCCGCTCAACGCGACCGCCGCCGATCTCGCCCGTTCGGTCGGGATCCTGCGCGAGACGTTGCGCGCCGCCGCCTGATTCGCGGCCGGGCCGCGCTTCAGACGACGATTTCGGCGGGCACCGCGGAGAGGTCCGGTTCCCCGGGCACGCCGAAGGGCGCCGCGTTCACCGAGCCGAGCTGCAGCCTTCCGTCGCGGAGCATCAGCCGCGGCCACCCGCCGGTCGCGTCACGCGAGTAAAGGTCGGGATGCCAGCGCAACGCGTGTTCCTGCAAACCCGCCGGAAACTGCGCCAGCCCCTTGAAGTAGTGGTGGCCGTTGCGCTCGACGCTCGTCACGCCGAGCGCGGCCTGCGCCGCGAGATCCTGCAGGGTCGAGATCGGCCCGACATTCGCCAGATCCTCGCCGCTCAGCACCGCCGCGAGTCCCGCCGCGCGGCGGTGCGCGAGCAGGCCGGCGTTGATGACGCTCTTCATGACACCCTTGCAGTTCTTGTGGCTGGTGCCGGCGTAGCCGAGCGCCAGCGCCGCGGGCAGGCTGGCGATTTCGGCGTCGCTCTCGTCGATGATCACCGGCGGACGCTCGGGCCAGTCGCGGGCCAGCTCGCCGATCGCGGGGCTCAGCGCGACGTCGCGGTGCCACGGTTGTTCCACATAGAGCAGCCGCGGCCAGAGCGTTTCCAGCGCGGGCTCGCCGCGCAGCGCCCGGAAGTAATCGCGGAACGAGGCGACGTCCCGGAAGCTCTCGTTGCCGTCGAGCGAGAACGCGAAATCGCCGCCGGTGCCGGCGGTGATGACCCGCGCCATGCGCGCCAGACGGTCGCGGTCGCGCGCGAGGTCGCCGTTCACCTTGATCTTGAAGTGCCGCTGACCGTAGCCGCGGATGACCTCCTCCAGCGTCTGCGGGAGACCGTCGTCGACCCGCTCGCCTGGCGCGAGATCCGCCGCCGTGATCGGGTCCGAGAGGCCGACCGTATGGCGTGCGAAGACCGCCGCCGGCGGCGTCGCCGGCAGGAAATCGGATGGCGCCACCCCGCGGAGTTCCGGGGCGACGGCCCCGGGTTCGATCCCCGCGAGTCCGCCGCGCAATGCCTCCGAGAGCGTCGTGCCCTGCGCGCGGCACAACGCGTGGAGCAACGCGCGCTCCACGAAGCTGGTGCCGAAGCCGGTCAGCAGCGGCGGCAGGCGCCGCGCCGCACCCCACGCTGACTGCGCGGCGTCGAGCTCGCGCCAAAAGGCAAAGACCGTCGGCGCCCGCAGATCCCTCGCGAGCTGCAGCGCCGTGCGGATCACGAGCAGCATCTCATCGATCTCGTCCGCCAACCCGCGGGCCGGGTCCTTGGTGAACCACTTCGGCGGCAGCAGATCGGCGGCGAGGCCGTGGTGTCGCGCGCCGCCGAGCTCGAACTCCGCGCGGAGGATGACCTGCGGCACGTCGGTCATCGTCGCGATGCCGTAACGGAACGGCATCCGCGCCCGCAGCTCGAGGCGGTGAAGTCGGGCGGAAACGAGGCGGATCATCGCGCCGGGTTCACAGTCCGCCCAGTTTCTCGTGGTGGGGCAGCGGCGCGAGCACGCCGCCGCTGCGGGCGTGATAATCCGCGTCCAGCTCGAACACCCCGCGCTGCGGACGGGTCCATGGCGCGTCGGGCGCGGGCAGGTGCGCGCGCATGGCCTCCCAGTGGCGGTAGTTCTGGTGGCCGTTCGTCTCGAGCAGGCCGAGACCGAGGCCCGGGAATGGAGCGAGGCGCGCGGCGACGGCCTTGTTCCATTCCACCAGCACCGGGTTGACCGTGAGATCGGCGCAGAAGCACGGCACGCCCCGCTCGTGCGCGAGCCGGGCGATCTTCAGCGACATCGAGAAGGTCTTCGCGATCGGTTTCAGCGCGATCGCCGTGTAGCCCATCTCGATGCGGCGGAGCGCGTCGGCGTCGGTGTGCGCGCTCTCGTCGGCCGCGACGCGCACGGGGATGTCGCGGATGTCGATCTCCAGTTCCTCGGGGAACGGTTCCTCGAGCAGCGCGATCTGGTCGAACGCACCGATGGCGCGGGCGTGATCCAGCAGGCGCAGGAGCGTGTCCTTGCTCTCATAGCGGCCGTTGGCGTCGAAGTAGTACGGGAGTTTCCCGCTCGCGGTCCACGGGGTGCGCGCGCCGCCGATCGCGGCGTGGATCGCGGAGAGCCGCGCCTTGTCCTTCTCCAGCATCTCGGCCTGCGTGCCCGGCTGGCCGATCTTGATCTTCATGAAGAAGAACCCGTCGTCGACCGCGCCGCGGATCTCCTCCACCGGCACCGCGTAGGCCATCAGCGGGATGCAGGCGACGCGCGCGTGGCGCGCGGCGAGTGCCGGGCGGTAGGCCGGCGGGATCAGGTCGTCGAACGACGTGATGCCGTTCTCCGCCGCGTAGAGGCGCCACGCGGCGAAATCGACGCCGACCAGCGCGTTGAGCGCGAAGGTCTCGCGCAGGCCCGGGTGGCCGGTGATCCGCTTGGCGTGCTCGTAAACCTCGTGGCGCACCGATTCCAGCAACGCGAGCGGATCGGTGAACGTGCGCCCGCGCAGGCGTTGCAGCGCCCACTCGGTGACCGCGTACATCAGCGCGTTGCCGCCGCTCTCGGTGTGGCCGGCGAAGACATGCGCGTCGCTCCACAGCACGCCTTGCGTGCAAAGCCCGGTGCCACGGCGGCCCGAGGCGGCCTCGAGCACCGCCACGCTTTGCCACGTCTCGGTCTGGTAGCCGCCCTTGAAGCCGAACGGGCGGATGAGCGGCTCACGCTCGAAGTTGGAACCGACGCGAGCGATCGTGATGGCAGCGGGGGGGGACATGATTTCCCCGCGAGGCAAGGGCCGGCCCGCGCGGCCGGCAAGGGAGGAAGCTGAGTTCAAGCGCGCGGCTGCCCGCCGCGGATTATGCCGGAGGCCGGACCGCCGAAGGCTGTTCCGACGGGCTCCGCTGGGTTAACCGCGGATTTCGCGGACGGCGCGGATGAGGGGCCGATCGTTAGGTCTCTCCTACCTTCCCGGCCTTTTTTCCAAGGATGGCTCGTTGTGACGCGCGCCCGTATCGCTCCGCGTGGGGCAACCACGGATGGACACGAATCGACACGGATAAATGAGTTTCGTTTGTAGCCGGGGTCCGGTGACCCCGGACTATGTCGGCGACCGTACGACCGAAGGCGTTTACGAAGGCCCGCGATCCCTAACCGCGGATGGCCCAGCGCGGCTCCGCCTCAACCGACGCGTCGTCCGGCCTGCGCCGCGCTGGGAGGGACGAGGGAAAGCGAAAAGGAGTGAGGAGGATTTGGCGGGATGAATCTCCGACCATCCGAGGGTGCCAGCCTCGGAGAAGTACGCTCACCTCAAAGACCGAATGTGGTTCTGAATCGCTCCAGGTTTTTTGCCGCTCACCAAGCTCGTCGATTAAAAATGCACGCAGGAACACGGCCTGTTCAGAGATAGCAGTTCGGATATCTCAGATCCGGCGCCGCCACCCTTCACGATCTTCCCGCTCTTGGCGTGCCATGATCCGGGGCTTTGAACAAAAGGTCGGGAAGTTCGGAGAGGGAGAGCAGTTTTCCTCATCGGTGTTGATCCGTGCGCATCCGTGGTTGCTCCCCCCGCGGAGCAATTTGGCGACACCTCCCGTATTCCTGTTCCACTCCACTCGTTCGCTCCGGTCGCCTGGAAGCGTCGAACGCCTTGCGGCCTGCATCCGCGCCATCTGAGAAATCTGCGGTAAAAAAGCCCGGGCCACCACGAAACACACGAAAGGCACGAAACGGTGGGAGCCTCTCCTTCGCCAAGACTACGGCGGGCAACCAGCCGCGGCTACATCGAGACCTCCTTCTTCGTGTGCCTTGGTGTCCATTCGTGGTTGTTCCTGGCTTGATGCGACCGGAGCCGTCGTGCCGGTGGATCGGACTCGGTGAACTCGGATCGGCCTCTGTGCCCTCTGTGTTCCGACTCAACTCCCCTCGGGTGCGGCTTCGCCGCGCTGCGCTTCCTGCCGCTCAATGGAAGTCGTGCGAGGCGCCAGCGGGCACCGCCGGTTCGCCGAGTGCCTCGATCACCTCCGCCTTCACGTGGATCACGCCGTGGCGGTTCTGCAGGCGGCCGGTCACGCGCAGCGCCGGCTCCTGCGTGATGACGAGCCGCCGTTCCTCGAATAATTGCGGCGTCACCACCACGTTCGCGATGCCTGTCTCGTCCTCGAGGCTCACGAACAGGAAGCCTTTCGCCGTGCCGGGGCGCTGGCGGCAGATCACGGCGCCCGCCACCGTGAGTCGTGCGCCGTCCTCCGCCAGCGTGAGGTCCGTGGCGCGCCACACGTCGGGCAGCTGCGCGCGCACCAGCGCCATCGGGTGCGGGCCGGTCGTGACGCCGATACCCTCGAAGTCGGCCCGCACGCGTTCCGTGAGGGACATCGGGGCGAGCGGCGACTTCGCTGACGACGCGATCTCCTCCGCCGCGGGCGCCGCGCGGAAGAGTTCCTCGCCGTCTTTCCACGCCGCCTCGACCTGCCAGAGCGCGGCGCGGCGGTGGGGCGCGAGGGCATTGAGCGCGCCCGCGGCGGCGAGCGCGCGGCGTTCCGCGGCGTGGAGCGGCGTGCGGCGGAGGAAATCGTCCAGCGACGCGAACGGCCGCGCGGCGCGCGCGGTCGCGATCCCGCGGCCGGCCGTCTCGCGCAGGCCGTTCACCTGCCGCAGGCCGAGGCGCACGGCGTCGTCGGCCTCCACCGTGCTGTCCCACGCCGAAGCCGCGACGCACACCGGGCGCACGCGCAGGCCGTGACGGCGGGCGTCCTGCACCAGCGTGGCCGGGCCGTAGAACCCCATCGGCTGGTGGTTCAGCAGGCTGGCGAGAAACTCGGCCGGCCGGTGGACCTTCAGCCACGTGCTCGCGTAGGCGAGCAGGGCGAAGCTGAGCGCGTGCGACTCGGGAAACCCATAGGCCGCGAACGACAGCGCCGACTCGCTGATGCGTTTCACGACCGCCTCGTTGCGACCCTTAGCCCGCAGCGCCGCGCAGAGCCGCGCCAGCGCGCGCTGCAGCCGGCCGGTGTCCTTGGTGAAGCCCATCGCGCGGCGCAGTTCCTCGGCCTCGGCGCCGGTGAAATCGGCCAGCGTCATCGCCAGCTCGAGCATTTGCTCCTGGAACAGGATCACGCCGAGCGTGCGGCGCAGGATCGGCTCCGCGAGATGGTCGACGCTCGGGTCGATGTACGTGATCGGCTCAAGCCCGTTGCGGCGGCGGATGAGCGGGTGGGCGAGGTGGCCCACGATCGGGCCCGGCCGCACGATCGCCACCTGCATCGCGACGTCGTAGAGGCAAGCCGGGCGGAGGCGCGGGAGTGAGGCCATCTGCGCGCGGCTCTCGATCTGGAAAACGCCGACGGTGTCGGCGCGCTGCATGGCCGCGTAGGTCGCGGGATCCTCGGGCGGGATGGTGGCGAGCTCGAGCGGACGCCCGCGTTCGCCGCAGACGCGGAAGGTCTCCTGCAACGCGGCCATCATGCCGAGCCCGAGGAGGTCGACTTTCACGATGCCCAGGTCCTCGCAATCATCCTTGTCCCATTGCGCCACGACGCGTCCGGGCATCGCGGCGTGCTCCAGCGGCATGATGTCGTCGAGCCGGCCATGGCCGATGATCATGCCGCCGCTGTGCTGGCCGAGGTGGCGCGGCAGTCCCTGCACCTGACGGTGCAGGCGGGCGAGGGCCTCGGCGCGCGGGTGGTCCGGCGGGATGCCGGCGAGCGTCAGGCGCCGCCGCAATTCCATCGTCTCCGGAAAATCCCCGCCGGCCTGCAGGGCGGAGAACCGGTCGAGCGTGTCCTCGCCGAACCCGAGGGCCTTGCCGATCTCACGCACGGCGCCGCGGCCGCGGTAGGTGATGACGTTGGCGGTCATGGCGGCCCCGCGCGGCGCGTGGTCGGCGTAGACTTTCTGGATGATCCGCTCTCGCGGCTCGCCGCTTGGCAGGTCGAGGTCGATGTCGGGCCAGGAGGGGCGGCCGTCCCGCCCGACGCGTCCCTCGCTGAGGAAGCGTTCGAACAGCAGGCGGTTCCGCAACGGGTCGACCGCCGTGATGCCGAGCGCGTGGCAGGCGGCGCTGTTGGCGGCGCTGCCGCGGCCCTGCACGAGGATGCCCTGCTCGCGGGCATGCCGGCAGAGGTCCCAGACGATCAGGAAGTAACCGCAGAACCCCAGCCGGGCGATGAGCGCGAGCTCGCGTTCGAGCTGCGCGGCGAGGGCCGGGGGCACGGCGCCGTGGCGCGTGCGGGCGCCGGCGAACGTCACCTCGCGGAGCAGCTCCTCCATGGTTTTTCCCGGAGGCGTGGGGAATTCGGGGAACCGGTAACCGAGGTCGCTCAGCGTGAAATCCAGCCGTTCCTCGAGGCGCGCGGTTTCCTCGACCGCTTCGGGCAGGTCGGCGAAACGCTCCGCCATCGCGTCGGGAGAATGGAGGTGGCGCTGCGCGTTCACGGAGAGCCGGCGGCCGGCGGCGTCGAGCGTCGTGTGCAGCCGCAGGCAGGTGAAAACGTCGGCCACCGGGCGGTCCGCGGGGGTCGCGTACGTCACGCCGCCGGTCGCGAGCAATGGCAGGCCGCGCGCCGCCGCGAGGTCGCGCAGAAAGGCGATCTCCCGTTCCTCGCCGCGCCGGCGGTGGCGTTGCACCTCGACGTAGAGGTTTCCGCGGCCGAACACCCGCTCGAGCCGCGCCAGCGCATCACTCGCCGCCGCGGCGCCCGCGCGTCGCCAGGCGTGCCGCACCGGGCCCTCCGCGTCGCCGGTCAGCGCCACCAGGCCCTCCGTGTGGGCGGCGACTTCCTCCCACGTGGCGAGACACGGGCGCTTGCGGTCGCCGGGCCCGGGCGCATGCGGATTCTCCTCGGGCGGAGGCGGAGCGGGGTGCTCGGTCCTCGGCGTGAGTTTCGCGCCGGTGATGAGACGGCAGAGGTTGCGGTAACCGGTGCGGTTTGCGGCGAGGAGCGGCAGCACGGTGCCGTCGGCCAGCGTCACCTCCGCGCCGACGCGCGCGCACACCCCCGCTTCACCGGCCGCGCCGTGAAACCTTGGCACGCCCGCGAGGCCGTCGCGGTCGAGCAGCGCCATCGCCGCCAGTCCCTGCGCGGCGGCGGTCTCCGCCAGCGCCTCCGGGTTGGAGGCGCCGCGCAGGAAACTGAACGCGCTGCGCGCGTGAAGCTCGACGTACGGCACGGCGGCGGCCCTCCGGTTCAGTCGTACTCACCCTCGATGAACCACGCGTCACCCGCCCGGAGCAGCCGGTAAAGCCCGCCGCCCGCGAGCGTGATGTCCCACTCGGAGCGCGACCAAGTGAGATCAGGCTGCCACCAGCCGCCGCTCGCGCACCACGGGCCGCGCACCGCTGAGACTTCGCCGGCGAAGCGCGCCGTCCACACGTAGCTCGGACGCCGTTCCCCCTTTGCGAATTCCAGCCGGGCCGGCAGAGGCGGCCGGAAGCGGCGCAGCGGCGGACCCCACGGCGCGTGCGGCGGCTCCGGCTCCGGCGGCGGCACCACGGGCGCGGGCGGCGCGAGGATCGCCGAGTCGGGGCGGTGGGTGTCCGCCAGCCGCGGCGTGCCCACCCGTTCCGCGCCGACGAGCGCGGAGACACGCGCGAGCGTGTCGGCGAACCCGTGTGGGTCGCGCAGGCCGGTCTCGAAGAGCCCCGGCTGGCGCTCAAGGGGTCGCGCGGGTTCGACGTCCAGCCGCAGGCCGGTGATCGCGGCGTCCGTGCGCAACGACTCGAGGTGCGTGTGGAGCGCGCGGAGCACGATGTCGGGATCGGCCGTGGGCGCGGGGAGCCGGAAGCTGCGCGCGTGGTTCGGGCCTTCCTCCAGGCGGAGCGTGAGGGTGAGGCCGGCGGCGGCGAGCCGGGCGGCGCGCAGCTCGAGGGTGAGGCGTTCGGTGAAACGGCCCAGGAGAAACAGCAGCGGCTCGAGCGTCGCGACCGGTTCCTCAAGGTCGTGCACCGCGGCGAATTCCCGCGGCGGCGGATGCGCGCGGAGCGGACGCGGTTCGCCGCCGCGCGCGCGGCGGGCGAGCGCGAGGCCGTCGACTCCGAGGCGGGCGGTGAGGTCGGCGAGCGGCAGGGCGGTGAGCGCGCCGAGCGTGCGCACGCCCCAGGCGGCGAGCACCGGGACGAGTGCGGGCGGGGGCTCGGCGACTGCGATCGGGAGCGGGGCGAGGAAGGTCGTCTCGTCGTCAACGCGGGTGACCTCGCCCGGAGCGGAGCGGCGGGCCGCGAGCAACGCGAGGAAGGGGGTGCGCGCGATCCCGGCAGTGGCGGGCAGACCGGCGGCGACCAGGTGCGCGGCGGCCGCCCGCGCCGCGGCGACCACGCGGGTGGGATCGGCGCCGTGCAGGTCGGCGGTGGCGGCGCCGGGAGCGGTGTCCTCGACCAGCGGCGCGAGGTTGAGCGAGGTGGCGAGCAGCAGTGCGCGCGCCTCGGCCTCGGCGGACGGGCGCGGTGTGTGGATCGCGAGTGCGGCGCAGCGGGCGACGGCCTGCGGGGCGGTGAGGCCGGGCACGACCCCCGCGGCGCGTGCGGCGACGTTGGCGGCCGTCACGAGGGATTTTTTCCCCCGGCCATCGAACAGCGCCGCGGGCCGCCCGGGATCAACGGAGTCGGATCGCAGCACGGCGTGCAGCGGAAAGTCGGCGATGTGCAGGACGGCGAACACGGGACGAAAACCGGCGACGAGGCGTCGTTCAGCCCACCGCGCGCAGGCGGTGGCGCTGGAGCACGGGCGAGAGGCGGGCCGCTAGTTCGGAGCGCGCGCGGCCGAGGGCGGTCTCGTCATGGGAGACGGTGAACTCGAGGCGCACGCGCGCGCACGGCACGACGGCGAACGGCGTCTCGATGACGAGCGCGAGGTCGGCGGATTCGACGGCGCGTTGCAGCCGGTACCACAACGGGCCCGGGGTGCGGCGCAGCTCGACGGCGGACGCGAGCCGCAGGTCGATCACGGCGAGGGTCAGGTTGGCGTCGCGCGCGAGCAGATCGGCGGCTTGCAGCGCGCGGGTGAGCGGACCGGGGCAGCGGACCCACACGAGATGCGCGAGGAGGTCGGCGGGAAACGATTCAGGATCGAAGCAATCGCCGGCGTCGATCAGCGCGATCCGCTCGCGCCGCGCGCGTGTCACGGCGAGCAGTCTTCCGAGCAACAGGTGGCCGCCGCAGCTGGGTGCTGCGCAGACGATCTCGGTGACGGCGCCGAGCGGCAGGCCGCCGGTGGCGTCATCGATGCCGGACAGGCCGGTGGGCCGGACGCGGCCGGCGTCGGGCGCGGGGCCGGCGCTTGCGGCGAGCAGCCGGCGGAGCGCCGCGATTTTCTCAGGCGCGGACATGACGGAGCGAGGACGGCGGGGATTTCGGCGCGGGCGTTCGCGCGGCCGCGGGGCGGCCGGCGGGGGCGTCCGGGCGCCGGAACCGGCGCCGGGGTTTCAGGCGTGGGCGCGGAGCAGGCCGACCATCACGCCCTGGATCACGAGCTCGCGGGCGGGGAGGAGGTCGGGGTAGCGCGGGTTTTCGGCGCGCAGGAACGGCAGGCCGCGCTGGAGCAGGTAGCGCTTGAGGGTGGATTCGCCGTCGATGAGCGCGGCGACGATGTCGCGCGGCCGCGGCTCGCGCGGCGTGAGGAAGACGGTATCGCGGTCAAGGATACCGGCGTCGACCATCGAGTCGCCGCGCACGCGGAGCGCGAAGAGCGTGGAGCCGGAGCGCACGCCGAGCGCGGCGGGATCGATGGACACATGGCCCTCGGGTTCCTGCGCGGCGTCGACGGGCAGGCCGGCGGGGATGACGCCGAAGAGGGGCACGGCGGCGAGGGTTTGCTGACGCGGGAGGTCGGAGGGCACGAGGCCGCGGGCCTTGCCCTCGAGCCGGTGGAGGGCGCCTTTGCCGATGAGGGCGTCGACGTGGCGCTTGATGCCGAACGGGCTGGCGAGGCCGAAGTGGGCCTGGATCTCGCGGAGCGAGGGTGCCACGCCGTGCTGCCGGTGATGGTGGTGGATGAAATCGAGGACCTGGCGCTGGCGGTCGGTGAGGGGAGAATCGCTCATAGTGTTCAAGTGAACACTTTTTTGGGGTGAAGCAATCCCGATGATGGCACCGCGCAAAGCCCGGCGCTACTCCGCCGCAACCGCGGCTTCGTTCAGGCTGCGCCGTGCGGGGGAGGGAGGAGGGGGTCTACTTCGCCGAGGATTCGTTTTTCACCAGGGCTGCGGAGGAGAAATCGCAGGGCGAAAAGTGAAGGGACTGATGAGGGCTGGATGAGCCGGACGTTACACAAACAACAAGACGTACACCGTGAACGCCAAAGCCACGGCACCGGCGCCGGCGGCGATGGTCCAGAGGAGCGTCCGGCGGCGGGCGGCGAGGGCGAAAGTGGAGACGATGACCGCCAGCTGCGCGGCGAGCATGCCGTAGAAGAAACGCCCGCTGCGGCGATGGTGGCGCTCGGCGGCGAGATTGCTGGCCCGGACCTGCAGCTCGAAGAGCTGGGCGATCGTCTGGTTGAGTCGTGCCTCCGCGTCGTAGCGTTGGGAGTGGAAGCGCAGCCGCGCGGCGATGAACTCACGCAGTAACGGCTGGCCGGCCAGTTGCTTTTCCCACGTGCCGATCAGGCTGCCGACCGGCTCCAGCTGCGCGTCGAGCGCGAGGGCATGCATCTGCTGTTCGCGCAGGGCGCCATCGAGGACGGAGCCGGCGATTGCGAAAACGAGACGGGCGACCTCCTCGTCGGGCCGCGCGGCCTCGATCGCGGCGAGGGCCGCGGCCACGGGTGGCGGGACCGCCGGAGCGGGGGCCGTCCGGGGCAGGGTTCCCGATGTCAGTGCCGCGAGGGCGGCCTGACCGGCTGGAGAATCGAACGTGCCCGCGGCGGAGTCGCCCAAGGCGCGCCGTAGCGCGGTGACGTCGAGCGCCCGCGAGCCCTCCGCGGTGACCATCAGGTCGAGCGTGCCGCGCAGCATCACCGCCCGCAGACGTTTGCTCTGGAAAAAGCCCCATTGGTCGCCGGCCTTGGACTGCCGCTGCGCGGCCAGCGAGCGGTCGTACTGGGCGCGCGTCATCTCGCTGGAGGCGAGGCCGGCGAGCATGGTGGCGATCACGGTCATCACGACCGGGGTGACGCTGAGCACCTTGCCCCACGGCGTCTGGGCGACCTCCGCCTTCAGCTCTTCGGGGATCTGCGCCTTGAGGGTGATCTTGGGCAATGCGGCCATGGCGAGCACGATGGGAGCGTGCCGCCTTGCGGCCAGTCCGGAAATGCCGCTCCCCGCCTGGCCGCGCCGTTTCCGATCGCCGCTGGAAATCGGGTTTCTCAACGTGTGATAAATCCTCAACGCTCCGCGCCGTTGTGATCTGATCTCCTTCCATTCGCCGGACTCTGCGTCGGCGCCGTAACCCAGCCGCCCCATGAAAACCTCCTTCCGCGTTCGCTCTTTCATCGCCGGTCTTGTCGCGGTGCTCGCGCCCTGCGCCCCGAGCCTCGTCGCCGCGCGCGCCCCCAACGTCATCCTCGTGCTGGCCGACGACCAGGGGTACCCCGACCTCGGGGTGATCGGCACGAAGCCGGTGCTTACGCCCACGCTCGACCGGTTGGCCCGCGAGGGAGTCCGGGCGACGAGTTTTTACGTCACCTGGCCGGCCTGCACCCCCTCGCGCGCCAGCCTGCTCACCGGCCGCTACCCCCAGCGCAGCGGCCTGTACGACATGGTCCGGAACGACATGGTGAACTACAAACACCAGTATTCGGAGGAAGAATACGCGCTGTCGCCCGAGATGACGCTCGGGCTCGATCCGCGGGAAATCACCCTGGGAAACCTTCTCCAGGGCGCCGGTTACCGCACGGGTGTGTTCGGCAAGTGGGACATGGGGCAGGCGCGGCGCTATTTGCCGCTGCAGCGCGGGTTCGACGACTTCTACGGGCACGGCAACAACGGCATCGATTACTACACGCACGAGCGGTACGGCATCCATTCGATGTTCCGCGGGAACCGGCGGACGAAGGAGGATCAGGGCAAGTACGCGACCGACCTCTTCCAGCGCGAGGCCATCCGCTTCATCCGGGAAAGCGGTGACCGGCCGTTCTTCGTTTACCTGCCGTTCAACGCTCCGCACAGCGCCTCGAACTTCGAAAAAGGCGGGGTGCAGGCGCCCGAGGAGTTCATCCGGAAATATCCGGACATGGATCCCAAGGGCCGCCTCACGGCCTATTACGCCGCCGTGACGGCGATGGACGCCGCGATCGGGGAGGTCATGGCGGTGGTGAAGGAACGGGGGCAGGAAAGTAACACGCTGTTCCTGTTCCTTTCGGACAACGGCGGCAGCGGCAACGGCGGCAACGCGCCCTTGCGCGGACAGAAATCGACCATGTGGGAGGGTGGCCTCCGCGTTCCCTTCATCGCCTGGTGGCCGGGCCGCCTGCCGGCGGGTGTGGTCACGGACGAGTTTCTCACCTCGCTCGAGATTTTTCCCACGTTGGCGGCGATCTCCGGAGCGAAGGTTCCCGCGGGGCTCGAATTGGACGGCTTTGATCTCCTGCCGGTGCTGCGCGGGGAGAAGAAGTCGCCGCGCAATGAGATGTTCTGGGAGCGTCGGAGTGACCGCGCCGCGCGCGTGGGTAATTGGAAATGGGTTTCGGCCGGGAAGGGTGGCGGCTTGTTCGATCTGAGCCGTGACCTCGGGGAGAAGGAGGATCTGTCAGCCAAGCATCCGGAGATCGCGGCCAGGATGAAGGCGGCCTTCGCGGCGTGGAAAACGAAGATGGACGCCGCCGAGCCGCGTGGTCCGTTCCGGGATTATTGACCGGGATGCTTCCATGGGGTCAGGGCGTTCAATGTTTGGGATCGGTTGAATTTGAACATGGAACGCCCTGACCCCCTGGGCGGGGCCCCGAACCCCTGAGCGGGCCGCGCCGGTTCAGAACGAGGCTTTGGCGCCGAGGGTGTAGTTGGCGCCGAAGGCGGACGCCTGTTGCAGACGCGCCCAGTGCGGGAGGCGGGCGGATTCGCGCGCGGTGATGCGGCCGGCGTTGAACAGGTTGGTCCCGGACGCGAAGAGCGAAAGGCGCCGCGTGAGCCGGTACTCCGCGGTGGCGTCGAAGAGGCTGCGCTCCTCGATGAAGGACTGCCCGGGTTCGCCGCCGAGGGTGGTGAGCGCGCCGTCGATCCGGCCCTCGAAGTTCCAGCCAAAGCCGAGGCGCAGGCCCGAGTTCTGGTAATTCAGCATCGCGGAAGCCTTCTGCCGGCTCATCGAGCCCCAGCCGCCCCGCTGGCCGTCGGCGTCGGAGAGATTGAGGGAACCGCGCAGACTGAATCCGCGCGCGAAGCGGGGCAGAACCGGATCGAGCCCGACGCGCACCTCGAATTCCCAGCCCGACACGATCGCCTTGCCGGAGTTGAAGGACGTGCTGGCGGTCCAGCCGACATACTCGGGCTCGAGACCCACGGACGCGGCCTCGGCCGGTGTCTCCAGCAGCTCGGAGCGCGAGACCACGAAGTCGCGGATGAATTTCCGGTAGTACCCGACGGCGACGTAACCGCCGGCCAGGTAGTACTCGAGGCGCGCGTCGTAGTTATCCGCGCTCCACGGCTTGAGCTGGGGATTGCGGATCGTGACCGTGCCCAGCGAGCCGAGCGCGGGATCGGTGATGTTGCTGGGGCTCACCGTGGTCGAAGGCAGCAGGCTCGCGGCGAAGTCGGGCCGGGCCTGGGTCGCCGCGT
>JBJTCH010000384.1:0-2890 GCA_046091745.1 Opitutaceae bacterium
CGCCGTGGACCCAGCGGCCGCCGGGCGCGACGCTCTCCGTCCAGTTGAAATCGCCCGGCTCGCGCTGGCCGGCGGCCGCGGTGCGGCGGTTGTAGAACACCCCCGGGGCGCGCACGCCCTGGCCTCGATCGCTGTACACGGTGGCCATGTTGGGCCCGCGCACACCGTCGTGCTTGAACTTCTTGTAGTACGGTTTCACGCCCATCGCGCGGACGCGCTCGGCGATGAGGTCGCCGATCGGGTAGTCGACCATCGCGCTGACGATGCCGGTGTTGAGCCGGAAGCAGTCGGCGAGGTTGGCGGCGACGTTGAACTCGCCACCGCTGACGTGGATGTCGCAGTGGTTCGCCTTGCGGAACGGGATGATGCCCGGGTCGAGGCGATGAACGAGTGCGCCCAGCGACAGCACGTCGATGGCGCCTTCGGAGCGGAGGTTGAGGCCGTATTTCATGGTGGAGAAAAAAGGAAATTAGGAACGACCTGCGCCGCCAGCACGGCGGATACGGACCGTCCAAACGGCGATGCTTTCGGCCGGCCCAACCGCTGGTCAATAGCATATCCGGCTCCGTCCGGCGCCGGTTAGGAATTGCACGCGACGGGCGGGCCGCGATTCCTCATGGCATCACCCCATCCCGCATGCGTCCAAATCCTGTTTCCCTGATTCTCACGGTTTCAACCGTGCTCCTCGCCAACGTGGCGGCGTTGCGCGCCGACGTGCGTCTGCCGGCGATCTTTTCGGATCACCTCGTGCTGCAGCGGGACGTCGCGGTGCCAGTCTGGGGCTGGGCGGATCCCGGCGAGAAGGTGAGCGTCGCGTTTGGCGGGAGGACGGTGGAGTCCGTCGCCGGTGCCGACGGCTCATGGATGGCGAAGATCGGTCCGCTGACCGCGACCGCCACGCCCGGCACGCTCGCGGTCAAGGGTCGCAACGAGATCGTCATCCACGACGTGCTGGTGGGCGAGGTCTGGCTGGGATCGGGCCAATCCAACATGGCGATGACGGTTTCGCGCTCGGCGGATTTTCCGGCGGAACAGCCGGCGGCGAAATTCGCGACGATCCGGATGTTCAAGGAGGAATCGGCCCGGGCGGCTTCCCCGCAGCGGGAGGGAAAAGGAAAGTGGGTGATCTGCACGCCGGAGACCGTGGGTAATTTCTCGGCGGCGCTTTATTTCTTCGGCCGGGAAATTCATCGGTCCATCGGGACACCGGTCGGTTTGATCAACTCGTCGGTGGGCGGCACTCCGATCGAGAGTTGGATCGCCGAGGCGGCACAGCGCGCGGCGCCGGAGTTGAAGGGCTTCTTTGCCGGGGCGGACAAACCCCGCGAGGTTTCGGCGGAAGAGCGGCGCGCCTACGAGGCCAGCCTCGCGAAGTGGGAGGAGGCGGTGAAGGCCGGGAAGAAGACGAAGGGCAAGGCGCCGCGGCGTCCGCAGGACCCGGCCGAGGTGGCGAACCGGAAGTCCGACATCGGCGGACTCTTCAACGGCAAGATCGCGCCGCTCATTCCCTACGCGCTGCGCGGCCTGCTGTGGTATCAGGGCGAGGCGAACACCTTCCCGGGAAAGGCGGATTTCTACGAGGCCCAGCTTCGTTTGCTGGTGAATGACTGGCGGGCGCGTTGGGGCGGCGAAATTCCTTTCGCCTGGGCGCAGTTGCCGAACTTCACCGGGACCGGCCGCGACTGGCCCGCCGTGCGCGAAGCGATGCGAAACACGCTGGCTCTGCCCCGCACCGGCATGGCCATCACGATCGATGTCGGCGAGGCGAACGACATTCATCCGACGAACAAGCAGGAGGTCGGGCGCCGGCTCGCGCTCTGGGCGCTGGGAGCGGTTTACCGGCGCGAGGTTCCCGCCGTATCGGGGCCGCTGCCAAACGGCCATGAAGCGCGCGACGGCGCGATCACCGTGCGTTTTCAGCACGCGAACGGCGGGCTTGTCGCCAAGGACGGCGCGCTTCGTGGATTCGAGATCGCGGGCGCGGATGGAAAATGGGTCCCCGCCGAGTCGCGCATCGCCGGTGACAACGTAACCGTTTCCTCTTCCGCGGTCCCCAAGCCTGCGGCCGTGCGCTACGCGTGGGCGAATCTTCCCGAGGTGAGTTTGTACAACGGTGCGGGCCTGCCGGCGTCGCCGTTCGCGCTCGGCGGGGGTGCGCGGGCCGGAAGCCGGTAACGCCTGATCGCGGGCGCCTACCGGGCGAGATTTTCAAGACGAGGTCGCGGAGGACTCTGCATGCGATGCAGCCGAGGGTGTTCACCCATCGGCGGCGGGCTCCCTCGCGCGAACGGGAGCCCGGTCGGTCCGTTTCGGATTTCAGCTCTTGCCGCCCCGACCGGCGCGATGGAGCTGCCAGGAATTCCACAGGTTGTGCCAGAGCACGTAAAAGGTGGGGCCGAGGGCGACGAGCGGGGTCGAATAGGCGAGGGCGAGGTAGATCGTGAACGTGGTGTTCTTCTGTCCGAGGCATTGGCTCGCCTCGCGCGGAAACGTCCGGCCTCCGATCAGGCGGCCGAGGGCGAAACTCGCGACGCAGACCAGCAAGGAGGCCAGCGCGATCGCGGCGACCACCCCGCGCGCGCCGTCCGCGTTCTCGCGGATGAATTGCGATGTCTTCGCCGAGATGAGGAAACTCGACGTGACCCAAAGCGCGAATGAGGTGTCGCGCAGGCGCGCCGGCCACGTCCGCGCCGCCGGGTGCAAAGCGCGCAACAGGTGCGCGAGCGCGAATGGAACAAACACGACCAGCCCGATGGAGCCCGCGACCTGCGCGAAGGCCTCGGGTGTGGCGCGTCCGAGCACGACCGGACGCATGACCGGCAGCAGCGCCGCGATCGTCACGTTGGTCAGGAGAACGCTCGCCACCGCGTAGTCCACCGCGCCGCCGAGG
>JBJTCH010000385.1:0-3006 GCA_046091745.1 Opitutaceae bacterium
CTTGGGGGCTGGAGGAGGCGGCGGCGCCACGGGAGCGGCCGCGGCAGCGGCGGCCTTCTGCGCCGCGAGCTTGGTCGCGGCGGCGGCTTCCTTTTCGCGCTCAATGTCCTGCTTCGATTTTACAAAAACCCCCGTCGGCAAGCTGACCTTGGGCTCGGCCGGGGCGGCCTGCTCCGGTGCGGTCTCGGGAGCAGCGGCCGCCCTCTTCGCGGCGAATTCATCGCGCAGCGCGGCGGCGCTGATGTTGTCCACCGTGCTTGAGACCGACTTCACATCCGCGGCGATGACCTTCCGCTCCTTGAGGAGCGCGAGCATCTCCTTGTTGTCCAAGCCGAGTTCCTCGGCGAGTTTGTGGATGCGGATGCTCATGCAGGATTTTCGGCGCGGGAACGGGAATCAGCTGGAACGGGAATTGTAGCGCTGGATGACGTCGGCCGCCTCCTCGGGCGAGAAGCCCGAGCCCTCGAGGTCGCCCGCCTCCACGCCGTCGAAGAGCTCGAGCGAGACGAAGCCGGCCTTGACGAGACGCAGTGCGAGATCATCGGCGACGCCGAGGCCGGCCACGAGCTTGCGCTTCGCGTCGCCCTCCGGATCCGCTCCGACGGCGCGGAACTCCTCGATATCGAGACGCCAGCCGATCAGGCGCGAGGTGAGACGCGCGTTCTGGCCCTTGCGGCCGATGGCGACCGCGAGGTCGTCGGTGGCCACTTTGAGGAGGATGCGGTGATTCTTGTCATCCAGCACGATCTCGCGCGGCACAGCCGGCTTGAGCGCCTCGATGATCATTTCACGGGGATCGGCGAAGTACTTGATGATATCGATCTTCTCGCCGCCCAGCTCGCGCACGATCGTCTTCACGCGCGCGCCGCGGGCGCCGACGCAGGCGCCGACGGGATCAACCTTGGGGTCGGAACTGGTGACGGCGATCTTCGTGCGGTAACCGGGTTCGCGGGCGAAGGCCTCGATTTTCACCGTACCGTCGGCCACCTCGGTGACCTCGAGTTCGAAGAGGCGACGCACGAAGCGCGGGCTGCCGCGGCTGAGGATGACCTCCGGACCACGCGGTGTGCTCTGGATCTCCAGGAGCAGGCATCGGATGCGTTCGCCCGGCTGATACTCCTCGCCCGGAACCTGCTCGCGACCCGGCATGATGGCCTCGGCCTTGCCTAAATCGATGAACAGATCGTTGCGCTCGCGGCGACGCACGGTGCCGGTGACGATGTTGCCGACCTG
This sequence comes from Opitutaceae bacterium, assembly GCA_046091745.1. Lineage (GTDB taxonomy): Bacteria > Verrucomicrobiota > Verrucomicrobiia > Opitutales > Opitutaceae > ER46. Next base: position 1,234 of record JBJTCH010000385.1, read on the forward strand.
ATCCTTGAAGTCGTCGTAGATGCGGTCCTTCTCGAACTGCCGGAGACGCTGCATCACAGCCTGGCGGGCGGTCTGGGCGGCGATGCGGCCGAGGGTCGAGGGGTCCACCTCCCGCTCCAAAGTTTCCCCGATGGCTACGCCGGGCTTCAGCGCCTGGGCCTTCTCGACATGGATTTCCGTCTTCGGATTGCTGACCGAATCCACCACCTTCATCAGCGCCCAGGCGTGCAACTGACCGTTCTTCGGATTGATGTCTATCCGAAGCTCCTGACCTGAGTTAACCCCCTTGAGGGCCGCGGTTTTGAGGGCGTTCGTGATCGTCGCGATCATGTCAGCGCGCGGAATGCCCTTTTCCTTTTCCATGTACTCGAGAACCGAGAGGATTTCGCTACTCATAGGAGGTGGGAGGTCGGGAAGTTGGGAAAAAAAAAGCGGGCCGCTGGGCCCACTTTCTTGAAAGTGAGAGTGAGAGAGTCGGAAACCGTATCGACCGGCCCCAAAAGTTGTCAAGCCCCCCTCCCCCGGAGCCTGAAATCAATCGGTCTACCGCGCCACCAACAGCGATGACATCGTTCGGGACGGTAACACGGTGCCGGCTAAAACCGGGAAACCCCGCAGGAAATCCGCGGCCGCGAGCATGCGGCCGCCCGGGCGCTGCATCCGCCGAAGCCGCAGGACACCTTTTCCCGTCGCCACCCGCAGTGAATCGCCGCCGAAGCCGAGCACCGTCCCGGGATTCAAGGCTGCTTCGCCTTCGGGCTCGGCGTCGGCTTGGCCTAGTTTGATCGATGGCCCACCGACCTCAACCGAGCAACACGGCCACGGGAACAGACCGTTGATGCGCGCGGCGAGCCCGGAGGCCGGGGCGGCGAAATCCAGCGCGCCGTCCTCCTTCAGGAGCTTGCGGCAATAGGTCACCGCCGCCTCTTCCTGCTCCCGCACCGGCAGCTCGCCGCGCAGAAGGTGCGGCAGCGCCCGCGCGATGAGCGGCACGCAGGCCAACGCCAGCCGCGCTTCGACCTCCAAAGCGGTGTCGAGCGGACCAACCGGCACCTTCTCCACATCCGCCACCGGTCCAGCATCCAAACGCCGCACGATACGCATCAGCGTAACGCCGGTTTCACGTTCACCCAGGGCGACCGCGGTCTGGATCGGCGAGGCGCCGCGGTATTTCGGCAGCAACGAGGTGTGGAAATTGAGCGTACCGAGCCGCGGCGTCGCGATGAAGTCGTCGCGGAGAATGTGGCCGTACGCCATCACCAGCGCGAGGTCGGGTCGCAAAGCAGCCAAGTGCTGGCGGACTTCCTCCGTCAGGCGCTCGGGCTGGAAAACCGTCAGCCCGCGCCCCAGCGCCCATTGTTTGATCGCATTGGCCTGCACCTGCTGGCCACGACCCGTCGGGCGATCCGGCTGGGTGAAAACGCCCGCCAGCTCGACCGCGGACTCCGCGCCGAGGAAATCCAGCAGCGGCCGCGCAATCGCGTCGGACCCGAGAACGACGATCCGCAACGGAATCATCCGGTCACAACGGAGCGCCCGCGGCCGCCTTCAGTTCGCGGAACCGCGCGCGCATTTCGGCCAGCACCGTCGCATGCGCCGGCGCGGCGACGACGTCGTTCTCCTCGCCCGGGTCGACCGCGAGGTGGAACAGCTGCTCCCGTCCGTGATCGGGCCAGAACATGTACTTCCAGTCCCGGCGAACGAGCGCCTCGGAGGACGGGATGAAGTCCACGCTGCGGATGACCCCGTGTTCGTAAAAAAACTCTTTCCGCC
>JBJTCH010000386.1:0-8843 GCA_046091745.1 Opitutaceae bacterium
GCGATAGCCACGCGCTGCGAGGATTGCAACAGCGACGCTGCCTACGCCGCCGGAGGCGCCGGTGACTAGGACGTCACCATGCTCAGGCTTGACGCCGTTCTCTGCCAAAGCCATGGCGCATAACATTGCTGTGTAGCCGGCGGTACCAATGGCCATCGCTGTGCGCGCACTCATGCCATTCGGCAGCGGGATCAACCAATCGCCTTTTAACTGTGCGCGTTCGGCAAGACAACCCATATGACCTTCGCCGACGCCCCAGCCGTTCAATAGAAAATGATCGCCGACCTTCCAGTTGGGATGTGAGGACGCGATGACTTCACCGGCGCCGTCAATGCCTGGCACCATCGGCCACTTGCGCACGACCGGCGATTTGCCGGTAATGGCTAAGCCATCTTTGTAGTTGATCGTGGAATACGCTACCGCTACTGTCACATCACCGTCTGCGGGCAATTGTGAATCATCGAGCTGGCTGAGTTCAGCTCGGGTGGAACCGTCGTCGTTCTTGGTGAGTAGAATGGCGCGGAACATGCGATTGGTCTCCTTGGTTTAATCTTTATTCGCTTAAACACAACTAGCTCAAAAGATAATTCGGCGTGGGCGAAATCAACTACTGCCCGAGTTATTCTTGAGTTCTAATCGAGTCGTACTTGAGCGGTACTGTATCTGTGCTCTATCCGTACTTTATCCGTACCCTATTCGGTCTTTTCCCGCTGCCGAGTCGCATTCGAGTCTCATTCGAGTCGACTTCGAGTCTCATTCGAGTCGCATTCGAGTCGATTTTGATTCGCATTCGTGCCGTGTGACTACCGGGTATAAAGTTCAGTCTCGGTCAATGCTGACGTTGATACTGATGTTAGCGGAAGACTACGGTCGTTTTGTTATACCGGGCGGCCGGCGTCGATGAATGATTTTCACGTAACCGGCTTTGCCCGAGACAGTTATTTGATTTGCGCCAGCTTGCTCTCAAGTGTCTTTGCATCGATTGCGCCGGGAACCCGCGACCCATCCGCAAAGATAATCGTGGGCGTGCCGGTCACTCGATGTTTTTTACCCAATTCAATGACTTTGTCGATTGCTGCAGTGCTACATGATTCTGGGGCATTCGGGGCGGCCTTGTTTTCGAGCATCCAGTCGTCCCACGCTTTCGCTCGATCTGCGCTGCACCAAAGATTTTTGACTTTTTTCAGCGAGTCATCGCCTAGGACCGGGTACATGAAGGTGTAGACAGTCAGGTCTTTGATCTCGACCAGCGACTTCCGAAATCGTTTGCAATACCCGCAGTTCGGATCTTCGAATACGGCGATGACGCGCTTTCCATTGCCTTTTACCGACTTCGCGGCCAAATCCAGCGGCAAGTCGGAAAACTTGATCTTGTTGATGTCGTCCAGCTTTGCTTGGGTCAAGTCTTTTGAGGTTTCGGTATCGAATACATGACCAATAAAAACAAACTTGCCCTCGGCATCGGTGTACACCAACTCATTGCCCACCTTAACTTCATACAGGCCGCCAAAGGGCGTTTTTGTCACAGACTCAACCGGCTGCTCATTGCCGAGCCTTCCCTGTAGAAGTTTTTTGAGTTTTGCCTCTGTGGTCTGAGCGAGCGCTGCAATAGGTAACAAGCACAGGAGCACTGCCAGCCATTGAATTTTTTTCGTGTTGTTCATTACTCGCCTTCAGCAATAGCAATTAAAAAGAAAGTGGCCGCCCTAATGCTTGGTTCATTAGCCTGCGCTTCAAGAATGGTATCTGATCTAATGCTGACATACCCATGTTACGTAGAAGCTTCACTGGCGCGAGGGATGTATCAAATAATCGATGTAATCCATCTGTCGTTAACTGCATCAACATGACTTGCTCAGCGCGATGGCGGGCGTAGCGAGCTAGCGTGCGTTCGTCACCGCAGTCGGAAGTGTTTTCACTTTTTGACAGAGCGGCTAACAAGGCATCAATATCTGCGAAGCCAAGGTTCATCCCCTGCCCGGCCAAGGGGTGTACGACATGCGCGGCATCACCAATTAACGCTATACGCGGCGCGATCATGCTGGCAGAACGTATGAGTCGCAATGGAAAAGCCTGTGGCTTGGAGGGAGGCAATAGCGTGAACGCGCCCAACGATTGGCCTGGCAAGTTCGATAAGCGTCGGCAGAGTTGTTCGGGTGCCTCTTGCATGAGTACGCTGGCTAAGCTATCCGGTGCTGACCAGACGAGCGACACGCATGAGCCAGACAACGGCAGCAAGGCAACAATGCCTTGCTCCCCCAAGAACCACTGCCTTGCGACGCCATGGTGCGGGTACTCGCAACCAAAATTTGCAACCACTGCGCGCTGATTGTACGAGCGATACTGGATACCGATATCCACCTGTGAGCGCACCCACGAATTTGCACCATCTGCGCCTATCACGAGCTTGCTGGCAATTTGTGCGCCGTCTTCAAGTTGCAAGCACACGCCTTTATTATCGGAGCGTAACGCCTTTGCGGATCCATGCTGTGTCGTGACGCCGTTTGCAAACTGTAGTGCATGGTCAAGCGCCTGATTGATGTTGTTATCTTCTACAGTCCAAGCCAATGCCTCTGTGTGCGCTGCATAGGCATCAAAACCGACATGGCCGGCCGCGTCGCCGTCGCCATGGACTTCAATGGTATCGATAGCGGCAATACGCGATGGATCCATCGCGTCCCACACCCTCAAACGTGACAGCAAGTCGTACGCAACATGATTGAGCGCGTATACGCGCTGATCCCAATGGGCGGTTACTGGCTTTTTGTAATCAGTTCTCTCGGCAGTGAGCAAGGTGGTTTGATGTCCGGCACGCGCCAGCGCTAGCGCGGCCGTTTTACCAATCGCGCCGCCACCAACAATGCAGATGTCTGTGGTTTTTAACATCAGCGGATTATATCTTTCGTGTCGATTTACCCTGAGAATCCCTGCAGTAGCTATCGGCGCTGTGCGGGTTTTGCTATACTTACATGCCTTGGCCTGGTAGCTCAGTTGGTAGAGCAGAGGACTGAAAATCCTTGTGTCCCCGGTTCGATTCCGGGCTGAGCCACCACTTTGGACCCCGCCCCGCCGGCAACGGCGGGGCGGGGTTTTTGTTGATCGGCGTCCGATTCGAGCTCGACCCGGATTGCTGGAAGCAACCGCTCAAGGCTCTCGCGGGGAAGCGGATCGACGCGCTCTGCGGTACCCGCCCGGTTGACCCGCGGGACCGCACGGTCATGGAAAATCGATCATGCCGGTGACGGTCCACCCCGTCCCCTCATCTGAAGGGCGAGCCCGCCATCCGCTCCCTCGCGAGCTGAATCGAGGAAACCCCTCAGGAACGCCGGACGGTTTCGGCGGGCGATCCCGCCGGCACGGCGGAACTCCCGACGATCCCTCGCCAATGCTCGAGCGACGCATTCGCCCGCTGCAGTCGCGCCTCGGCGTCCGTCAGCGCCGCCTTGGCGTCGCCCAGCCGGCGCGTCGCGGCCGTGAGTTCCTTGGCCGCACCCGCGGAAGCCTTTTCCAAGGCCGACTGGGCGTCGCCCTTCGCCGCGGCAAGCGCCTGCCGGGCTTTCGCGGCGGCCTGCGAGGCCCGCTGTTCGGCGGCCTCCGCTGACTCCAGCTCCTGACGGGCCTTGGCGACGGCGGCCTTCATCTTCTCCGACCGCTCGGCACAAAGCTGCACGCGCGCAGCGAGCGGCGGAGGGTTCGCATCAAGCTCCTCGAGGGCGCGGCCCGAGTTCGTTTCCCAAACGGCAACCCTCCCCTTCCAATCGCCGGCCACGACGCGAGCGCCGTCATCGCTGAAGGCTACGCGGTTCGGAAGTTCCCCGGCCGAAGCCAGCGTGCGCACGTTGCGGCCGCCGGTTTCCCAAACCTGCACCTTGTTGTCGCGACCGCCGGAAACGAGTTTCCCGTCCGGCGCGAAGCGCACCGCGAGCGCTCCGCCGGGATGCGCGGTGATGCTGCGCAAGGCGGAACCATCGGACGCCTTCCACAACTTCACCGTCCCGTCCTCGCTCGAGGACGCCAGCATCGCCGAGTCGGACCGCCACGAGACCCCGGTGATGGCTCCCTTGTGCCCGTTCAAAGCGAACAGCTCCTGGCCCGTGTCGGCCTCCCAGAGGAAGAGCCCACCGTTGCGGTCGCCACTGGCGAGCCACCGGCCGTCGGGAGAAAACTCCACCGCGGTCACCCACTCGGTGTGCTTGCGGATCCGGTGCTCCAGGCCGCCGTCCCGCGTGCGGTAAATCTTGAGCACGCGATCGGGACCGCCGAGCGCGACCCACTGCTGGTCCGCGCTGAGATCGGCCGCGAGTACCGAGTCGTACTGGTCGCCGATCGTGATGACGCGCTCACCGCGGGTAATGTCCCAGACGACCACCCCGCCGGAGTGTCCTCCACGTCCGCCGGCCGCCAGCAGGAGCCGCCCGTTCCGGCTGAAGCGCAACTCATGCAGCGCGCCTTCCGCGAAAGGCAGGACGCCAGCGAACTCCAAAGTATCGGTCCGGTGCAGCACCACCTGCCGTGCGCCGCTCACCGCCAGCACCGGCGCCCAAGGGCTGTGCGCGAGCGCGGTGACCGCCGGATTCGCCCGCGCGCGCACCACGGGATCCAGCGGCAGACTTCCCGGCAACGGCGGCGGACCCTCGGGACGCCCCGACGCGACGGATTTCAGCGCAAGGTCGGTGGCGGGCTTGGCGGCGGCGATCGCCTTGCTGTTCAGCCCCTGCAGCACCCCACCCTGGATCCAGCGGCGAATCAACGTGATGTCGCGGTCCGCCAGTTTCCCGTTCGGCGGCATGGTCGGTTCCTCGGCGTGAGTGATGACCCGGAAGAGCACGCTGCCCTCCGGATCACCGGAATTCAGCGCCGGCCCGCTGCCCCCGCCCTTCAGCACGCCGGCGAACGACGTGAGATCGAGGTCGCCCTTCAATTTATCGGGATTGTGGCACTTGAGGCAGTTGTCGCGGAAAACAGGCAGGACGTCGTCCTCGAACGTGACTTTACGCTCGCCCGGCTCGGCCGCTCGCGAGGCGGCGACGCACAGAAACACGGCGAGCGCCGCGTGACGTGAAACGGGAAACGCGCGCATCAGTGGTTGAAGACGAACTCCTTGGCGTTGAGGAGCGACCAGAACAGATCGTTCAGGACGTCCGCCTCGCGCCGCCCCTCGCCGAAGAAAGCGCCCAGACGATCAAGCTCGGCGGCGGAGGGCATGCGACCCAACGCGCGGAGATAGAGCTCCTCGATGATGTCCGCGCGCGGGCGGCCCGCCTTGAGCCAGCGGGTGACGAGTCCACCGGAGTTGATCTTGGCGTTGACGGTGTCGCCGTTGAGGAGGTGCAGCGCCTGCGAGAGATTGGGCTCCATCTTCACCTCGCAGGAGCACGGCGTCTCCCGCGTGGCGCGGCCGAACGTCGTGAGGAAGTAATTGCTCGTGCGACCATCCGCGATCTCGACGGCGCGCGTGCCGGGCGCCTGACCGCGGAACTTTTCCGTCGCACCCGTGATGCCACCGATCGCGTCGAGCAGCACCTCCGCGCGGATCCGCCGCACGCGGCCGGCGGCGAAATTGCGGTCGTCGGCCGCCGGCTCCCGTGCCGCGGCTAGCTGGTAGGTGCGGGAATTGCAGATGTCGCGGATCAGCCGCCGGAAATCGTAGCGGTACTCGACGAGCTTCGCCGCCAGCGCGTCGAGCAGCTCCGGGTTGGACGGCGGATTGCTCACGCGCACGTCGTCGACCGGATCGACGATGCCGATGCCGAGGAAGTGCGCCCAGATCCAGTTGGCGAGGTTGCGGGCGAAATACGGGTTCTCCGGCGCGGTGAGCCAGTCGGACAACACGCGCCGGCGGTCGCCGCCCTTGGGGATCTCCGGTTGCGCGCCGCCGCGGAAACGCGGCGCGACGTCCTTGCCACCGACCGGATGCCGCACCCCGCCGCTGGCACCGTTGTAGATGACAGCCTCGCGCGGATCCTCGCCCGGCTTGCGTCCGACCTGCGCGAAAAACGCGGCGAAGCCGTAGTAGTCGTTCATCGTCCAGCGGTCGAAGGGATGGTTGTGGCATTGCGCGCACTGGGTGCGCACGCCGAGGAAGGCCTGCGCGACGTTTTCCGAGAGTTTCAGGGGGTCGCGCTCGACCTTGTAGAAATTGGCGGCGGGCTCCTCGAAACTCGGACCGGTCGCGGTGAGCAGGGAACGCACCATGGCGTCGGCCGGCACCGAGCCGGTGATCTGCCCCTCCAGCCACTCGTAGTACTGCGCCGCCGACTTGGCGCTCATCTGCACCTGCTGGTCGGCGCTGCGGATCTGCAGCAACTCGGCCCACTTCATCACCCAGACGTCGTTGAAACCGGGGCTGGCGAGCAATTCGTCCACCAACGCCGCGCGCTTGCCGGGCGAACGGTCCGCGAGGAACGACCGCACCCGCTCGGGAGAAGGCAACACGCCGGCCAGATCGAGGCTCGCGCGACGCAGGAAGGTCGCGTCATCGCAAACCTCGGTTGGCGCCACCCGCAGCCGCCGGAGCTTCGCGTGCACCAGGGTGTCAATGAAGTTGCGCTCCTCGACCTTCGGCCAGCGGAACCGGAGATCGCGCGGGATCGCCAGCACCTGCGCGCCAACCGCCAGGCCCTCGTAACGCACGGTCACGAACGCCTCCCCTCGTCCGAGCGCGGACGCGCGGCCCGCCTCGGAAACCTTCGCCACGCCGTCATTGCTGCTGAAATAAGCCGCCAGCGCCGTGACGTCGCGGTCGCTGCCGTCGGCGTAGACCGCGCGCACGTTGAACTGCTGTCCCTCGCCGGTTCCCTCGATGACCGATTGCAGCGGGTGGACCTCCAACCGGACCACCGCCGGTACGCCCGCGGGGTCGCGCGGCGCGCCGGCTTCGATCCAGGACAGCAGGGTGCGGTAGAGCGGGCTGTCGGCCTTGAAGCGTTCCCCACCCGTGTGCGGCACGCGGCCGATGGCCTTCTCAAGCAGCGTGCTCTCCTCGGGCAGGGCGAGGTTGACCCGCCTTCCGATCGCCTCGCGGGTGAGCCGGAAATAATCGCCCTCGCCGTCGTACCCGAAAAGCGAGAGCCGGAATCCGTCCTTGCCGCGGGAGGCGCCGTGGCATCCACCCGAGTTGCAGCCGGCCTTGGTGAGAACCGGCATCACGTCCTTGGTGAAACTGATCGCATCCGCCACCTTGGCGCGCACGACGCTCACCGGCACCACCACGGCACGCCCCTTGAATTTCACCCGCAGCTCCGTGCGGCCGTCCGCCGCGGGGGAAACGACGCCGGCCGCGAGGCTGGCGATGCGTTTGTCGGCGACCGCGACCGAAGCCTCGGCCGTCACGTCCCGCGTCACGCCGTCGTCGTACCGGGCCTGGACGATGAAGGATTGCCGGTCGCCGCTGCCCTCGAGGTTGATCGCGACCGGGTGCACGCGCACCTCGGTCAAGGAAGCCGCCGTGAGCTGGACGGCGGCCAGCGCGAACGGCAGCCAGCGCGCCGCGAGGCGAAACAGATCCGGAGGATAGAGGCTCATGGGGAAGCGCGGGCAGGCTCCACGGCGGCCAGCGCCGGGGCGCGACGCGGCGCGTCGATCCGCAGCACGCTGCCCGGCGCCACGACGTGCAGCACCGGTTCACCGGCCTGCCGGACGGTCACACGGCAGGAAACGTTCTTGTTCGTGCCCACGGCACTTTTTTCCGAGGCCGTGACCTCGAAGACCACCTCGCGGCTGTCGGCGCGGATCATCACTGGCGCGGCGGAAACCCCCTCGGGCAGGCCGGCAAGGCGCACCTCGGCCTCACCCTCGAAGGGAGTTTTCACCTCCAGCGTGCACACCATGCGGCCGGTCTTTCCCTGCTCCACCTTGGCCAGCTCCATCCGACCCGTGAGAAACGCGGGCGCGACCTCCAGCGGCACCGCCGGCGAGGCCACCCACGCCGCGCCGCCCTTCACCGTGGCGCTGGCGACCACCACGAGCGGGGACCGACGCGTTTCCGCCCGTACCGTGGAGCTCAGCTTGTAAGCGACCTCCGTCTTGCCCTTGGGGATCACGATCTCGGGCAGCGCGCTGACTCCCGGCGGGCTCCACAAAAGTTTCACCGTGATCGGTTCCTCGAAACCGGCGTCGCGCGCCGCTGTGACCGCGAGCTCGATTTCCCCGCTCTGCACCAGGGGAACTTTCGGGGCCGCGATGCTCACCTGATAGGGCACGGCCTCCACGACGGCGGCCGCGATGCGATCAACCTCGGACCGCACGTAAACCGTGTCGTTCTGGATCCGCACCCAGTCGACCGTGTGACGGAAGCTGCTGCGGACGGCGGCCTCCCCCTGCTTCACCGGCTCAACGCGCGGCTGCAGAAGATTTCCCGCCACCACTGCATTAGACGCCGCCGAAAAGACGACGGGCACGGCGGAAACGCCGGAACCCACCACGCAATCCTCCGCCGTGATTCCCGCGGGCAGACCGTCGAACCGCAGGCGCAGGTCGCCGTTGTAGCCGTCGCGGGTGACATTCAGCAGCAGCGCGAAGCGATTGCCCCGCGGCACCACGATCGACTTGCGCGTCTCGTAATCGTAGCGGGCGGTGTCGGGCACTTTGAGCGCGACGGAGGGCGCGACCTCCGTGACCTCGAGTCGGTAGACGTGCAGCGGGCCGCCGCGTCCGAGCTGGTCGGCGACGCGCACGGTGTACTCCGCGTCCTCCGGGATACGCACGCGCACCGAGCTGTCCGGATGCCCCGCGGCGTCGTCGTTGGAGCCAAGCGTATTGCCCTTCGGCCCGAACACGGTGACCACAGGATCAAGGGGGGAGCCGAGGCGCCGCGCGATAACCTGGAATTCGAGGTGCTGGTC
>JBJTCH010000387.1:0-15700 GCA_046091745.1 Opitutaceae bacterium
GTGGTGTTCGCCACCGTGCACGTCGTCGGCAGCCACAACAACCACCAGCCCAAGGTGCCCGGCTCGCTGGAGGAGTGGCGGGAGCGCGACGCCGCAAACGCGGCGTGGGTGCGGGACGTGTTCGCCGCCGCCAAGTCCGGCGCGGCGCCCGGCGTGGCCTTGTTCTTCCAGGCCAATCCCATCGGGGCCGGTCGCGAGCAACGCGGCGACGATCCCGGCTTCGAGCTCTTCCTCGCCAACGTCGAGGTCGAGGCGCGCGCCTTCAGCCGTCCCGTTCTCCTCGTGCACGCCGACGAGCACACGTACCGGATGGAACCCGGCGTGCGACTCACCGCCAAGGGCGGCCCGGTAACGAACATCTCCCGGCTGGAGACCTTCGGCAGCCAGGACTCCCACGGCGTGATCGTCGTCGTCGATCCCGCCTCGAAAGCCGTGTTCGCACCCGGCCCGTTGATCGTTCCCGGCAATCCCCCGCCCCGCCTGCTGCGCGCCCCTGCTCCCAAGTCCTGAGCGCCGCGGCCACGGTCGCCGGTCGCGACCGAGTTTAAGTTGAGGGTTTAGGTTGAAGCGGGGCGGAAACGTTACCGTGCCCGTCACATAAACCTGAACTTCCCACCTCAACCGCGACGCGGGATCTTCCCCGTCTGACCCGTCTCCCCACTTTTGCGCCGCTTGCGCCTCTTCGCGGCCAACTCAGGAAATGGCCGCAAAAAGGCGCATAAGGCACAAGGGTCGGGCTGAGCCCAGCAGCCGCGGTCGCTCAATTTTTCCCCGTGTTCCGTGCCTTCCGTGGGCACCTCCCCGTTTCGTGCTTTTCGTGTGTTTCGTGTGTTTCGTGATAAGTCCCATCTTCTGTCTCCCCTGTCTCCCCCGTCGTCCTCACCCCCATCGCGTTTCATGAGCCGTCTTCTTCTCGCCACCCTGCTCCTTGCCGCACCCGCGTGCGCCGCGGAATCGCCTGCCGCCGGCACGATCTCCCTCGTCGGGGACAACCTCGTCGAGCGCGTCGCCGGCGATCTTCCGATCGTGCTCACGGTCCCGCACGGAGGCCGGCTTTCCCCCGAGGGTTACGCGCGGCGCACGAAGGGTGTGACCGACATGGATTTGAACACGCAGGAGCTGGCGCGCGCCTTCGCCGCCGAGCTCACGCGGCGCACCGGCGGCCACGCCGCCATGGTCATCAGCCTCCTGCACCGCTCGCGGCTCGATCCCAACCGCGAGATCGCCGAGGCGGCCGGAGGCCAGGCCCCGGCTGAGGCCGTCTGGCGGGCGTTTCACGGGGCGATCGAGTCCGCCCTCGCCGCCGCGGTGGCGCGCCACGGCTTCGCGTTCCTCATCGATCTCCACGGGCACGCGCATCCGATCGCCCGGCTGGAACTGGGCTACGGGCTCGGCGCTCCCCAGCTCAACGTCGACGACGTCGCGTTCGACCGTTCCGGCGTGATTGGAATCTCCTCCTTGCGCGACCTGCACACCGCCCGCGGGGGCAGCGCGGCGGGCCTCCTCCGCGGGCCGCGCAGCCTTGGCGCCTTGCTCGCGGAACGCGGCCTGCGCTCCACCCCGAGCCCGGCGGATCCGGGACCCGGCAACGGCCCGTTTTTCTCCGGCGGCTACATTGTGCGTCGTCATGCCTCCGAACCCGTGACCACGAAGGTCGACGGCGTGCAGATCGAGTGTCCGCGCCCCGGTGTGCGCGACACTCCGGAAAACCGCGAACGCTTCGCGCGCGCCGCGGCCGACGCGCTCCTGGTTTTCCTGCGCGAGCAGTACGCGTGGCGGCCGGCCGGCCGGCCCTGACAACTGGCGAGAACGGAATCCGTTTCCCCGCATGCCGCCTCCACTGCCGACCGTCGTGCTCGCCGAGGGCGAATGGCGCGCCCGCCAAGCCGCCCATGCCGCCCGCGTGCGCCGCTGGACGGAGCCGCACCGCGCGCGCGCCGGTCGCGGTGAGAAACATCCGGTGCTCGACTTCCTTTTCACCTACTACGCGTTCCGCCCCGCGTGGCTCGAGCGCTGGCATCCGGGCCCCGGCGTCGCGCTCGCCGGGGAGAGCGCGCGCGAGTTTCTCCGCTGGCCGGAATACCGTGGGATCGAGACCACGCTCGAAGGCGCGGTGATGATCGATCCGGGCGCGCTGCCGGCGCACCGCCGGGAATTCCTCACGTGGCTGCGTGGCCTGCTCGCGGCGATGCAGACGCGGCCGCCGTTCTTCGGCTGCTTCGGCCTGCACGAATGGGCGATGGTTTACCGGCAGACACCCGCCGAGACGCGGCACAACGCCTGGCCGCTGCGGTTTTCCCCCGAGGAAACCGCGCGGGTGGTGGAGTCGGCCGCGGTGACCTGCTCGCATTTCGACGCCTTCCGGTTCTTCACCGCCCCGGCCCGCCCGCTCAACCGCCTGCAACCCGCGCGGAACACGACTTCCGCGCTTGAGCAACGCGGCTGCCTGCACGCCAACATGGATCTATACAAGTGGGCGTTCAAACTCGCTCCCTTCACGCCCGCCGAACTCACCGCCGATTGCTTCGAGCTGGCCGTGGCCATCCGCGAGATCGACATGCGCGCCAGCCCCTATGACCTGCGCGAGCTCGGATTTGAACCGATCCCGATCGAGACCGCGGTCGGACGCGCCGAGTACGAACGGCACCAGCGGGGTTTCGCGGCGCGCGGGGAACCGCTCCGGGCGCGGCTCCTCACCCTCTGCGACCAACTGCTCTCGGCCGTGAGCCCGGACGAAGTGACCCCCACGCCGGCCGCCGCGGCGTCGTCTACACCCGCTCCAGCTTGAGCGGATAGGTCTGCCCGGAGGCGAACTGCGCCACGTAGAGGCTCCCCTCGTCGTCGACCGCCAGATCGTGCGGATGCGTGAACACCGGCTCCCGGCTGCGCATGCGCCGCAGCCGTCCGGCGTCGTCGTACTCGGGCGCCGTGCCGCCGACGTTCGAGAGCACGCGCAGATCGGCGTCCAGCACCGACACAAATCCCCGGCTGGCGCGGTCCTGCGGCCAGTTGTCGGCGAGGTGGGCGACGAAGAAATGGCCGCCGTGCCACCGGATCTGACGCGGGTTGCCGCCAGGGAGATCGGTGCGGCCGAGTTTGGAACCGTCGAGACCCAGCCGGAGCAGGTGCTGCTGGTCGCTCATCGCGATGAGCAGCGTGGGGCGGGCGGCATCACGGGCGTCGGCCATCCCGCCGTGCGGCCCCCAATGGGTGATGCCGCCCTCCTCGCCGCCGAAGATGCGGCGGAATTTCCCGTCGGGTCCGTGGTGGCAGATGTGGTCGCGCCCGTAGCCGTCGAGGATGAAGAAGTCGCCCGCGGGCAGATGGAGGGTCCACGACGGACGGTACTGTTTCTCCTCGGTGTATTTCCCCGTGTGTTGCGGCCACCGCCATTCCTCGAGCACCGTGCCGTCGAGGGTGGTCTTCACCACGCGCGCGGTGTTGAGGTCGGTGATGAACAGCACCTCCCGGGCGCCCTCGGTCACGATCGACAAGCCGTGCGCGCCGGGAAACCGCGCGCCCCATTTGTGCACGAGGCGTCCGGCGCGGTCGTAGACGATGACGTTGTTGGCGGTGTGGTTCGTGAGGAGAATGAGGTGACCCTCGCGATCGCGCACGATGCCGTGGCAATCCTTGACCGGCGTGGAGGCCCCCAGCTGCCCCCAACCCGGCACGAGACGATAGCGGAATTTGCCCTGGCCGAGCACCGCGTCCGCCGCCTGCGCCCGCACCCAGGGCGCCCCGCCGGAGACGAGCGTCGCACCCGCGGCGGCCGCCGCGCGCAGGAAGGAACGGCGAGCCGCGGAAAGCGGAAGAGAAGCCGGAGATTCCGCGAACGGATCACGATGGGGCATGGTGACAGGAGGGATCGGCAACGATGAGAGGCAACCCCCCGGCCGGGAACAACCACGAATGGGAAAAGAGTGGTCCGCGGTTGGCCCTCCTTCGCGAGGCCTGCGGAGCGGTTCGGCAGCACCCGACCAAGTCGAGGCCGGGCCTCCTGATGCAGACCTTGGACGCACCTCATCCGCGCGGGGAAACATCGCGCGGAGGGCGCCGCGGGCGCGAAGCCGCGCCCGCGGAACCGGATCAGACGCGCGGGCCGCCCTGCGCGAGATGGCGCGCGCGGAGACGGAGGCCGTTGAGGCGGATGAAACCGCCTGCGTCGCTCTGGTTGTACCAGCTCTTCACGCCTTCCATCGAGGCCACGTTCATGTCGTAGAGCGAGTACTTCGACTTACGGCCGCAGGTGATGATGTTACCCTTGTAGAGCTTCAGCCGCACCGTGCCCGTGACGTGGCGCTGGCTCTCGTCGACGAGCGCCTGCAGGGCCTCGCGCTCGGGGGCGAACCAGAACCCGTAGTAAACCAGCTCGGCGTACTTCGGGATCAGCGAGTCGCGCAGGTGCATGACCTCGCGATCCATGGTGAGCGACTCCACCTGGCGGTGGCCCTGCATCAGGATGGTGCCGCCCGGCGTCTCGTACACGCCGCGCGACTTCATGCCGACGAAGCGGTTCTCCACCAGGTCGACGCGGCCGATGCCGTGCTTGCCGCCCAGCTTGTTCAGGGTCTTGAGCACGCCGGCGGGCGACATGCGCTTGCCGTTCACAGCGACGCAGTCGCCGCGCTCGAAATCGAGTTCCACGTACTCGGCCTTGTCGGGGGCGTCCTCCGGCGAGACGGAGAGCTTGAACATGCCCTTGTTCGCCTTGGTCGTCGGGTCGAACCACGGATCCTCGAGGATGCCCGCCTCGTACGAGATGTGGAGCAGGTTGCGGTCCATCGAGTACGGCTTCTTCAGCGAGGCCTCGACCGGGATCTTGTGCTCCTGACAGTACGCGATCATCTCCGCGCGGCCCGGGAACAGGTTGCGGAACTCCTCGATCTTCCACGGGGCGAGAATCTGCAGGCGCGGGTTCAGCGCCATGTAGGTGAGCTCGAAGCGGCACTGGTCGTTACCCTTGCCGGTCGCGCCGTGCGCCACGGTGTCGGCCTTCTCCTTGCGCGCGATGTCGACCTGCGCCTTCGCGATGAGCGGGCGGGCGATCGAGGTGCCGAGGTAGTACTGGCCCTCGTACACCGCGTTGGCGCGGATCATCGGATAGATGAAGTCGCGCGCGAACTCCTCCGTGAGGTCGAGGGTGTAGTGCTTCGAAGCGCCCGTCATCCGCGCCTTGCGCGGCAGGCCGTTCAGCTCCTCCTCCTGGCCGATGTCGGCCGCGAACGTGATGATCTCCGCGTCGTAGGTTTCGCGGAGCCACTTGACGATGACGGACGTGTCGAGTCCGCCCGAGTAAGCGAGGACGATTTTCATGGTTAAACGATGAGGACCGGCGGCCGCTTCAGCGGCGCGCGGACGCGGCCAGCGCGGCGAGGATGGCCTTCTGCATGTGCAGGCGGTTCTCGGCCTGGTCGAAGATGATCGAACGCGGCCCCTCGAGCACCTGCTCGGTGACCTCCTGGCCGGCGTGCGCCGGCAGGCAATGCATGAACAGGGCGCCGGGCTTGGCGGCGGCGCAAAGCTCCTCCGTCACGCGGAAGGGCGTCATCACGCGGATGCGTTCCTCGGTCTCCTCCTCCTTGCCCATGCTCACCCAGACGTCGGTGTAGATCACGTCGGCGTCCTTCACCGCCGCCCAGGGGTCGGTGGTGAACTCGTAGCCGTCGGCGAACCCCTCCTGCTTGAGCAACTGGTTGAACTCCGGCGCGGCGTCGAAGCCCGGCGGGCCCGCCAGCGAGATCTTCATCCCGAGCAGGTTGGCGCCCATGATCCAGGAGTTGGCGACGTTGCAGCCGCGGTCGCCCACGAATGCGATCTTGCGGCCCCGCAAGGAGCCGGTGAGGTCGCTTCCGTCTTTGCTCCAGCGTTCGGCCAGGGTGAAGGCGTCGGCGAAGATCTGACACGGATGCAGCAGATCGGTCAGGGCGTTGATGACCGGGATGCTGCCGCGGGCGGCCAGTTCCTGGACCTCACGGTGGTCGTGGGTGCGGATGACGAGCCCGTGGATGAAACGGGAAAGGACGCGCGCGGTGTCAGCCACCGTCTCGCCGCGTCCGAGCTGGATGTCGTTGCGATTGAGGAAAAGCGGGTTGCCGCCGAGCTCGTGGATGCCGACCTCAAAGGAGACGCGCGTGCGGGTGGACGACTTCGAGAACAGGAGCGCCCACGTCTGGCCTTCCAGCGGCCGGGCGTGACGCCCCCGGGTGGCCTTCAGCTCGCGCGCCTGCTGGAACAGGGTCTCGAGCTCGGACCGACCGAAGTCGGTTTCCTTGAGGAAGTGCTTCATGGAAACGGGAGAAAAAAGGCCAATCCCCGCTGCGGAACGAGTGAAAAATGGCTTTTCCCGCCGAACCGTCCGCCGGCGCGGAAGGTTGAAGTTGGAAGTTGCGGTCTAGGCGGCGGCGGCCGGTCGAACCGGATGCGGATAGGGTAATCAGGGCACGAGGTGCTACGCAGGTGCTTGAATAAGAAAACACTTACGCGCCCAAAGGCGCCTGAAGCAGGCTGGCCGCCGCTCTGATGCGGAAGGCTGGCAAGGCGCCGATGGCTACGGTCTGGAGACCGTCCTTTTCCGGGGACGCATCCCCCGGCCGCTATGAAATGTGCCCGAAGAACAGGCTCCGGCTCAGTCCGCGGATTTCTTTTTCCGCTTAGCCGCCGGGACTCGGGTGGCCTTGGCTTTAGGCTTGGTCTTGGTCGCGGGAGCTTTGCGCGGACGGCTGGCGGCGGCGCGGCGCGGCTTCTTGGCGGGCTTATCTTGCAAGGCGGACGCCGGCACCTCGGCGGCGTCGCGCCACAGGCGTTCGAGTCCGTAGCGCTCCCGCACCTCCCCCATGAAGACATGCACCATCACGTCGAAGGCATCGATGACCTCCCAGCCGCTCTCCTGGCCGCGCTCGATCCCCACGATGCGCTCCTGGGCGGTGTCGATCACCTTCTCCAGCTCGATGCGCAAAGCTCGCAGATGCGGTTCCGAGGTCGCGGTCGCGATGATCAGATAATCCGTGATCGAGGACTGCGCGGAGACATCGAGGACGCGGATATCGCCCGCCTTTTTGTCGTCGAGGATGCGGTGGCAGGCGCGGGCCAGGGCGAGCGCGCGGGGATTGGAGACGTTCATGCGTGGTCGCGATAGAGGTCGTGCTGGCGGATGTAAACGATCGCCTTGTGGGGCACGAAGTAATCGAGAGAGAGCCCGCGGCGGGTGCGCTCGCGCAGCTCGGTCGAGCTGATGGCGAGGAGATGGCCGTCGCAGCGGTGGAGCCGCAGGCCGGGGATATCGGGCGCGGCCTTCACCGGAAATCCGGGGCGCTCGAGGAAGATGAACTCCACGAGCTTCGCCAACTCGCCGATCTCGCGCCAGAGGTGGAGTTTCGGCAATTGGTCGCCGCCGATGATCCAGTAAAGCTCGTCGTGCGGGTAGAGCGCGCGGAAGTGGCGGGCGGAGTCGATGGTGTAACTCACGCCCCCGCGGAGCAGCTCCACGTCGGAAATCTCGAAACGACGGTCCCATTCGATCGCGGAACGCAGCATGGCGAGGCGGTCGGTGGCCGAGGATTGCACGTCGTTGGGCTTCAACGGCGCCTGCGCGGCGGGGACAAAGATCAGCCGGTCGAGACGGTGCTGCTCGTAGGCGTCCTGCGCGGCGAGCAGGTGGCCGAAATGCACGGGATCGAAGCTCCCGCCGAGAAGACCGATTTTCACCGCGCGGAACGTGCGAGTGGCCTCCGGCACCCGCAAGGACCAAGTGGTTCGCCGACGTTTGGCTGGAATCCCCGCGTTGCCTCGGTATCCCTCCCTGCGCGCCCGGGTGGTGGAATGGCAGACACTGGGGACTTAAAATCCCCTGACTGAAAAGTCGTGCGGGTTCGACCCCCGCCCCGGGCACCATCCTTCGCTCGGCGAGCTTCGGGTGGCACAGCCATTTTTTGCCCGGCGAGATAGCGGGGGGCCAGCCGGCCTTCGCCGGGCCTGTGGCTGGCGGGCCAGGTGATTCCTCGAGTCACGAGGGGCGGTTGAATTCCGTCGCACCGGGGGAGGTTTGGTGTTTCGCACGGGGCGGCGCATGAACGTCTTCTCCAAGTTCGAGACCGAGCTCGCGGTGCGGCCGGATGACATCGACCTCTACCAGCACGTGCACAGCACGCGCTATCTCGACTACGTGCTGGCGGCGCGGTTCGAGCAGATGGAGAGGAACTACGGCCTGTCGATGCAGGCGTTCGCCGACCGCGGCCTCGGCTGGTGGATGACGACGGCCACGATCCACTACAAGCGGCCGCTCGGCTGGGGCGACCGCATGATCGTGCGCTGCTGGATCGACCACTTCACCGAGACCGGCTGCCGCGTGGATTTCGAGATTGAGAAGCAACCCACCGGGAAACGCGTCTGCGACGGGCATTGCTCGTACACGCTGGTGACGCTGGCCACGGGGCGCTCGACGCCGATCCCCGAGGACGTCCGGGCGAAGTACTCGATCTGAACGAGACCGCGGCCGCGCCGCGGCTCAGGACACGGCCGGTTTTTTTCCGGCGAGACCGGCGATTTCACGGCGGAAAGCCGCGGCCATCGCCGAGGACGAGAAGTGGTTTTCCGCGGCGGCTCGGCCGGCGCGGCCGAGCTCCGTTCGCCGGGCCGGGTCGCGCAACAGGTCGCGCCATGCGCGGGCGAGCGCCGCGGGTTCGCGCGCCGGCACGCAGAGGCCTCCGCCGCCCGCCGCGATCAATTCGGGGAAAGCGGCCGATTGCGGCTGCACCACCGGCACGCCGCACGCCATCGCCTCGACGAGATAGAGCCCGAACGCCTCCGCGTAGGAGGCGGGAACGGAGAACAGCGAGAGTCCGCGCAGGAAGGAGATCTTCTCCTCCCGCGAAAGGTTCGGCGCCCAGGTGACGCGCGCGGCGAGCCCGGCCGATTCGATGCGCGCGCGTAGCCGGCGGATGAGCGGCTCGTCGCCGGCGGTGGCCGCGCCCGCCAGGTGCAGCCGCGTCTCGCGGTCACCCAGCTCGCCGGCGAGGTGCAGGAACGCGTCGACCATCACCTCGAAGCCCTTTTCCCGGCACATGCGCGCGAGGTAACCGATGGTCGGCGTGGCCGGCGGCGATTCCGCGGCGGCGTAGCCTTCCAGCTGGATGCCGTTGAAAACCACCTTCACCGCATCGCGGGCAAGGCCCAGGCGCCGCCCCATCAAGTCGGCGTAGAAACGGCTGGGCGAAAGAATGAGATCCGAGGCACGCAGGGTGCCCGCCATGGCTTCCCAGCATTGCGTGCGGTACGGCTCCGGGAGGCCATCGAGGAAGGTGTCCTCGCCCTGGAAGAAGGTCACCACGGGCGCGCCGAGCCGGCGCTTCAGCGGCTCCGCGAAGCCCGCGAGCAACGCGGTGGAAAGGCACACGACGTCGGGACGCTCGGAGTGCTCCAGCCAGCCCATGAGTTTCTCCAGTTCCTTGCCAAGCCGGCTCGAGCCGACGTTGAACATCTCGAGCGTCATCTCGCCGTGGTCCCGCGCCGAGGTCATATGGCTGTGGCGCGCGGCCCAGCGCAACAGGCCGGTGGAGTTGAGCAGGCGGTCGACGAAGGCCGGCGTGCGGCGGAAGAGCGGCACCTTCTGCTGCAGGTAGACGTTGATGCCGCCGAAAAAGACCGGGACGCGCGCGGAGCCGGGCAACGCCTCCTCGTCGAGCGTGTGCGGCAGATACATCGGCGCCATCGTCACTTCGTCCCCGGCGCGGTGGAGTTCGCGCGCGAGGGCGTTATCCCGCATGCAGGCGCCGCAGTAGTAGCTGCCGGTGCCAGGCGTCAGGAAGACGATCTTCACGGGCGGAGATTTGTCCGGCGGCGGCCGCGTGTCGAGGTCCCGGGACCGCGGTTCAGCGCGCGGGGGCCGGGGCCGGGCCGGCGCGCACGGCGAACACCGTGCCCTTCTCGCCGCCGACCACGATGAAGTTCTCGCCGAACGCGGGCGACGCGGTCAGCGCCTCGCCGAGCTCGAGCCGCCAGAGTTCCGCGCCCGCCGCGAGCTCCGCCGCGTAGAGCCGGCCGTCGGCCGAACCAAAGACCACGGCGTCGTTGAACAGGATGGGCGCGCCCTCGACGCGCCCGCCGGTGCGGAATTTCCACACCGCCTCACCCTTCAGACGGTCGATGGCGTGAAGGCTTTTGTCGCGCGAGCCGATGAGCACGAGGCGCTCGTTCACCGCCGGTGAACTGAAGAAGGGCATCGCGCGGTCCTGGTATTTCCAGGCGACCGTGCCGGCGGCGACGTCGAACGCGACCGTCTGGTTCGCGTAGTTCCCGCAGAACGCCATCGTCCCGAACGTGCCGATCGAGGCGGGAATATAGGCCTCGGCGTCGATCGTGCGCAGGACCTTGCCGTCGGCGAGACCCACGACGTGCAACTGGGCGTCGCAGCCGCCAAAGACGACGAAACGTCCGTCCACGATCGCCGGCGCGCCGTTGATGTAATTGCCCGTCGCGTAGCTCCACACGACGCGCCCGTCGGCGGCGTCGAGCGCGCGGGTCGTGCCGTCGTAGCCGTTGACGAGCACCCATTCGCCGGGACCGGCGGGATTGCGGACGAGCGTCGCGCCGGAGCTGATCTTCTCGTCGGTGGCGAAGGTCCAGGCGACCGCGCCGCTCTCGGCCGCGAGCGCGTAGAGCTTGCCGTCGTTGGAACTGAGGTAGACGCGTCCGCTTCCGACGGCCGGAGCGGCGTTGACGGCGTCCTTGGTCTCGAACGACCAGAGTTCGCGGCCCGTGGCGGCGTCGAGGCAATGGAGTTTGCCCTTGTCGCTGCCGATGAAGACGCGACCGCCGGCGATGGCGGCCTCGGCGTTGACGGGCCCCGGCGCCGTGAAAGTCCACGCGACGGCCGGTTCGCGCGGCACGGGAGCGGCGGCGGCGGGTTTCTCGCCGCAGCCGGTCAGCGCAAGGACGAGCGCGGACGCGAACAGGGCGAGGCGCGGAACCGCGCGACAGGGGTCAGGTTTCGATGCCGGACGCACGCCGGTAGAGTGAGATGAAATCCTCCCGCTGCAACGGACGCGGGTTGAATTTGCCGGTCCACTGCCGCGTGGCGTCGTCGGCGAGGAGCGCGAAGTCGGTGGCGGGATCCAGGGCCGGGAAACGACAGCGGCGCACGAGTGCTTCCAGCCATGGCTGAAGCGGCAGGTCCGAAACCTGGAGCAGACGCAGGAGCGCGCCGAAGTGCGCGTACGTCTCGGCGGCGGCCGGTACCACGGCGTTGAAGCGCATCACCTGCGGCAGCATCGTGGCGACGGCGCGGCCGTGGACCACGCCGAGCCGCGCCGTGAGGGGGTTGGCGCAGGCGTGGGCGGCGCCGAGCATGCTGTTCTCGATGGCGGTTCCCGCGAGCGCGGCGCCAAGCAGCATGTGCGCGCGGTCGTCGTCGGTGGGCCGCCCGTCGACGACGCGGTCGATGGCGGTCGCGAGGTGGCGGAAGGCGCCCTCGGCATGAAGCCGCGAGAGCGCGTTGGCCTTGGTGCAGACCGCCGATTCGATCGCGTGCGTGAGCGCGTCGACGCCGGAGAGCAACGCGGCTCCGTGCGGAAGGGTGGCGGTGAGATCGGGATCGAGGATCGCCACGGCGGGCAATGCCTTGGGGTCGCCGCAGGCCATCTTTTCGTGGGACCCGTCGCGGCTGATGAGCGCGTAGGACTGCGTTTCGCTGCCGGTGCCGGCGGTGGTCGGGATCGCGATGAGCGGCAGCAGCGGGCGCGCGGCTTTGCCGTAGCCGTGGTAGTCGTGCATCACGCCGCCATTCGTGAGCAGGAAGTTGCAGGCCTTGGCGGTGTCGAGGGTGCTGCCCCCGCCGATCGCCACGATGCAGTCGACACGGTGCGCGCGCGCGGCGTCGCGGCACGCGGCGGCGTCGGACTCCGTGGGATTCTCGCGCGAGTCGGCGAACGCCGCGGCCGGCAGACCGGCTTCGCCCAGCAGGCGCAACGCGGTGTCAAGATGGCCGGCGCGGGCGATGCCCGGATCGCTGACAACGAAGACCGCGGTGCCGCCCACGTTGCGCACCGCGCCGGGCAGTTCGCGGAGACTGCCCGGACCGAAGATGAGCCGCGGGGCGGGGCGCGACGCGAAAGCCTCGGGCATGAGGGAAGTTGGGCGGGGACCGGCGCGCAGCCGGCGGCGAAGGCGCGTCAGACCGCGGCGAGATCGCCCTGGAGGGCGCGGCGGCGGTAGAGAAACTCGAACATGTTCCCCTCGTGCGGCTGCTCCCATTGCACGCGGTTCGTCGGGTAAGGCCCGATGTTGAGCCGCTCGATGTTGGTGCTCGCCATCAGGTCGAGTGTCCACGCGTGGTCGGCGGTGACGGCCGAGACGACGAGGGACTCGCCGATGGTGTCGACCATGCGCGACTGCGGCACCTCGAGGACGCTGGCGTAGGGGAACATGAACTCGGTGTTGGCGAGCGGGTGTTCCGGATCGGTGCACGAGACCAGCGTGGGCTGGAGGAAGGTCTGGCCGAATTTCTCGATCAGGCGCGGGCCCTGGCGGTAACGGGCGGTGATATCCTCGGCGCCCGGCGTCTGCAGGAGCTCGTCGATCCGCTCGTCGATACCCTTGGCCATGGCGGGATTGGCGAATCCGCAAAGAAGCGCGTCCTTGTCGTCGCGCGGGCGCGGCACGATGGCGGCCATCCGACGCGCGAGGGCGTCGGCGAGCCGGTCGCGGTGGCGCGGGGTGAGGACGGCGGAGGCGTTGATGCAGGAGCGGCCACCGTTGGACGCGATGGACTGCACGATGATATCGAGGTGACGCTCCCAGTGGTCGGCGTGGTCGTCGCCCAGGAGCACCTTGCTGCGGCCGGAGCCGTGGACCTGGATGTTCCGGAACGGGGAATACCGCCGTACCGTGGCGTCGCTGCCGAAAGCGATGGCGCGGCCGGTGCCGAAGAGCACGGCGTCGCCGCCGTCGTGTCCGGCGGGATAGAAGCCGAAGGCCTCGCGCGGGAAGCCGGCGGCGATCATGGCCTGGACGATGCGGAACGGGGTGAGCGGGTCCTCGCGGCCCGGCTTGAGCACGACCGGGATCTTCATCACGAGCGCGGGAAGCCAGAGCGAGTTCACGCCGGGCGAGTTGCTGGGCAGCAGCACGCCGAGACTACCGGTCTGCGGGAAGAAGTTAACGTCGATCCCGTCCTGCCGGATGAAACCGCGGTCGAACAACTCGAGCGGCATGCCGCGGGTGAGGCCGGCGATGATGGCGCGGATGTTGGCCATCGCGGCGTGAACCTTGCCCATGTTTTGGTGGCCGAGGGAATGCGGCAGACCGGTGAGCTGCGAGAGGGCGACGACGTAATCCTGCGGGCTTTGGAGCTGGTCGCCGTCACCCCAGGGAAGATTCCCGCGGAGGAAAAGCTCGGCAGCGTGCTCGCAGGCGTCGGCCAGCTTCGCGCACGGGATCGCCTGCAGGCTTTCGGCGGCGCGGGCGAGGCCCTGCTGCAGATCGCGCCGGATCAGCCCGGAGTTCGCCATGCTCACGGCGATCTCGCGGCCTTCGACGTTGAAGCGAACCTTGTCGAGGCTCTCGTAGGAACGGCCGAGACGCAGGACGGGGATGTGGATCGGGGAGCTCATGGTGCGCGTGGGTGCCGGCCGTTCAGTACACGCCCTCGATGATGGTCTTGGTGAGGGATTGGAACGGACGCACGTCACCCACGCCGTCCCACGGGAACTCGTCGCACGGGGGCCGGCGGATGGCCTCGTCGCGCTCGAGGAAGCGCGGCACGAAGAACTCACGCGTCATGGTGGTGAGCTCGACGCGGCCGTACTCGCCGTAGGGCATGATCTCGTCGGGCTTGTCGGGATTGACGATCCGCAGCACGGCGCGCGGCTGGGGGGCGTAGTAGGTGAGGCTGTAATTGTCCTCGGGCTTCAGCTTCCGGCTGATGGCGAGGCCCATGAGGGTGTTGCCGTAGGTCGGCGCGAAGTTGATCTGCCCCTCGAGGACCTCCTCGACGACGAAGCGCACGTACTGGGGCGTCATGGTGGTGCCGCCGGCGAAGACCGCCTTGATGCCCGCCTTCACGAGGGACATGCGCTCGGCGAGGTTCTCGAGGAGACGCGGCGTGGTGAACATGCACTGGATGTTCCGGTGGCGGATGATGGTGGCCGCCTGGTCGATCACATGCTCCTGGTACTTGCGGGCCATGGCGCCCTCGCCCATGGCGATGAGGCGTTTCACCCAACGCGGATCGAGATCCACAAAGTAGCAGGACCCGCCGCGGTAGTTGGCGAGATGCTCGATCGCGAGGCGCAGACGCCGGGGTCCGGTGGGGCCGACCATCAGCCAGTTGGCGCCCTTGGGGAAGAAGTCGGGGCCGTAGTGGTCGCTGAACTCCTCGTAATCGACCTTGTAGTCATCCCAGCCGATGCGCTGCTTCGGCATGCCGGTGGTGCCACCGGTCTCGAAGACGTTGTACGGCCGGCCGGCGAAGGCCTTCGGCACGAAGCGCTCGGGCTGCTCCTTGCGCAGGACCTCGTCGTCGAAGTGGTCGAAACGCGTGAGGTCGGCGAAGCGGGTGATCTCCTTCAGCGGGTTCCACCCGGCCGTTTCGGCCCACTTGAGCCAGTAGTCGCAGCCCGTGGCGGGCGAGAAATGCCACGCGATCATCTCGCGCGTCCAAGCATCGAGGGCGGCCTGGGCTTCCGGGGCGGTCAGTTTGCAGCTCATGAGAAGGGATGGAAAAATGAAGAGTAAGGTCCCGCGACGAGGGCCGCGGATGCGGGCGGGGCCGGATCGTTAACGCCTTATTTCCCGATCGCAAACAGGTGCGTCATCGTCGCGACGTGGAGGAGGTTGTTGGCGACGACCGGGCTGGCGTAGATCGGGGAGAAGAACTCGGGCTTGCCGACGAGCTTCATCTCGCGGCCGGTCCGCAGGATGATCAGTTCGCCGTCCTCCGTGCCGCAGTACACCTTGCCGTCGGCCACGAGCGTCGAGGACCAGATGCGGCTGTTGGTGGCGTAGGTCCAGAGGATCTTCCCATTCGTGATGTCGATGCAGTGGATGTTCCCGTTGTATTCCGCCTGATAGAGCAGGCCCTCGTGGAGGCTGGGCGTGGAAATCGAGCGGCCGATCGACTTGTTCGTCCACACGGCCTTGCCCGTGATGTCGCCTCGGGCGGTGAGATCCAGGCAACTGACCATGCCGACGCCGTCGCCGTGCTCCGGGTCCTGGCCGATCGCCATGTAGGCGCGGCCTTCGTGCACGATGACGGTGGCGATGATCTCGCTCGGACCATCGTGCGTCGCGTACTTCAGGGGCTGGCCGTTCTTGGTGCGGTACTCGGGAGGGTTGGCGTCGTAGCGGAAGAACTCCTTGAGCGCCGGGAAGCCCTCCGGATGCTGGTACGGGTTGAGGTCGAAGCCGTAGCAGAGCCCGTCGCCGCCGCCCCAGACGATGGTGGGCACGCCCTTCACGTCGGCGAACGCCGCGGAACCCCAGCTGGCGTGCAAGGCGCGCTTCGAGACTCCCGACACCTCCTCGGCGAGCACCTTGCCCGTGTTCTTGTCGACGATCACGAGCGCCGGCGCGAGGGGCGCCGGGATGTTGAGGTGGGACCAGTCGACGCCGTTCGACGTCGCGATGATCACCTTGTCGCCGACGATCACCGGCGAGCAGCTGGAGACATTGTGGGGAAAGATGCCGAGCTCGTTGCGGATGTCGG
>JBJTCH010000388.1:0-3552 GCA_046091745.1 Opitutaceae bacterium
GGCCGGAGAAGCGCTTGAGCAGAAACGAGAACATGAAGGGCGGAACGTGAGCTTCGCCTCTTCCCTTGGCAAACGGCAAATCCGGCGGCGCGCCGCGTCCTGAAATGGGAGCCCGCCGTGCCGCTGGAGGAGGGCCTGGCCCGCACGATCGCGTATTTCCGCGGGGCCTCCTGACCGTCCGCGGCGCGCCGCCGGATTTGCCGTTTGCCAAGGGAAGAGGCGAAGCTCACGTTCCGCCCTTCATGTTCTCGTTTCTGCTCAAGCGCTTCTCCGGCCGGCATTACAAGAAGTTCCTCGAGAAGGCGCGTCCCATCGTGGCGCGCATCAACGAGCTGGAGGTTTCCTACCAGGCGCTGACCGACGAGCAGCTGCGCGCGAAAACCGACGAGTTCCGGGCGCGGGTCGCCGCCGCCTCCGACAAGCGCGCCGAACTGGACGCCATCCTGCCCGAGGCCTTCGCGGCCGTGAAGAATGCCGCCCGGCGTCTCGTGGGCCGCTCCGTGGTCGTGTGCGACCACGAGTTGAGGTGGGACATGGTGCATTTCGACACCCAGCTCATCGGCGGTCTCGCGCTGCACCAGGGCCGGATCTCCGAAATGGCCACCGGCGAGGGCAAGACCCTCGTCGCCACGCTGCCGCTCTACCTCAACGCCCTCGCGGCGCGGAACACCCAGCTCGTAACGGTCAACGATTACCTCGCCCGCCGCGATTCCGAGTGGATGGGTTACCTTTATAACTTTCTCGGTGTGACCGTGGGCTGCATCCAGCAGCAGATGCCGCCGGACGTGCGGCGCGACATGTACGGGCGCGATATCACCTACGGCACCGCCAGCGAGTTGGGTTTCGATTACCTGCGCGACAACGGCATGGCCACGCGTCGCGAGGACCAGGTGCAGCGCGACCACTGGTTCTGCATCGTGGACGAGGTCGACTCCATCCTCGTCGACGAGGCGCGCACCCCGCTCATCATCTCCGGTCCCGCGCCCATCGAGCGCGAGCAGCCGTTCACGCGCCTCAAGCCCGGCGTCGACCGACTCGTCAACGAGCAGGTTCGCCTCTGCAACCGCATCGTCACCGAGGCGAAGGACCTGCTGGAGAAGGCCGGCGCCACCGACGAGGACCGCGAGACGGCCGCGCGCAAGATGCTGCAGGTCAAAATGGGCCATCCGAAGAACAAGCAGCTGCTCCGGCTGATGGAGAACGGCGCCTGGCGGAAGCTCCTCGACCGCATGGAGACGGATCTCAACTCCGATCTCAACAAGGACGAGCTCTACCGGCTGAAGGAGGACCTGCTCTTCGTCATCGACGAGCGCCAGCACCAGGCCGACCTCACCGAGATCGGACGCAACCGCCTGCGGCCCGACAGCCCCGACGCGTTCGTTCTGCCCGACCTCGCCACGGAATTTTCCGACCTCGAGCGCGAGACCGGCGTCAGTCCCGAGCAGAAGGAGGAGCGCAAGCTCGCCTCCCAGCAGCGTTACGCCGAGGTCTCCGAGGAGATCCACGCCATCTCGCAGCTGTTGCGCGCGTACTCGCTTTACGAGCGCGACGTGGAGTACGTCGTCACGCCCGACGGCAAGGTCATGATCGTCGACGAGAACACCGGCCGCGTCATGCCGGGCCGCCGCTGGTCCGACGGCCTGCACCAGGCGGTGGAGGCCAAGGAGGGCGTCGCCATCGAGCGCGAGACGCGCACGTACGCGACGATCACGATCCAGAATTACTTCCGGATGTACGAAAAGCTCGCCGGCATGACGGGCACGGCGGAGACCGAGGCGACCGAGTTCAACGACATCTACCGGCTCGCGGTGCAGGTCATCCCGACGAACAAGCCGTGCATCCGCGTCGACCGCAACGACTCGATCTTCAAGACGCGCCGCGACAAGTACGCCGCCGTCGTGAAGGAGATCGAGGAGGCCCACAAGCGCGGGCAGCCGGTGCTCGTCGGCACGGTGAGCGTCGAGTCATCCGAGGTGTTGTCGCGCATGCTGAAGCGCACCGGCATCATCCACACGGTGCTGAACGCGAAGTTCCACCAGCAGGAGGCCGACATCGTGGCCCGCGCCGGCCAGCGCGGCGCCGTGACGATCGCCACCAACATGGCCGGCCGCGGCACTGACATCAAACTGGGCGAAGGCGTGCGTGATTTGGGTGGCCTTTACGTCATCGGCACGGAGCGCCACGAGTCCCGCCGCATCGACCGCCAGCTGCGCGGCCGTTGCTCCCGGCAGGGTGATCCGGGTCTCACCAAGTTCTACCTGTCCCTTGAGGACGACCTCATGCGGTTGTTCCTGCAGGGCAACCTCGCCTCGAAGCTCATGGAGGGCTCGATGCAGGAGGGCGAGGAGCTTGAACATCCGTGGCTGAACCGCTCCATCGAGAGCGCGCAGAAGAAGGTCGAGCAGCAGAACTATTCCATCCGCAAGCGCCTGCTCCAGTATGACGACGTGCTCAACCAGCAGCGCGAGGTCGTGTACGGCATCCGCAACGCCGCGATCCACGCCGAGCGGCCCAAGGAGATTATCTTCGAGCAGATCGGCGAGGAACTGCACCAGCGGCTCGCCGTCGCCGGGTTCGGCGAGAAGGGCGGCCCCACGCAGACCTCCCTCGAGGGCGTGGTTGGCTGGGTCAATTCACACTTCCCGATCAGCTGCCGGATCGAGGATCTCGCCGGCGGCGATCCCGAGCCCGTGATCCAGCGTCTGATCGCCCGCATCCGCGACGCCTATGGCGTCAAGGAGTCGGTCGAGCAGTCCGAGGCGCTGGGCGCGCTGGAACGCTACGTGGTCATCAACGCGATCGACCACCACTGGCAGGAGCACCTCACCGAGATGGAGGAACTGCGGCGCTCCATCGGTCTGCGCAGCTACGGCCAGAAGGACCCGCTCGTCGAATACAAGGGCGAGGCGTTCAAATACTTCGAGGAACTGATGAACAACGTGCGGCTGCAGATCTGCAGCGGCTTGTTCCGCAGCGCCTCCAACCTCGAGTCGTTCGAGAACATGCTCGCCCTCCTCAGTCGCTCGGCCAAGGCGGTCGGGCCGACCGACGCTCCGGCCGCGCCGGCGGCCGCTGCTCCCGTTGCACCGGCCGAGGCCGCTCCCGCCGAGCAGGAGATTGTCCTTCCCGCCGTCACGATCCGCCGCGAGACCCCCAAGGTCGGCCGCAATGAGCCGTGCCCCTGCGGCAGCGGAAAGAAGTTCAAGGCCTGCCACGGCGCCTGACGGCGTCGGTGGTCAGGGCAGCAGCCGGGTGACCACTTGGTAGCCGCCGGCCACCATCATGCAGGCGGCGGAGAGCCAGAGACCCGAGCGCCAGAGGGCGCCGGGCCTCAGCTCCGCGGGCGTGTGGCGGTGGTGCAGGTAAAGCGCGAGGATCCCGAGGAAGGGCAGCATCAGGCCCTGGGCGATCGCGCCCACGAAGACCAGCGTCACCGGCTCGCCCCACAGCAGGAAGATCGCCGTCCAGATCACCGGAAACGCGATCGACAGCTGCCGGAGCGTGCGTTGGCGGTCCGCCTCGTCGCGATGGGTCTTCGCGCCGAAAACCTCG
>JBJTCH010000389.1:0-3824 GCA_046091745.1 Opitutaceae bacterium
CCTCGCGCTTCCTTGCTCGGTGGAACTCAAGCGCGTGCTCGTGGTGCAGGCCGCCATGCCCTCGGCGATGGTGCCCGTCATCCTCGCGCGGCTCTACGGCGGGCACCCGCGCACCGCCGTGCAGATCGTCGTCGGCACCACGGCGATCGGCATCCTCACCATCCCGCTCTGGCTGCGCGCCGGCCTCGGCTGGATCGGCGGCTGAGTCGCGCCGAAAAGGTGGAAAGTGGTTCACGGAGGGCACCACAGGGGGAACCACCAAACTCACCCTATTCACGAGATCGCTCCGGGTTGCCCACGGAACACAGGAAGCCACCGAACAGCGCCCAAGCTTCGAGATCTGCCGCGTTGGGTTCTGGAGAGCTACAGATGCCCAACTGCGGCAGGTCCCAACCACCTTGCGCAGGTGTCCTGAGTTCCTGATTTCCAGGTTGATTCCTTGGTCAAAACTCCAGCGCGCTTTGTTCGCGCCGACCTTCCTCAGGATTCCGGTTCCGCCATCCAGCGGGCGACTTGGTCGCGGCGCGCGGCGTCGGGTCCGTCGTGGTAAACCCAGCCGCTGCGGCGAACGAGCACGTCTTCGGGCCGCACGGCCCATTCCTGCTCCACGTAGTGCCGCACCGCCTCGCGTGTGAACGGCGCGGGCGCCACGCCGCTGTACGGCGTGACCTCGGCGGCCGGGAGCAGCGGTTCCCGCGCGGTCCGGCTCGGCGGCACGGCGGCGCCGAGTTCGCGCGCCACCTGGTCCACCGCCTGCTCGGCCATCAGGCGATAGGTGGTGAGCTTTCCGCCGGTGATGTCCCACCAGCCCGCCTCGGGACGGCGGATCTCGTGGGCGCGTGAAATGTCGGAGGGCGTTCCGTCGGGATTCGCCACCAGCGGACGCAGGCCCGCCCAGCTGCTGATGACGTCGGACTCCTGCAACGCGGCTCCCGGGAACCACGTGTTCACCGTGCGCAGCACGTACGCGGTGTCCGCCGGCTCCACCGCGACGTCCTCGGGACGGCCGCGGTAATCCGTGTCGGTCGTTCCGAGCACGACGCGCCCGGCCCACGGGATGGCGAATAGGATGCGCCTGCCCTCGGTGATGACGACGGCGTCGGGCACGGGAAGGCGCGCGTGGTCGACGACGAGGTGGATGCCTTTGGTGAGCCGCAGCTTCACCGCGCTGTGCGGCAGGCCGTCGGACCACGGGCCGGTGGCGTTGATGATGGCGCGGGTGCGCACCTCGTGGGCGGCACCCGTGAGCACGTCGCGCACCGTTGTGCGCCATGTGCTCCCGTCGCGGTGGGTCGCCTCGAGGCGCGTATAGTTCAGCACGGCGCCACCGGCGCGGGAAGCGGAACGCAGCGTGTCGATGACGAGGCGCGCGTCGTTCGTCAGCGCGTCGAAATAACGCACGGCACCGCGCAGGCCATCGGGGCGAAGCGCGGGCAGG
The DNA here is from genome assembly GCA_046091745.1 of Opitutaceae bacterium. Taxonomy (GTDB): domain Bacteria; phylum Verrucomicrobiota; class Verrucomicrobiia; order Opitutales; family Opitutaceae; genus ER46. Next base: position 1,439 of record JBJTCH010000389.1, read on the forward strand.
AGTTCCCGGGTCTGGGCGAGCGAGAGCCCGCGCGAGGGTTCGAAGTTTCCGCCGCCGCAGAGGAGATCGTAGAGTTTCACCCCGATCCGGAGTTGCCACAGCGGGTTTCCATTGCCGGCGAAGGCCGGGAAAATGAACCCGAGCGGCTGCGCGAGGTGCGGCGCGATGCGATGGATGGTTTTTTTCTCGATGCTCGCCTCGCGCACGAGGCCGACGTGCCCTTGCGCGAGGTAGCGCAGGCCGCCGTGCAGGAGACGCGTCGAACGGCTGCTGGTACCTTCGGCGAAGTCGTGTTGCTCGACGAGGCCGGTTCGCAGGCCGCGCAGGGCGGCGTCACGCGCCACGCCGGCGCCGACGATCCCGCCGCCCACGACGAGGAGGTCGAGGGGAGCGGCCGTGAGGCCTTGCAGGGCGGAGGAGCGCCGGTTGCTCACGAACGCGAGGCAGCGAGCAGGTCGCCGAGCTCCACGAGGCTCGGGAGCGTGAGGTCGGGCGGCTCGGCGGAGCGCGCGGCGTCCTCGGCCGTGGCCTCGCCGGTCAGGACGAGCACGCCGAGCGCGCCGGCGCGGCGGGCCATGAGGACGTCCGTGTAAAGGCGGTCGCCGACCATCGCGATCTCGGCGGCGGCAAGCCCGTGGCGGGCGCGGATGCCGTCGAGCATCGACGGATCGGGTTTGCCGAAGACCCGGTCGGGGGCGCGTCCGGTGGCGGCCTGGAACATCGCGCAGAGCGCGCCGCAGTCGACGAGCACCGTGGGCTGGTCCGTCGGGCAAACGAAGTCGGGGTTGGTCGCCACGCAGAAGATCCCTTTTTGGATCCACCAAGCCGCGCGGCAGATACGCGCGTAGGTGAGGTTGAGATCGAAGCCGACGACGACGGCGTCGGGGGCGTCGGCGGGGTCGTCGGCGGTGAGCGCGAAGCCCGCGGCCGTGAACTGTCCCTGCATGCTGGCGGTGCCGAGGATGAAGAGCCGTCGGGTTGCCGGTCGGTTTTTCCGCAGCCAGTCGATGGTGGCCTGGGCCGACGTGTAGAGTTCTTCCGGGCTGGCGGAGATGCCGAGTCGATTGAGGTGGGCGAGGTAGTCGGCGGAGCTTTTCGACGGGTTGTTGGTGAGGAAGGTGTATCCGATGCCGAGCCCGCGCATCCGCTCAAGGAAGCCGCGGGTGAACGGGAAGAGCGTGCCGCCGCGATAGATGGTGCCGTCCATGTCGAGTGCGAGATGGCGGATGGCGCGGAGGCGGGTCCGGGTCTCCGGACAGCTGTCCGGGGCGGAGTTTTCGGAGGCGTTCATTCAGGCGGAGGAGGGATGCGCGGTGCCGTAGCCGTGGGCCGGGGCGCGCCAGGCGAGGAGGAACATGAACGTGCCGAGCACGCCGATGCCCAGCAGCGCCCCGAAGGCGACATGCCAGCCGGCCTTTTCCACGAGCACGCCGAGGCCCCAGCCGGAGACGATGGTGCTGGCGTAGCCAAACAGCCCGGTGAAGCCCGCGGCGGTCGCGGCGGCGCGTTTCGTCGCGAGATTCGCGGCGGTGATGCCGATCAGGGCCTGCGGTCCGTAGATGAAGAAACCGGCGACGGCCAGGAGCACGGTGGCCGCGGCGGGGGTCGCGGCCCCGAGCCAGAAGAGCGTGAGCGCCGCCCCCGCGCCGATCATGCAGAACACGCAGGTGCGCGAGCCGCGCCCGCCGAACACGCGGTCGGTGAGCCAGCCGGCCAGCAGCATGCCGATGATGCCCGACACCTCGAAGGCGGCGACCATCCAGCCCGTTTGCTGCACGGGGAAATGCTTCATCTCCTTCAGCAGCGTCGGACCCCAGTCGAGGACCGCGAACCGCAGGATGTAGACGAAGAAGTTGGCGAGGGAGATCCACCAGATGAACGGGTTGGCGAACACCTGGCGCCGCACGAACGCCTGGTGCTCGGCCTTTTCCAGGGGGCCGGGCGCGGGTGCGGGCCGGTCGTCGCCGCGGATCTCGGGCAGGCCGACGGACGAAGGCGTGTCGCGCAGCAGGATGAACAGGATGAGGCCCGCCGCCGTGCAAAGGATGGCGGGGCCGAAGAAGCACCAGCGCCAGCCGAGCAGCACGAAGTAACCGCACGCCACGCTCGCGAGCGCCGCGCCGATCGAGTGCGAGGTGTTCCAGACCGACATCGTCGAGGCGAGTCGCTCGGGACGGAACCAGTGCGTCATGAGCCGGCAGCACGGCGGGAAGCCCATGCCCTGGACCCAGCCGTTGATCATCCACGCCACGCCGAGCAGGAGCACCGTGGAGCTGAAGCCGAAGAAGACGTTGGCGCCGACCGAGAGCAGCAGGCCGGCGACCATGAAGTAGCGCGCGTTGGCGCGGTCGGCCCACATGCCGTTCACGAAACGCGAGACGCCGTA
>JBJTCH010000390.1:0-14785 GCA_046091745.1 Opitutaceae bacterium
GGCATCGCGGCGGATGTCACGTTCACGGGACACCTGCCCCAGCATGAGGTCTGGACCCAATTGGGTCCAGACCTCATGCTGGGGCAGGTGTCCCGTGAACGTGACATCCGCCGCGATGCCAAGCCGGCCGGCGAGGTTCTCGAGTTCGGTGCGGAGCGGGCCGTCACCAATGATCCGGGCGGCGAAGGGAACGCCCGCGGCGCGCAGGGCGGCATGGATACGCAACTGGTGGTCGAGGCCCTTTTTCTCGACGAGCCGGGCGACGCTCACGAGATGGATGGGCTGCCGGGCGGGCCGCAGGGGCTTCAACACGGGCAACCGGTCCAGGCCGCGGCGGATGCAGACGATCTTGCCCGCCTCGAGGCCGCGCTCGATGAGGGCGCGGCGCGCCATCTCCGTGGAGGTGTGCGTGAAGGCGGCGTGCTCGAGCTTGTCCCGCAGCCACCAATCGCCGCCGTGCTCGAAGATGTCGTAGGCGTGCGCGGCGGCGCTGAAGCTGTGTCCGTCGATGCGCCAGAGCAGCCAGGCGGCGGTGGCGGGCCCGCCGCCCCAGGCGGCGTGGATATGATCGGGCGGATCACGACGGAACTCCCGAGCGACGACGCAGGCGAAACCGGCGCCGAGCATGTTTTCCCAGAAGTTCAGCCAGGAAGGCGCGCGGCGGGTGAAGAGCCCGTGGAGCAACTGGCGCAGGACGGCGGGCCGGCGGGAAGCCTCGTAGGGAATGAGCCAGAACAAGGTGAGCAGCCGCCACTTGTTGAAGCGCTGCACGGGCAGGCCGCGAAACGACGCGGATCCGCCCCAGAGCGAGTAAATCCGCATCCGCACCCCGAGGCCCTTCATGGCCACGATTTCCCGCTGGAGAAAGGTCTCCGTGGATTTCGGGAACGTCGTGAAGAAATAGGCGATGACGGGCGATTCGGCGGACAAGATCCGGATTCGCTAGCAGTCCGGAACCGCGGGCAACAGCGCTTTTTTGGAGCGCCCCCGCCCGCCGATGCTCAAGCCGCCGCGGCGCCCGGCGGGAACGGACGCCGCCGGAGTTTCGCGGACGCCACCGAGTTGGCCAAGGTCACCAGTTCGTCGATCACGACCGTCGGGTCCTCCTCGTAACGCAGCCGGAGAAAGTGCTCGCGGACGCGCGCGTACGCGGCGGGTTCCGTCATCCACGTGTCGATGATGCGGGCGAAGTCGGCGGCGTCCTCGATCTTCTCGCAGGCGGCGCCGTTGCGGAAGAATTTCCACGTGAGCCGTTCCTGCGGCATGATGCCGCCGAAGGCGTTGAAGATGATCGGGCAGCTGAAATGCAGGGCCTTCGCGCAGGTGGTGGTGCCGCCGCGGGTCACGATGGCGTCGCTCGCCTGCATGAGGAGGTGCACGTCCTCCGAGTAGCCCTGGATGTGGCAGGTGAACTCGGGGTGCTCCGAGCGCCAGTGGATGAGCTGGTTGTAGGCCTCGCGATTGCGCCCGCAGATGACGATCGCCTGGACGCGGTCCGCGTGGCGGACGAGGGCGGGAAGGAGTTCCGCGTGGTTGTTGGCCCCGTTGGCGCCGGTGGCGAGGAAGACGGTGAAGCGGTCGGGCTCGAGCCCGAGCCCATCGCGGCGGTAGGCGCCGCGTCCCGCGGGGCCGAGATCCTCGAGGTGCGAGCGCGGGCGCATGAGGTGGCCCCGCACCCGGGCGCGTTCCGGCGGGATGCCGCTCTTGACCGCGTAGTCGCGCGCCGTCGGGGTGCGCGAGATGTAGAGGTCGGCGGTGGGCTCGATCCAGTTGCGCGAGTACCCCCAGCCGCCGGAAAACTCGCCGCAGTAGGTGGCGCAGCGCACGGCGCCGTCGCCGAGCAGGCGGCGCGCCTCTTGGAAATAGCCGCGGTTCAGGCAGTCGTGGACGCTGAAGACCAAGTGCGGGCGGTACTCCCGGATCACGCGTCCGTAGTAGGAGCCGCCGATGCTCACCGAGCGATGGTTGAGGTAGCTGAGGATCTCGACCGTCGCGTAGAACAGCGTGTGCACCCACGGCGCGCGGCGCTGGATGAGGTTGTACAGGCCAACTCCGCCGCGGTGAACGAGGGAGGACTTCTCCAGCATCTGCTCGATGCGGACGTCGACGTCGTGGCCGTAAAGCTGGAAGCACCATTCCGCGAAGGCCTCGGCACGGGCGTCGTGGCCGCCACCGGTGCTGGAAGTCAGGACAAGGATGCGGACCTTCGCCATGCGGGGTTCAGTCGAGGCCGAAGTAACGCGCCTGGATCCGGCGATTGAGCGCCAGCGGCCCGAGCCGGGCGAGCAGCGGGCCGGCGACCGCCTGGAAAAAGCGGCCCGTGCGCACCGTGGCGGAGCGGTGGCGCAGCAAGGCGCGGCGCAGCGAGGCCGCGGCGTGATCCGGGTGGGGGCCGGAACGCATCATCGCCTCAAACGCGGCCCACGCGCGCGCCGCCCGCGGGGCGTCCGCGCCGGGCAGCCGCGCGACGGAGCCCTCGAAATCGGTGCGGTAATCGCCCGGGCGCACATCCAGCACGATGACGCCGGTGCCACGGGTCTCGATCATCAGGCTTTCGCTCAAGGCCGAGATCCCCGCCTTGGCGACGTTGTAGGCGGGCTGGAAGGGCAGGGGGAATTCGGCGGCGAGGGACGAGATGTTGACCAACGCCCCGCGCCTGCGGGCGAGCATGCCCGGCAGGGCCGCGTGGGCGAGCGCCGCGGTGTTCACCAGCATCACCTCGAGTTGCGCGCGCCAATCGGCGAAATCGGCGGACGCGAAACCACCAAAGGCGCCGTAGCCCGCGTTGTTCACGACCACGTCGAAACCGCCGGCCTCCTTTTCCGCTCCGCGAAAAACCGCCAGCGCCGCCGTGGCGTCGCGAAGATCGAGGGCGACGGGGGTGAAGTTGCCCGGATGCGCCGCCGCCGGTTCCGCGAGGCGCGCCACGTCACGGGAAGTACCCCAGACCCGCACACCCTCCGCGAGGAGCATGGTGGTAAACGCGCGGCCGAGCCCGGTGCTCGCGCCCGTGACGAACGCGGTGCGGTGCAGCTCGGAGACGCGGGTCGCGGCCACGGTTCAGGCGGCGCGCCGGTAGATCAGCGCGACGTTGGCGCCGCCGAAACCGCTGCTGTTCTTGAGCACGGTCCGCGGGGCGCGATCCTCGGTTACCCGCGGGAGATTGAGGGCCGCGCATTCCGGGTCGGGCCGCGTGAGGTGCGCGTTGCCCGGGATGAAGCCGTCGCGCAGCGCAAGCGCGCAGAACGCGCTTTCCATTGCCCCGGCGAGTGAGAGTCCGTGGCCGGTCAGCGCCTTGGTGCTGCTCACCGCCACGCGCGGGAGCGCCTCGCCGAAAAGCGCCTTCAGCGCCCGCGCCTCGGAAATGTCGCCGATGAGCGTGGAGGTGGCATGCGCGTTGACGTAGTCGATGTCGGGCGCCGCCGCGCCCGCGTGCCGCAGGGCGTTCCGCATCGCGGCCAGCAGGCCGTGCCCGTCGGGGTGGGAAATGGCCACGTTGTGCCCGTCGGACGCCTGACCCCAGCCGATCAACTCCGCGTAAGGCTTCACCCCGCGGCGGAGGACCTCGTCCTCGGTTTCCAGCACCACGACGGTCGCGCCGCCGGTGCCGACGAAGCCGTCCCGGGCCGCGTCGAACGGCCGGGAGGCGAGGTTCGGGTCGGATTGCGGGGAAAGGGTCCGCATCCCCGCGAAAGGCAGGATGGCGTCGGTGTTACCGTCCTCGGCGCCGACGATGAACATCCGCTTCTGCCGGCCCAATTGCAGGTCATCGAGGGCGAAACCGATCGCGTGGGCGGACGAGGCGCAGGCGGAGGAGAAGCCGCACGATGCTCCCTTGATCCGGAACGCCGCGACGAGGTTGAAGTTCAGCGTGCCCACGATCGAGGCGACGATCCCCATCGGGGAACACCTCATCACGCCGACCTTCTGCAGGCGTTCGTGATGGTGATGGGTCAGGAAGGGCGAGCCTCCGGAAGCCGCGTAAAGGCCGGTGTCGGGATTCGAGATGTCGGACTCCGCCAGCCGGGCGTCCTCGACGGCTTGCAGCATGGCGCAGTGGGCGTAGAGCCCGTTGGGCGCCATTGAGCGGAGCAACTCGCGCTTGAGACGGTAGCGATCCGGAAACGTCCAGTCCTCCGGGTCGGCGGACTCCGTGTTGAAGCCCTTGACGGAGCCAATGACCTTGCAAGGGATATCCGGCTTCTGGAACGGAGGATGGAGTTCGAAGCCGTGCCGGAGGGTCCGGAGGCTGGCGGTCACCGTCGCGGCGTCGTTGCCGATGCTGGTGACAAAGCCGAGGCCGGTGATGAAGACTCGAGGCATGATTTTCCGCGCGGGGCGGAAAATTGGTGGGCCGGCGGCCCGGAGGCAACCTAGGCGTTGACCGCCGCGCGGAGCGGGGTGCCGGCGGGCGCGGCCTCCACGTGGTCGGGGGCGTGATCGGCGTTGCCGTTGATCGGCACCGGCGCGTTCACCGCGTCCACGAAACCGTAGGTGAGGGTGAGTTCCTCGACAATGACCGCCTTGTCCTGGCCGACGCGGATCGATCCCTCGAAGGTCGCGAGGGGCATCTTCATGCGCTTCGGCTTGATCGAGAGGGTGAGGATTTCGCCCGGCTTGCAGATCCGGTGGGCGCGCACGCCCTCGCAGCCGGTGAAGAAGATCGTCTGCGGGCTGACCATTTTGCCCGGTTCGGTGGGCGCTCCCTCCAGCAGGAACAGCACGCCGAGCTGGCCGAGCGCCTCGAGCATGATCGAGGCCGGCATCACCGGGTTGTCCTTGAAATGGCCCTGCAGGAAAAATTCCTGGCCGGTGATCTTGTATTTGCCGTTGGCCGAGGTGGAGCTGACCGACGCTTCGTTCAGGAACAGGAACGGCGGCTGGATCGGCATCACGGTGCCGATGTGCTCGATCGGGAGAAACTTCGTCGGCTTCGGCAGCGGCAGGCCGCGAATCTTGCAGTCGATGAAGGTCTTCACGTCACCCACGGTCCGCAGGTTCCTGAGTTCCTCGTTGTTGATCGTCATCTGGAGGACGTCCTCCACGAGGATGACAATCTCCATCATCGTGAGGGAATCGATTCCGAGATCCTCGATCAGGCGAAGATCGTCGTCGGCGTCCTTGAGTTTGATGCGGAGGTCGGGCTCAACGAAGCGCTCGATCACGCCGATCACGACTGCCGGAACATGTTCAGCATTGCCGGTCTTACGAAACTGGACCGCTGCCTCAAACGTGGAGGGGGAGCATCGTTTGAGGGACTCGCGGAGTGCCGACTCGTCTTCCGGACCGAAGGGCTTGTGCGCCGGAACCGGCGACTTGCTCGCGCCCGGATTGGTGGAAACTCCTTCTGACATTGTGTTTGGTTTGTAAGTTACGGTGGCCGGCAAAGTAAACCCCTTATTTCTGAGGAGCTGGTCATGTGCCAACCGCGCTTGCGTCGCGGCGCGCGCGTTCGCTTGATGCCGGCCGTTCCGGGGTGGCCTGCGCTGGCTCCGGCGCGAACCTCGCATGAGCGTTTCCATGATGGCCCCCGGTTTTGAGCCGGTAACCCTGATCACCCACGAGTTCTACCCTCGGCGGGGAGGAATCGCCACGTTCGCGGAAGAGATGGCCCGGGCTTCGGCGGATTTGGGTCATGAGGTGGAGGTCTGGGCGCAGGCGGCGCCGCCCTCGGCGGAAAAGGCTGACTGGCCCTTCCGGCTGCGGCGGCTGCCTTTGCGGGGGACGCAGGACCTGAGCTGTCAGTTTCAACTGGCGCGTGAATTGATCCGGCATCGCCGGCGTTTGCGCCGGGGGACCGTTTACCTGCCGGAGCCGGGGCCGATGCTCACGATGATGCTGCTGCAGTTCTTCCGGGCTTTCCGGCCGCACCGGCTCGTTCTCACTTTCCACGGTTCCGAGATCCTCACGTTCGCCGCCAGTCCGCTTCGTCGCCGGCTGGCGGGCGGTCTGATCCGCCGGGCGACCCGCGTCAGCACCCTCAGCACCTACACCCAGGAACTGCTGCTGACCCATTTTCCGGAAGCCGCGGACCGGATCACGCTGACCCCGGGGGCGCTGCGCTCGGACTTCGCGGTGGTGGCGCCGCGGGAGCGGGCACCGCGCGACAAGGTGGTGGTTTTGACGGTCGGGCGCCTGCATCCCCGCAAGGGACAACTGGAGACGCTCGAGGCGTTGCAGTCGCTGCCCGCCGAGGTGCGGGCGCGGCTCGAGTACCGGATCGTGGGCGGCCAGAGCAAAGGGGGGTACGAGGAAACGTTGCGGGAGCGGTCCGCGCGGTGCCCCGATCTGGCGGTCCGGTTCCTCGGCAATTTGCCGGACGAGGAGCTCTCCCAAGTTTACGAGGACGCGGACATCTTCGCGATGACGAGCCGCCAGCTCGACCGCAGTATCGAAGGTTTCGGCTTGGTTTATCTGGAAGCGGCCGCGCACGGCTTGCCCGTGGTGGCGCACCACGTGGGCGGCGTGGCCGATGCGGTCGTCGACGGGCACACGGGCCTGCTCGTGCCGGAGAATCGCCCCGCGCAACTCGCCGCGGCTTTTGAGCGGTTGATTCACGATCGCGAACTCCGGCTCCGCCTCGGTGATGCCGGTCGCGAATGGGCGCGCCGCAATTGCTGGAAGGCCTCGGCCGAGGCGCTGTTCCGGGATGAACCCACGGAGGCTGCCCGTGATTGAGTCCCGCACCCAGGTCACGGTCCGGTACGCCGAGACCGACATGATGGGAGTCGTCTACCACGGCAATTACCTGCCGTGGTTCGAGGTCGGGCGGACCACTCTCCTGAAGGAACTCGGCCTGCCTTACCGCCAATTGGAAGCGGAGGGGTTTCGTTTGCCGGTGCTCGAGGTTTCCGCGCGGTATCTGCGTCCGGCGATTTACGATGACACGGTCACGATAGTGACGCGTCTCCACGATCGGCCGCTGCTCCGTATCCGGCTCGAGTACGAGGTGAGGCGAGGCGACGAATTGCTCGCGACCGGCCACACCGTGCATGCGTTCATCGACCGCGAGGGGCGTCCCGTGCGGCCGCCGGCCTCGGCGGTGGCGGTTTTCAACGCGGCGTTCCGCACGGCGTAGCCGGTCACGCGGCTGCGTATTCCGCGAGCACCAGCGGGTCCGATTCTCCGTGCCGCGCCTCCACCAGCGCGGATTCCCCGCCGAGTTTCCTGACGGCCCACACCGCGTGGGCGCGGACGAGGGGCAGCGGATGCGAAGCGGCCAGCGGCAGCAGATCCGGCAGCAGGGAGCGGTCGCCGCTGTTCCCGGCCGCGACGCAGGCGTTGCGCAGTAATCCGCCAAGCTTCAGGCGCTTCACCGGAGTGCGGCGAAACGTGGCGGCGAAGGTCTCCGGAGTGAGGCGAAGAATCTCGGGCAGCGTCAGCCCCGCCAAATCGTGCCGGGCGGAGAGGAGCAACCGGCGCCCTTCGCGCGCAAACCGGTTCCAAGGGCAGACCTCAAGGCACACGTCGCAGCCGAAAATCCGCGCGCCGATGCCGGCCCGGATTTCCCGCGGGATCACGCCCTTGTTCTCGATCGTCTGGTAGGAAACGCAGCGGCGCGCGTCGAGGGTGCCGGGTGCCGGAAAGGCGTCGGTCGGGCACGCGTCCAGGCAACGGGTGCACTTGCCGCAGAGCAGGCCGACTTGGTCGGCGGGGCGGCCGTCCACCACCGGCGGATCGGGTTCAAAGGCGACGCGGGTGAGGATCGCGGAAAGCAGCAGCCAATTGCCGTGCCGCCGCGAGATGAGCATCGCGTTCTTGCCGGTGAACCCGAGGCCGGCGCGCACCGCCCAGCTGCGTTCGAGGACCGGTCCGGTGTCGACGTACCACCGGTGATCGTCCGGTGCCGCGTCGAACATCGTCTCCAGAAGTTTTCCGGCCGCCTCCAGCGCGGGTCGGATCGTGTCGTGGTAATCCTCGTGCAGCGCGTAGCGGGCCCAGACGGGGCGCCCCTCGCTCGCGGGAGCCCGCAGGTTTTCCGCCCAGTACGAAACCCCGAGCATCACGACCGAGCGGGCGCCCGGCAGAACGAGATGCGGATCCAGCCGTTTGTCCGCGGTGCGTTCCATCCACGCCATGTCGGCGTGATGGCCGGCGTCCAGCCACGCGCGCAGGGGCGGGCCCGGCGGGGGCTCAACCGCCGCGAAACGCACGTCGTCGAAACCGAGCTCCCCGAGGCGGCGGCGGAGTTCCTCCCGGTCGGCGGGCATTACCGGTCTCACCGTTTCGCGGCCGCGAAATCGCGGGCGTCGCGCTGCCAGATGCGCACCACGTGGGCCACGATGTCGCCGAGCGGGCGGGAATCGGTGAGCACCATCGTGCCGGCGCGGCGGTAGATGGGTTCGCGCGCGGCGTAGAGGGTGCGGATGCGCTCCTCGGGATTCCCGACCTCGAGCAGCGGGCGGTTGCGGTTGCGCGAGGTGCGCGCGAGCACGGTCTCGAGCGAGGCGTGAAGGCAGACGACGACTCCCCGCGACTGCAGGGACTCGAGCATGCCCGGCTGCACCACGAGCCCTCCGCCGCACGAAACCACCGTGCGTTCCCCGGGATGGCCGCCGTCGATGAAGGCCTTCTCCAGCGCGCGGAACGTCGGCTCGCCGCTCTGCGCGAAGATCTCCGTGATCGTGCGGCCCTGCGCGCGCTCGATCTCGTGGTCGCTGTCGAGCAGGCGGAACCCTAGTCGCGCGGCGACGGCGCGGCCCACCGTGCTTTTGCCGGTGCCCATGAAGCCCACCAGGTACAGATTGACGTTCGCCGGTTCCATCGCGTGCGGCTTGAGGAGAACGGCCGGCCGCGTACGTTGTCAGTCGAGAAACGCGCATGAGCCTCCCCGTCGCCAACCACGCCTTCGCCAGTGACAACACCGCGGGCGTCTGCCCGGAAGCCTTCGCGGCCCTGGCGGCCGCCAACGAGGGCTGCCTGCCCAGCTACGGCGACGACGTCCACACCGCCGAGGCCCGCCGGCTGATCGCGGACTTGTTCGGGCGCGAGTGCGACGTGCACTTCGTCTTCAACGGCACCGCCGCCAACGCCGTCGTGCTCGCCTCGCTGTGCCGCTCGCATCACGCGGTGCTTTGCCACGCGATGTCGCACGTCGAGACCGACGAGTGCGGCGCCCCCGAGTTTTTCACCGGGGGAGCGAAGCTGCTGCCGATGCCGGGCGAATTCGCCAAGCTGCGCGCCGAGGACCTCGGCGCCGCGCTGCACCGCGGCCACGGCATCCACTTCCCGAAGATCCGCGCCGTGTCCGTCACGCAGACGACCGAGCTGGGGACGTTCTACACTCCGGCGGAGCTCGGCGCGCTGGGTGAGTTCGCGCGGACGCACGGCCTTGCGCTGCACATGGACGGGGCGCGCTTCGCCAACGCAGCCGCCACAGCCCGTGACCGGGGGCTTTCTCCCGCCGATATCACATGGCGGGCGGGGGTAGACGTCCTCTGCCTTGGCGGCACCAAGAACGGACTGCTCAGCACCGAGGCCGTGGTTTTCTTCAACCGTGATCTCGCGCGGGAGTTCGAGTACCGCGTCAAGCAGGCCGGACAGCTGGCGTCCAAGATGCGGTTCGCCGGCGCCCAATGGGCGGCGGTCTTGCGTGACGGCGCGTGGCTGCGTCACGCGGATCACGCCAATCGCATGGCGCGGCGCCTGGCCGAAGGGCTGCAGGGACTCGGGCTTACGCTCATCGCTCCGACCGAGGCCAACGGTGTCTTCGTCGAGATGCCCGGCGCGCTCGCCCACGGCCTCGAGGCGCGCGGATGGCATTTCTACCGGTTCGTCGGCGAGCACGGCTACCGGCTGATGTGCTCGTGGGCGACGACGGAGGACGACGTCACCGAGTTCCTCGCCGACGCGCGCGAGGTTTTGGTCTAGGCTCTTTCAGGAACCGGATCGCCGCGCGGTCGCGAGGCTTTCGCGCAGCCGTTCATCGCCGGGCCGAAGCCGCAGGGCGGCCTCAAATCGTTCCGCGGCTTCCCTGGCGCGGCCGGTCAGAAGCAGGACGTTGCCGAGGTTGGCGTGCGCGTCGGCGTCATCCGGCCGCGATGTCGCGAGGGCGGTGAAGTGCCGTTCCGCCGCGGTGAAGTCCTCGCGGCGGGCGGCCAACAGCCCGAGCCGGCGGTGCGCTTCCGCGTGCTTGGGATCCAGGGAGAGCACGCGGTCGTAGGCCGCCCTCGCTTCCTTGTTCCGTCCGGCACGTTCCGCCAGGCGCCCCAGCTGCCAGTGGGCCTCCGCGAGGTCCGGCTCCAGGGCAAGCGCGGCGCGGAAGTGGTTGGCTGCTTCCTCGGCTCGGTCCAACGCGGCGTGGGCGATCCCGAGATTGAAATGCACGTCGGCGCCGGGTTTCCGGCGCAGAGCCTCCTCGAAATGGGGCAACGCCTCCGCGGCCCGGCCGGCGCGGGTGAGGGTCACTCCGAGGTTCAGGCGGGCGTCAGGGTGTGCGGGCGCGATGCGCAGCGCCGCCGCGAAATCCGCCTCGGCCAGGTCGAACCGTCCCTCGGCCAATTCCAGCACGCCGCGATTGTAGCGGGCGGGCGCGTAGGCCGGGTCGAGGTCGATGGCGCGGGCGAAGTGCCCGCGGGCCTCGCCGGTGCGGCCGGCGTCCCGCAGCGCCACGGCGAGATTGCTGTGCGCGCGGGCGTTGCCGGAACGCCCCGCCACGCTCGACGACCACAAGGCCACCGGGTCGAGGTAGGTGCGATTGCGGGCTACGGTCGTGCCGGCCAATGCCACCACCGCGGCGCCGAGGAGCCATCCGCGGACGCGTCCGAGCCGGACCGATAGAAGGACGATCGCCGCCAAGGGCGCGGCGAGGGGCAGGTACATGCGGTGTTCCGCGATCGTCTGCGCCACGAGGGGCACGAAGCTGGAGCTGGGCGCCAGCAGGAGAAAAAACGCGGCGCCGATAAATCCGGCGACAGGTCGACGTACCAACGCCCAGCCGGTCGCACCCAACGCCGCCAGGATGAGCAACCCTTGCGGAAGGACGTGGGCGGCCGAGGTAACCACGGCGGTGCCGTGATCCAGCACCAACGGGTGCGGCCAAGCGATCAGGCGGGTGTAGAGCGCGAGCGCCTCGCATTGGGTCAGCAGGTAGTGCCAGACGGATACCCCGCGATCGAACCCCGCGGCCGCACCCCGGGCGCCGCCGGTCATGAAGAGCAGTCCCGCCAGCACCAGCCAGGTGGCGGCGAGCCCGAGGTGGAGACCGCGGCGGTCCCGCCACGCCGCGCGAAATGTCCCCGCGAAAAACGTCCGGTCGAGCAGGAGCGCGACCACGGGCGCCGTGACCATGACTTCCTTCGCCGCCATGCCCGCCGCGCACGCGCTCACCGCGACGACCGCCCAGCGCCTCCGCGCGGTATCACGTGGCACGTCACTCCGGGCGTGACGCGCGACGGCGAGGAGCGTGAGCAGGTAGAGCAGGCCGCACAGGGACTCGGTGCGTTGGGCGATGCAGGTCACGGATTCCGTTTGCAGCGGATGCACGCCCCACAGCAGCGCGGTGAAGAAGGCGCTTCCCTCGGCGCTCGCGCCGAGACGCGGCCCGAGAACTGGTCCGCGGAGGAGCGCCCGCAGCAGCTGGAAAAGCACCAGGGTCGCCGCGAGATGGATCAGGAAGTTGGTCGCCCGGAACCCGGCCGGGTCCATTCCCCACAGCGCGTGGTCGAGGGCTAACGATGCGTTGACGAGCGGACGGCCGGTGGTGGTGCCGCCGTCGGCGGGAGGACGGAGTATTTCCGCGGACCAGAATTCTCGGATCGTCGGGTTGCGGAGAACCGCGGCCTCGTCATCGAAGACGAACGGCGCGCGCAACGCGGTCACGTAGGCGACGACCACGGCCGCGGCGAGGAGCGTGGGGCGCAGCCAGGCGGGTAAGCGGGCGGTCGCCATGCGGGAGATGTCGGCGGGCGGGCGGCGACTGGCCACAAAAAAGCTCCCCGCGCGGGGGAGCTGGCAGGGCACGGCGGTGCCGGCGGGCGCTCAGAACTCGAGGGTGGTGGTGAGCACGAATTGCCGCGGGTCGATGATGCGGAAAGCCCAGGGCGAACCGTCGAAGTTGACCGCGGTGGGGAGCAGGCGGCCGCCCTCGGTGAGGTTGTTCACGTTGAGCTGCACCTTAAGCCCGTAGCGTTCCTTCAGTATCCGGCGGCTGTAGGAAACCCAGACGTCGGTGTAGAAGTTGCCCTGGTCGTAAACGGGCTTCGTCGGATCGGCGACGTTGATGACCGTCGGGGCGGTGCGGGCGTCGCCCACCTTGCCGAGGAAGCCGACCGCGGCTTTCGATTCCCAGCGCTGGGCGCCGCCGACGGAGAAGCCCTTCAGGCGACCGGAGGAGAACCGGTAATTGGTGATCAACGCGCTGTGGTACTTGCGCTGGGCCGGGGCGGAGACGCCCTCGAGGGCCTTGGCCAGCCCCACCTGCGACTGCACCACATTGTTGAAGTACGCCTCGGGGCTGGTGTTGCCGTCGGTGTTCTCGACCTGGGCCACGCTCGCGAAGCCGTAGCCGGTCCAGAAGTTCTTCAGCGAGTAGCGGCGGCCGTTGGCGTCGGTGAAGTCGGGGATGTCCGCGGCCGCCATCGACTGCCAGACGGGGAGCCGCACGGCGAGCCAGGCGTCGTACTGCGGCGCGATGTTGCGGTACGTGGTCTCCTGCTTGTCGGCGGTCACCTTGATGGTCCAGTTCGGGGTCGGGTTGTACGTGAGCTGCAGCTCGACGCCCTTCGCCTTGCTGTCCTGCGTGCCGCCGACGCTGGTGCCGGCGTAGTAATTGAACGGCAGTTTCAGCAGGTCCCAGATCTTCTGCTGGTTCGCCTGGTCGTTGACCGGGTTGACGGTGTCGGAATTCCAGTTGGTGACCGACGTGATCTGGGCGAGGGTGCGGCCGGCGGCGATGCCGTTGCGGATGCGCTGCACGGTGCTGGCCCACGGGATGCCCGTCGTGGTGTCGGAGTAGGAAAGGCGCGTGAGCAGCGTGCCGGCGGCCGAGGTGCGCTCGTTCTGGCTCTCGGTCTCGTACCAGGTGACGCGGGCGACGAGTTTGTTCTGCAGGGCGCTGAAACCGAGGCCGAGGTCCTTGGTCTTGCCGGTCGGCTTGGGCAACGGATTGCCGAAATAGTCGGTCTGGTACGTGGCGGGCGGGTTGAAGTTGTCGGACTTGTTGTAGTACGCCGTGACGCTCTGGAGGAACTCGGCGAACGAGGAGCCGCGGGAGTTCATCAGGAAGAGGTTGTTCTTCAGCGGGCGGAACGCGACGCCCATGGATTTCGTGTCACCCTCGAGGAGATCCCAGCGGTTCCAGCGGTTCATCACGAGGTCGCGGTTCACGCGGCCGGAGACGCCGTTCACGAAGAGCTGGGCGTTGGTCATGGCCGGCTCGACGGTCGAGACGGTCTTGCCGTCGAGGCGGGTGACGGCGCCGGATGTCGTGACGCGGGCGCGGTAGTCGTCGTGGCGCCAGCCGAAGGTGGCCACGACCTTCTCGGCGAAGAGCGTGCTCTGCGCCGCGAGATTCCAGCCCTTGACCTCGCGCTGGGTCTTGAAGCTCCCGGCCTGGGAGAACTCGGTGGCCTCGGTGACGGACACGGTTTTGAACTGGCCGGTGGTGTAGTCGTAGACCTGCACCGAGGACGTGAGCGGCTGATTCCAGCCCTGGTTGCCGTAGAAGCCGGCGGACTGGCTCACGCGCGCCTGGGAGCCGCCGGGGCTGGCGAGGTAGTAGTTGCGCTTGGTGGAGGTGCCCGACCAAAGGGCGGTGCCTGGGAGGGCGAGGTTGGGCACGTAGCGAAGACGGCCCTCGGCGTCACCGTCCATGAAGCCCATGCGCCAGCGCTCGACGGCGCGGTTGCTTTCCTGCCTCGACCAGAGGGCGAGCAGCCGGTGGCGGCCGAGATAGGCGAGGAGGCCGCGGCGCTTCGTCAGGTCGAGATCGTAGGCCAGCATGGCCCGGAAGTTGTCGTCGGTGGACGGGGAGTAGAACGTGTCGATGCCGCCGCCGGTGCCTTCGGTGACGAAAGGCAGGCCGAAGTACGGGTTGGGCCGTCCGTCTATCAGCTTCACATTGGCGTCGATCTGCAGGGTCGCGCCGGTGAGCTGCGACATCGTGTAGTTCTCGATGCCGTCGATGTCCTGTCGCAGCCAGCCGGCGCTGAAGTGGAGGTTGGGCAGGATCTGCTGCTCGAGCTCGACGTTGTAATTGCCCGCGCGGAGGTCGCCGAAGTTCGTCTGGTTGTGGTTAGATTTCGTCCAGTCGTAGATGGACTTGTTGGTGACGCCGGCCCACTGCCAGCTGCCGTAGGTGTAGGTGCGGCCGTTCAGGGTGGCCGTCGGGTTGGGGTAATTCGTGGAGGTCGCGTAGTAACGCTCGTAGATCGCGTAGCGCGGGTCGTTGAGCGTCCAGCCGAGGGACGCCGGGGTCGGGGTGGCGGTGGCCGGACTCGTCTGGGCGGGCGGGAAGAGCACCGGATTTCGCTGGAAGAGAAGCACCGGGGAGCCGCCGTCGATGTAGCGTACCGGGCGGGACACGTCGTCGAACTGGATGCCCGGCAGAAAGAGCGGTGAGGCGGTGTTGGTGAGCGCGCCGGTGCCGAGGATCGTGTTGACCGCGGCGTTGTAGCCCGGGCTCTGGTTCGTGGAGACGTAGGGTCCGAAGGTGCGGCCGGTGTCGAGCACCGTGATCGTACGCGTGGTCGGGTCGTAGGCGGGACGACCGGCCTGGAGCCACGGCGTGACTTGGTCGCGCGGATTCATGAAGTTCGGCCGGTTGGCCTTGTTCTGGAAGCCCTCG
>JBJTCH010000391.1:0-5434 GCA_046091745.1 Opitutaceae bacterium
CGTGCGTTCAGACGGGTCGAGGTAATTTTTGCTCTCGGGCGCGAGCAGCGGGCGGTTGGCCGGGGCGCTCGCGGGGCGCAGCGCGTGCCCGGGCGGCTGCGGTGGCTGGTGGCCCGTGGCGGACGTGATGCCATGGCGCGCCGAGTATTGGCCGGTGAGCAGGCTGGCGCGCGTGGGTGAACACAGCGGCTGCGCGTAGGCATCGGTGAACCGCATCGCCCGCGTCGCGAAGCGGTCGATGTTCGGCGTGGCGTAATACGTCGATCCGTAGGCGCCGCAGTCGCGCCAGCCCATGTCGTCGACGAGGAACAGCACGACGTTCGGCCGGCTTGCCGCGGCGGCGTGCGCCGGAAAGGTCAAAACCGCCAGCCCAAGCAGAGCGAAAAGTAACGGACCCGATCCATTCAGGAAAAAACCACGGATGGAGACGGATTCACACGGATGCGCGGCACCGTTCACTTCGACGACACCTCCATCTTTCCTCCCCGTGCGGCGATCGGCGACCGCGGCCAAGCACTGCGGAACCGAGTTACGAGAATCCGTGTTTATCCGTGTCCATCCGTGGTTGAGAGCACCGGCGGAATTCGGGGTCTTCATAACGCCTCCGGGTTCAGGGCTGCTTCGTCCCGGCGTTCTTCTTCGCCTTGGCGGGGCGGCCGCCGGCGCCGGGACACACGGGGTCGACCAGCTCGCGGTTCCACGCGTCGAGCGCCGCCGCCAGTCGGGCGCGCACCTCGGGACGAGAGGCGGCGAGGTCGCGCGATTCGCCGACGTCGGCCGCGAGGTCGTACAGTTCATCGGCCGGACCCGCGCCGCGCACGAGCTTCCAATTTCCCTCGCGCACCGCGAGCAGCGCGGCGTTGCGCCAGAACAGCCGCTCGTGCGGCGCGCCGGCGGCGCGGCCCTCCAGGTAGGGCAGCAGGTTCACGCTGTCGTACGTGCGGTCCGACGGCATCGGCGCGCCCGCGGCGGCCAGCGCCGTGGCGAAGACGTCGACGGAGCTCACCGGACGTTCGTCCGAGCGGCCCGCCGGAACCCGGTCCGGCCAGGAGACGAGGAACGGCACGCGCACGCCGCCCTCGTACACGTTGCCCTTCGCGCCGCGCAACGGGGCGTTGCTCGAGCCGTTGACCGAGATCGGCCCGCCGTTGTCGCTGAAGAAAAACACGAGGGTGCGCCCGGCCTGCCCCGTCTCGCGCAGCGCGCCGAGGGTTTCGCCGATGGCGTCGTCCATGAGGCTCAGTTGCGCGGCGTACTTGCGCCGGACGGGGTCCGCGATCGACGCGAAGCGCGCGAGCCGTTCGTCGGTCGGCTCGTGGGGCGTGTGCGGGGCGTTGAAGGCGAGGTAGAGGAACCACGGTTCCGCGGCGTGACGGCGGACGAAGGCGGACGCCGCGGCGCCGAAGGACGGCGTCAGGTGGGCGGGGATCGGGTCGCGCCGCCCGTCGCGCTCGATCGGCACCTGGTACTCGACGGCGATGTTCTCGGTCCAATCGCGGAAACGATGGCCGCCACCGATGAATCCATAAGTTTCGGCGAAACCGCGGCGCTCCGGCCGGAACGCGGGCGCGGCGCCCAGGTGCCACTTGCCAATCCAACCCGTGGCGTAGCCGGCGGCCCGGAGATGTTCGGGCAGCAGTTTCTCCGAAAGCGGCAGGCCCTCGCGAGTGTCGGCTGGATCGTAGAACGGATTCCGCTCGTGGCCGAAGCGTTGCTGGTAGCGACCGGTCATCAGCGCGGCGCGCGTCGGGCTGCAGAACGGGTGCGTCACGTAACCGTTGGTGAAACGGACACCCGACGCGGCGAGACGGTCGAGGTGCGGGGTCGCAAGGTCCTTCGCCCCCTGGAAGCCGGCGTCGGCGTAGCCCTGGTCGTCGGAGACGATGAGCAGGATGTTGGGCCGCACGACCGGCGCGGCGGCGACGGTCGAGACAAGCACGAGAAAAATCGGGGCGAGCAGTCGTAACGAGGTCATGGGGAACCGGGGTTGAAAGGGTCGGCGCCGCGATGGTGGAACCCGCGAATCACGTGGCAAGGCGCGAGGGCGGCGCTTGCCTCGCCACGCGCTTCGGGCATCCCCGCAACGTGACCTCGCCCCTCCGTTTCCCGCTCCTCGCGGCTTTCGTCGCGCTCCTCGCCCCGGCGGCTTTTTCCGCCGAGCCTCCGCGCCTCGCGGTGGTGATCGTGATCGACCAGTTCCGCGGGGACTACCTCGCGAGGTTCGGCCCGCATTTCAGCGACGGCGGCTTCCGTCGCCTGCTCGCCAACGGCGTCAACTACACCCAGTGCCATTACCGGCACGGCATCACCCTCACCGCGCCCGGCCACGCCACGGTCCTCACCGGCGCGACGCCGGATGTCCACGGCATCACCGCGAACGACTGGCTCGACCGCACCACGTGGGAGATGCGCAATTGCGTCGAGGACCCGGCCTCGCCCCTGGTCGGGATCGCGCCCGCCGAGCTCAGACCCGTCGCCGCGGCGGCACCGGACAAGACCGGCCGCTCCCCGCGCCCGCTGCTCGCCGCCACGGTGAGCGACGAGCTGAAGAAACGCTTCGGCCCGAAGGCCCGTGTGTTCGCGGTCTCCAACAAGGACCGCTCGGCCATCCTGCTCGGCGGGCAACAGGCCGAAGGCGCCTACTGGGACGAGAACGGCCGCTTCATCACCTCGCGCCATTACCGCGCGGAACTGCCGGCGTGGGTGCGGGCCTTCAATGCCGAGGGCCGGGTGGTCGCGCGGTTCGGGGCGACGTGGGACCGCCTGCTGGAGCGGGAAGTTTATGACCGGATCCAAGGTCCCGACGACGAAGCCGGCGAGGCCGACACCGCGGGCCTCGGACGCACCTTCCCGCGCCGGATCACCGGCGGCCTCGCGAAGCCCGGACCGGCCTTCTTCACCGCTTTCGACAACTCGCCGTTCAGCGCCGAATTCCTCGGCGAGTTCGCGCGGCGGGTCGTCACCGAGGAGAAACTCGGCCGCGGCGAGACGACCGATCTGCTCGGCGTGAGCTTCTCGCAGGTCGACACGGCCGGGCACAATTACGGCCCCGACAGCCATGAGGTCATGGACTCGGTGGTGCGAATCGACCGCACGCTGGCGATGCTCCTCGACCACCTCGACCGCGAGGTCGGGCTCGCGCGGTGCGTCTTCGCGTTCACCGCCGACCACGGCATCATGCCACTCCCGGAGCGCGTGCGCCGCACGCAACCCGGCACCCCGGCCGGTCGCGTGAAGCCGGCGGAAATGGACGCGGCGGCGGTAAAGGCCCTCGAGGCACGCTTCGGCGCGGCGCCCAAGGGGGAGGCCTGGTTCACGCGCGACAACGCCGGCATCCACCTCCGTCCCGCGGTCCTCGCGGCACGCGGCACCACGGCTCCCGAGGCAGCCCGGGTCGTGCGCGACACCTGGGCGGTACTGCCCTATATGGCCGCGGTGCACACGCGGGAGGAATTGCTCGCGGCGAAGCCGGACGCTCCCGGCATCCTCGGCGCGCTGCGGCGGAGCTACCGCCCCGAGGGCGATCGCGACGTGGTTTACGCGTTCAAACCCAACTTCGTCGCCAAGTCGGGCGCCGGCGTGAGCCACGGCTCGCCGCACGATTACGAGACCCACGTGCCGCTCGTGTTTTCCGGTCCCGGCGTGCCGCGGGGCGTGCGCGACGAGCCGGTGTCGGTCGAGGACCTCGCGCCGACCCTCGCCGCTCTGCTCGGCGTGCCCGCGCCGGCGACCGCCACGGGCCGCCGGCTGTTCTGAAGGATGAACATTCCACGGAAGATCCGGCGCGCGACGGCCGCGCTGGCGGCGGTGTTCGCCGGTTCATGGTCGGCCGCGGAAGCCGCGGAGACGCGGCGACCGAACGTCCTGTTCATCGCGGTCGATGACCTGAACGACTACATCTCGCCGCTGGACAACCATCCCGGCGTGAAGACGCCGAACCTCGAACGCCTCGCCCGGCGCTCGGTCACGTTCGCCAACGCCCACTGCGCGGCGCCCGCCTGCCACCCCTCGCGGGTCGCGGTGATGACCGGCGTGCACCCGTCGCGCTCGGGGCTGTACCTGAATCTCTTCGGCGCGCACGGCCCCCGCTGGCGCGAGGAATCCCCGGTGCTGCGCGATGCCGTGGTGCTGTCGCGGCACTTCCGGAACCACGGCTACCGCGCCGCCGGGGGAGGAAAGATTTTCCACGCGCTGCAGTGGACGCCGGGCGACTCGCAGAACGACCCGGCGGCGTGGGACGCGTATTTCCGCGATCCGCTGGATCCGATCGCGCCCGACTGGCCGCGGCCGCGCCTGCGCCCCGACGTCGAGGAGGGCCTCGCGCCCGGGCGTCCGCTCGGCGACCGCCAGTTGTTCGGCGCGGCACCGCTTGACGTGACGGATGAGGAAACCGGGGACCACAAGGTGGTCGACTGGGCGCTCGGCGAACTCGCGCGCAAAACGGAGCAACCGCTGTTCCTCGCGGTGGGCCTGTTCCGGCCGCACATTCCATGGGAAGTGCCGCGGAAGTGGTACGACCTGCATCCGTTGAAGGACGTGAAGCTGCCGGAGCACCGTGCAGACGACCTCGCGGACGCGCGGGACCACGGCCGGCGCGACTGGCATCGCTGGGTGGTGGAAAACCGGCTCTGGGAAAAATTCGTGCAGGGCTACCTCGCCAGCATGAGCTACGTGGACCACCAGATTGGCCGGCTGCTCGACGGCCTCGAGGCCTCCCCGCTGCGCGACAACACGATCGTCGTGCTCTGGAGCGACCACGGCTTCCATCTCGGCGAGAAGGAAAACTGGGAGAAGTTCGCGCTGTGGGATCAGACGACGCGGGTGCCGTTTTTCATCCACGCCCCCGGCTTGAGTCGCGACGGCGCGAAAACGCGCGCACCCGCCACCCTCACCGACCTCTACCCCACCCTCTGCGAACTCGCGGGCCTGCCCGTACCGCCGCAATGCGACGGGCTTTCGCTGGTGCCGCAACTGCGCGACCCGGCCGCGCCGCGCGCCCGGCCTTCCCTCACCTCGTACGTTTTCCGCGGCGACGCCGGGCCATCCCATGCGGTGGCCGACTCACGGCACCGGCTCATCCGCTACGCCGACGGCTTCGAGGAGCTCTACGACCTGGTGAACGATCCCCACGAGTTCACCAATCGCGCGGCCGACCCCGCCTTGGCCGACGTGAAAGCGCGGCTCGCCCTTTCCCTGCCCGCGCAGTCCGCGGCGAGCGTCGGCGCCCCAGCGCAATCTTCCTACAACCTGCGGAAAACGCCGGGAAAGAAGGCCAAGTCAGCCAAGTGACAGGCCGGTCAGGCTGCTGATCGGGGTTTCCCGCGCCCGGAATCAGGGTTGCCCCGAGGGTGGAAACCCCTCATCGACTTTCCAAGTCGTCCGGCCGCAGCCGGCGTCGGCTGACAGTAACACAAGTATTAACTACCCTATGAAC
>JBJTCH010000392.1:0-6399 GCA_046091745.1 Opitutaceae bacterium
CGGTATTGCTCCGCGGTCGAGAGGCCTCCCTTGAGCGACCAATTCAAGGACTGCCCGAAGAACTTCCGGCGCAGATCGACCTTGGCGCTCCGCGCGGTGCTGTCGTTGTCGCGGGTGCCGTTGGAGCCGTTCAGGAAGAAGGAGTAGTTCGAAAGCTTGAGCGGGTCGATGACCTGTCCGGCGGCGTTGCGGACGGTGATGGTGCCGGGCCGGTGGTCGGTGAAGCCGTCGAAGTCGATCGTGGCGTTTTGGATGCGCGCCGAGGCGGTCTCGAACTGCCGGTGGGAGATCGCGCGGTAGGTCTGGTCGGAGAAGTTGTAGCCGGCGGCGGCCGAGACGTCCCAGAGCGTGCCGACGTGCCGGTAATTGAGACGGAAGATGTTGTTCCGCACGCGCACGTAGCGCGCGGTGTTGTTGACGTTGATGGCGCCGGAGCCCGGTCGCCCGTGCGTGAAGTCGGGGCCCCACGAGACCGGGTTGGTGCCGGTGTTGAGGATGAAGTTGTGCTGCTCGTAGTCCTGCACGAGCCAGTTGCCCGAGTAGGTGAACGAAAGCGTGTCGGCCGGCGCCACGCGCCAGTCGAGCCGCGTGCCGAGCGTGTAGCGGTGCTCGTAGACCGGGAATACGTTGTACTGGTACGTCGTGAGGAACGGGTTATCGACGGTGGCCTTGAACGGGTTCGTCGCGGCCGTGCTCGTGTTGAAGGAGCGGTTGATGCGCCGGGCGACGCCGTACTGGTCGTTCTTCACGGCGTTCACCGAGAAACCGAAGTCCTTCGTGACCGGCACGGTGTAGGCGAAGTCGAAGTCGGGTTGGTAATGAAAGACCCGCTTCTGGTCGTCGCCGTCGCCGCCGCCGGGCTGCTTGTTGAACGCGAGGTCGCGGGAGTTGCGGTTGATGTAGGCCTTGAAGCGCAGCTCGGGGCGGCTCGCCTCGAAGGCGGTGCGGCTGACCATGTTGATGGAGCCGCCGAGGCTGGCGGCCGACATGTCGGGCGTGGGCACCTTGTAGATTTCCACGCGCGAGGCGTTGTTGAGGGAGAACGCCTGTAGGAGCGTGTTGCGCGTCGGGCCGGCCGAGCCGGCCGCGTTCACGTCATCGCCGTCGAGCGCGATGTTGGTGTAGGCGGACGGCAGCCCGCGCAGGCCGATCTGCACGGAGTTCATCTGGTCGGTGCCGACGTCCACTCCCGGCAGGTACTTCACGAACTCGCCGAGGTTGTTCTGGATGATGTCACCCATCGCGTCGGTGTGCAGCACCGTCTTGATGTTGCCGGCGAAGCGCTGCTCGTTGATCGCGATCGAGGCGGCGTTGGTGTCGCGGGACGAGCCGACCACGAAGGAATCCAGTCGCACCACGCCCCCTTGGCCGGAAGCAGGCGCGGAGCCGAACGGCTCCAGCACGAAGTCCCGCCGCTCCGTGGCGCCCGCCGCGATCTTGACGGTCGCGGTCTGCGGCGTGAGGCCCGTGAAGAACACCCGGAGCGTGGCGTCTCCGGCCGGCAGGCCGGCGAGGCGGTACTCCCCGAAGGCATCCGTGAACGATTCACGATTGGTGCCGGCGACCGTGACCCGAGCGTTCTCCAGCGCCGCGCCGCCGATGCTGTTTTGCACGCGGCCGGTCAACGTGCCCGTGGCGGGTGTCTGGGCCGAAACCACGCCGGCGAAAAACAACGCGACGGAGACCAGACCGCCGCGCAGGGCGGAGAACCACGAGGGGAAGGAAATCATGCGGAGAGAAGACACGGCGGCACCACGCAGATCAATGCCGGCAACGACGATCCGGAGATCGGCAGCTCCCTGGTTAATTCTTCCCGCGCCTTCCTCCGCCGCGCCCCCGGACGAAATCTTCCCGCGTTCCTGCTTCCGAATTCACCCCGGCTCGGCCCCGGCCTTTCCGGCTTTCCCCATGCCTCCGGACCATGAGAGGACCCCCGAAACAGACCAAAGGCACCAAATCGATCCGGGAAGCCCACGGAACACTCGGAAGCCACGGAACATTTCCTGCGACCCGTGTTCGGCACTGCTGAAGGATCGGAGCGAATGGCCGGAGTGGAAAGGGATGATCGTGAAGGCCGGGGCTGACAGCCTCGGCTACACCAGGCGGCATATCCGAGCGGCTTCAATCATTCGCGTCTCTTCGCCCACTCGCGGATGGCCGTTCGCGGCGTGCGATTTGGTGGCTTGTCCCTGGTCCGAACCTCGCTTCCGCGCAGGATGGCCGAAAGACCAAGACAGCCTGGTCCCCGCAGCCTGTCCCTTGAGGCGTTTAGGCCCGCACGTTTACCGCCCGCTAGTGCGCCAACTTGGCCCAAATTGGCGCCCCAAGGCCGAACGAAAATCCTCCAACCCGCCGTTACCACCACCCCCGGATCCCACCTGCGTTTTATCGCGAAGGGAGGGCCGTTTCCGGCCCGATTTTTTTGTCAAAAAACCCTCGCTTCAAACTCCTGATGCCGAGAGAAATTCCCTTTCATTTTCGGCCGCAAAAAAAACCGCTAAACACCTTCGATGTCCGACGTTTCCGAATCCGCCGCGAGCAACCCGAATCCCGTCAACACCGAGGCCTACGACGCCTCCAAATTGGGCAAACTCGAGGGCCTCGAGGCGGTGCGAAAAAAGCCGGGCATGTACATCGGCGGCACCGACGAGCGCGCCCTCCACCACTGCGTTTCCGAGGTGCTCGACAATTCGGTCGACGAACATCTCGCCGGCCATTGCACCAAGATCGAGGTTGCCATCCACGTCGACGGCTCGATCAGCATCCGCGACAACGGCCGCGGCATCCCGGTCGACATCCACCCTCAGTACAAAATCCCCGGCGTCGAGATGGTCCTCACCACGCTCCACTCCGGCGGCAAATACGGCCAAGGCGGCTACAAATTCTCCGGCGGCACGCACGGCGTCGGCGCCAAGTGCGTCAACGCCGTTTCCGAGTGGT
The DNA here is from genome assembly GCA_046091745.1 of Opitutaceae bacterium. Taxonomy (GTDB): domain Bacteria; phylum Verrucomicrobiota; class Verrucomicrobiia; order Opitutales; family Opitutaceae; genus ER46. Next base: position 2,941 of record JBJTCH010000392.1, read on the forward strand.
TCGAGGTCGAGGTCTCCCGCAACGGCCAGGTGCATCACATGAAGTTCGAGCGCGGCAAGACCATGAAGAAGCTCGAGGTCATCGGCAAAGCCCGCGGCACCGGTACCCTGATCACGTTCAAGCCCGACGGGGAGATCTTCAAGGAGACCACCGTGTTCCAGTCGCCGCGCATCGCCCAGCGCCTGCGCGAGCTGGCCTTCCTCAACTCCGGCCTCGAGATCGCCTTCACCGACGAGCGTCCCTCCGACCCGAAACCCGAACGCTACTTCTACAAGGACGGCGTCGAGGAATTCGTCCGCCAGCTCAACCAGGGCAAGACCGCCCTCCACCCCAAGCCCATCTCCATCCGCAAGGAACAGCGGGTCAAAATCGACGACAAGGAGGCCGAGATCCACGTCGAGGTCGTCTTCCAGTACAACGACACCTACCACGACCAGGTCCTCTGCTACACCAACACGATCCATAACCCCGACGGCGGCACCCACCTCTCCGGCTTCCGCAGCGCCCTCACCCGCGCGATCAACCAATTCGCCAAGTCCAACAACCTCCTGAAGGACAAGGATCCCCAGATCACCGGAGACGACGTGCGCGAGGGCCTCGCCGCCGTCATCTCGATCAAGCACAGCGACCCGAAGTTCGAGTCGCAGACCAAGGTGAAGCTCCTCTCCCCCGAAGTGGAGAGCATCGTCGGCTCCGTCTCCTACGAGGGCCTGATGATGTACTTCGAGACGAACCCGCCGATGGCGAAGCGGATCATCGACAAATCCCTCAACGCCGCCCGCGCCCGCGAGGCCGCCCGCAAGGCCCGCGAAACCGTCCGCAAGGGCGCCCTCTCCGGCGGCGGCCTGCCCGGCAAGCTCGCCGACTGCTCGGAACGCGACCCCGCCCTCACCGAGCTCTACATCGTCGAGGGAGACTCCGCCGGCGGCTCCGCCAAACAGGGCCGCGACCGCCGTTTCCAGGCCATCCTTCCGCTGCGCGGCAAACTCATCAACACGGAGAAGGCCCGCCTCGACAAGGTGCTCTCCAACGAGGAAATCCGCACCCTCATCACCGCCGTCGGCACCGGCATCGGCGAGGGCGACGAGTCCGTCGGCGGCTTCAACGTCGACAAGGCGCGCTACCACAAGGTCATCATCATGACCGACGCCGACGTCGACGGCTCCCACATCCGCACGCTGCTGCTCACCTTCCTCTACCGGCAGATGAAGGGCCTGATCGAGCGCGGCTACGTCTACATCGCCCAGCCGCCCCTCTATAAAATCAAGCGCAAGAAGCGGGAGCAGTACGTCGACAACGACGAGCAGCTCAACCGCATCCTCCTGGAGCTCGGCTCGGAGGACGTCGTCCTCACGCGCCTCTCCGACAGCCACGCGTTCGCCCCGGCCCAGCTCGACAAGATTGTGGAGAACCTCGCCGTCCTCGAGAAACTGGGCACCGGAGTCACCCGCTACGGCGCCTCGCTCCCCGAGTACCTCGACGCGCAGGACGCCGCCACCCACGCCCTCCCCCGCTACGTGGCCCGCATCCGCGACGGCAACCGCGAGTCCCACGAGTTCCTGCGCGACGAGCATGCGCGCGCCGCGTTCGTCGACCGCCACAACCTCGACGCCGACGTGCCCGAGCAGGCCGACGCCGCGGCCAACGGCTCCGCTGAAATCAAAAAGGCCGCGCCCACGACGCGCCGCGTGACGATCCACGAGATCTTCGAGAGCACCGAGATGTCCAAGCTGCTGAAGGCGATCGCCGACGCCGGCCTCGACATCACCCGCTTCAGCCCGTCGGAGGAAGCCCGCTTCACCGTCACCGAAAACCCGGGCCAGAAGAGCGAGGCCCGCACCCCGCTGCACGGCCCGCTCGCCATCGTCGCCCAGATCCGCGCCAACGGCCGCAAGGGCCTGAGCATCCAGCGCTACAAGGGTCTCGGCGAAATGAACCCGAAGCAGCTCTTCGAGACCACGATGGATCCCGAGAAGCGCCGCCTGCTCAAGGTGAACATCGCCGACGCCGCCAAGGCCGACGCCCTCTTCACCCTCCTCATGGGCGACGAAGTCCCGCCCCGCCGCCAGTTCATCGAGGACAACGCCCTCAACGTCCAGTACCTGGACGTCTGAGCAGGCGCGAAGCGCGAAAACGCGAAGGAACGCAAAGGTTCGCGAAGAAAATGCAACGCGTGGTTGTTCCCGAACATATCGAGGCGATGGCCCGTGACGCCGTGGATTCCGCGCTCACGGTGCATCGCACGCTGGGTCCGGGACTGCTCGAGAGCGCCTATCGCGACTGCCTGCAGTTGGAACTCTCCGCACGCGGTCACCACGTCGACCGCGAACAAGTGCTCCCGATCACCTACCGCGGCCAGATCGTGCCCCGCGCCTATCGCACGGATCTGCTCGTCGACCGGCTGCTCCTGATCGAACTGAAGGCGATTGAAGCGATCCAACCGGTCCACCGCGTCCAACTCTCCACCTACCTTCGGTTGCAGCGTCTCCCGCTCGGGCTGCTGATCAACTTCAACGTGCCGCTCCTCAAGGACGGCCTCCACCGCATCCTGAACCTCGATTTCCAAACCGAGGTCCCCGCCTCCTCCTTGGCGCACCTTGGCGCCCCTTCGCGTCTTCGCGCTTAGTCCGCCTTCCCCTCTTCCCAAATGTATACGGCCAGCGAAAAGCTCTCCACCGCCAACATCACGGACATCATGCAGACGGCCTACATCGATTACTCGATGTCGGTCATCATCTCGCGTGCGCTGCCCGACGCCCGCGACGGCCTGAAGCCCGTGCAGCGGCGCATCCTCTACGCGATGCTGCGCGAGGGCCTCCTGCACAACCGCTCCTACGACAAGTGCGCCGGCGTCGTCGGCGAAGTGCTCAAGAACTACCACCCGCACGGCGACTCGTCGGTGTACGACACCCTGGTGCGCCTCGCCCAGACGTGGGTCATGCGCTACCCCCTCATCGACCCGCAGGGCAACTTCGGCTCCGTCGACGGCGATCCGCCCGCCGCGTACCGGTACACCGAGTGCCGGCTCAACGAGATCGCCGAGGACCTCCTCAAGGATATCGAGGAGGACACGGTCGACTTCGCACCCAACTACAAGGAGTCGACGACCGAGCCCACGGTGCTGCCGGCGGCGCTGCCCAACCTGCTGATGAACGGCTCCACCGGCATCGCGGTGGGCATGACCACCAACATCCCGCCGCATAACCTCGACGAGATCATGGAAGCCACGTGCGCGATCATCGATCGCCCGGGCATCACCGTCGACGAGCTCTGCGGGATGGTCCAGGGGCCCGACTTCCCCACCGGCGGCATCATCTCCGGCCGCGAGGGCATCCTCAGCTACCTCCGCACCGGCAAGGGCATCGTCCGCATCCGCGGCAAGGCCCACACCGAGGAGCTCAAGGGCGGGATGGAGCAGGTCGTCATCACCGAGATCCCCTACAACGTCAACCGGAGCAC
>JBJTCH010000393.1:0-27960 GCA_046091745.1 Opitutaceae bacterium
CTTTGCGCGTCACCGGGTTCGACGGTGAGTACAATGATCGCCCGGTCATCTCCTGGGCCGGGCCGTGGTACCGGCCGGTGTTCAGCCGCGACGGCGAGCGATGGTCGCACGTGACGGAGGCCGAATGGGACGCCGAGCGAAAGGAACTGCACTTCACTTTGCCGGCTGGCGCCGAACGTCTCTGGCTCGCGCACATCCCGCTTTACCCGACGGAGCGGGCGCTGGCCCTGATCGAGGAGGTCCGTCGCAGCCCGCACGCCCGGGTGGAGGTCCTCGGAAAAACGGTGTTAAGGCGTCCGCTGCATCTGGTGCGCGTAACCGACGCGACGAAACCGGATGCGGCGAAGAAGGTGATCTGGATGCAGGCGCGCCAGCACGCCTGGGAGGCGGACACGTCGCGCATTCTCGAGGGCGCGCTGCGGTTCGCGGTCTCGGGTGATCCGGCGGCGGCGCGATTGCGCGAGGACAACGTCCTGTTGTTCGTGCCGATGCTCAATCCCGACGCGGTCGCGCGCGGCGAGGTGCGGTTCAACGTGAACGGGTTCGATCCGAACCGGCATTGGGATGAGGTGGGCCTGCGCGACGAAGCCTGGCGGGAGCGTTTGCCGGAGGTCTGGCACGTGAAGCAGGCGCTGGTGGCCCAACACGCGCGGCAGCCGATCGCCCTCGCGTTGAACCTTCACAACACCGAGACGGGCGAGTACCTGGAAACGATGGCCGACAACGATACTGTGCTGGCGCGGATGACGCGCTTCCATGACCTGGCGCTGGCGCGGAGCACGTTTGATCCGTCGCGCCCGAAGTTGGCGGTCACGCCCGCGAGCGGCGGCGGGCCGCGCAACACGACGAACGCCATCTGGAGCGAGGCGCGGGTGCCCATGATGCTCCTCGAGACGCGCGTCGGCCCCGGGCGCAAGCTCGGGCGTTATCCCACGGTCGAGGATCGTTTCGAACTCGGCCGGCGTTTGATCGAGTCTCTGGCCGAGGCGGCGCGATGAACGACGGCGCTTCCCCGGAGCCCGGTGGCGCGCGTGGCCGTCTCCGCGCGATCGGTCCGGGTCTGCTGCTGGCCGCCTCCGGGATCGGCGCGGGAGACGTGGTGGTGGCGGCGGTCACGGGCATGCGCTTCGGATTCGCGCTGCTCTGGGCGGTGGTTTTGACCGTCGCGCTCAAGTTCGTCGTGACGGAGGCGCTGGCGCGCTGGCAGCTGGCGACGGGGGAGACGATCGCGCGGGCGTGGGTCACGCGATTGCCGCGCTGGGTGGGGGTCGGCTTCACCGCGTACCTGCTGTTCTGGAGCTTCATGGTCGGAGCGTCCCTCAGCAGCGCGTGTGGGATCGCCGGGGCGAGTCTCGCCGGATTCGGCACGACGGCGCAGTGGGGGGCGGTCCATGCGGTGGCCGCGGCGGCGTTGGTGGCGGGAAACCGGTACACCGGCTTTCAGCGGGTGATGAAGGCGCTCGTCGCGGTGATGGCGCTGTGCGTGCTCGGCTGCGCGGTCCTCACGGCGCCCTCGATCACCGCGCTGTTTCGCGGACTCGCCGTGCCGGTGATTCCCGCGGGCGGGGCGCCGCAGGTGCTCGCCTTGCTGGGCGGGATCGGCGGGAGCCTCACGGTGATCTGCTACGGCTATTGGATGCGCGGGGAGGGCTGGCGGGGAGCGGAGCGGCTCGGGGCGGTGCGGGCGGACGTTCGGCTGGCTTACGTCTTCACCGGTCTCTTCGGCGTCGCGCTCGTCGTGATCGCCGCCGGCGTCGAGGGGCGCGGCGGTGGGGCGCGATTGGCGCTGGACGTCGCGGACCGCCTCGGGTCGGTCGCGGGTTCGTGGGCGCGGATGGTTTTTCTGCTCGGCTTCTGGTGCACGGTTTTCACCGCGATGCTCGGCGTGTGGCAGGGGGTGCCGCAGGTTTACGCCGACATCGCGGACGCGTGGCGCGGCCCGAGGGTGGAGGATGACGCGGCGAAAGTCCGGCGGGAGCGCGCGGTGCGTCTCGGCGCGCTGGGCTTTCTGGCCGGGCCGCCGCTCGTCCTGCTCTGGCACAAGGAACCCGTCGCGGTCGTGGTGACGTTTTCGATCACCGGTGCCTTCGTGATGCCGTTCCTCGCGGCCACGCTGCTTTACCTCAACAACCGCCGCGAGTGGATGGGGGCGCTGGCGAACGGACGGGTCGGCAACACGGCGCTGGTGCTTTGCCTGCTCGCGTTCGGCGCGGTCTGCGTGGCCGAGCTCCTGAAAGCCGCTTTCTGAGCGGCAACTCAGTCCGGATTGGCCGCGAGGAAGCCGTCGATCGCGGCCAGATCCGCGTCCGTCAACTTGAGTTTCGCCGCCGGCAGGAGCTCGCGCAGTTGACCCGCGCGGCGCGCGCCAACAATCGCGGCGGTGACGGCGGGGTGCCGCAGGGTCCAAGCGAGGGCGACCTGCCCCGGCGTGGCCCCGTGTCGGGCGGCGATGCCGCGGAGCACCTCCACCAATCTCAGGTTGCGTGAGAACAGCGGCTCCTGGAAGTGGCGGTTCTTGTCGCGCCGCCAATCATCGGCGGGCAACGCGGCGAGGCGCGCGTGGTTCCAGGCGCCGGTGAGCAGGCCGGACTGCATCGGGGAATAGACGATCACGCCCGCGCGGTGGGACTCGCACCAGGGAAGAATCGCGGGCTCGATCTCGCGCCGCAGCATCGAGTAGGGCGGCTGGAGCGAGGCCACGGGCGCGATGCGCTCGGCGCGCGCCAATTGTTCGGCGTTGAAGTTCGACACGCCGATCCAGCGCACCTTGCCCTCGGTGCGCAGGCGGTTCATCTCCGCCCAGCCTTCCTCGATGCGGTCGTCCGGCTCGGGCCAGTGAACCTGATAGAGGTCAATCGTCTCGACGCGGAGCCGGCGCAGGCTGGCCTCGCATTCGCGGCGGATGCTGGCGGCGGAGATGTCCTTGCCGACTTCCCGGCGCTCGTTCCAGACGCGGCCGCATTTGGTGAAGATGAACGGGCGCGGGGAAATGCCCTCCAGCGCGCGGGCGACGACCTCCTCGGAACGTCCGAGGCCGTAAACCGCGGCGGTGTCGATCCAGTTGATCCCAAGTTCCAAGGCCTCGCGGATCGCGGCGAGGCTGTCGCGGTCGTCCTGGCTGCCCCAGCCGAATACCCAATCTCCGCCGCCGATCGCCCACGCGCCGAAGCCAAGGGGAGTGATGTCGAGGTCGGTGCGGCCGAGGCGGCGGGTCTGCATGGAAGGGATGAGTTGAGTCGGTTCGAAGGCTTCGCCGGATCAAAACGCCCACAGGTCGGTCGCGGTCCGGACGTAGAGGCGATCGCCGACCGGCGCCGGCGTGGCAAGGATCCGCGCGCCGAAATCAGCCTGGTGCAGGATCTCGGGTTTGGTTCCACCGGAGCGGACCACGGTCAGCTTCCCGGCGAGGGAGGCGAAGTACAGGCGGCCCGCGGCGACGACGGGCGAGGCGTAATAGTTCCCGGTCGGTCCGAGTTTTTCCTGCGCGTAGACCGGCTCACCCGTGCGCGCGTAGAGGCACGAGAGTTGCCCGCCATCGCGCACGAAATACAGCCGGCCGTCGTGATGAAGCGGCGACGGCACGTAGGGCAGGGCGCGGCGGTATTTCCACGCGACGTGGGTCTCGCTGATGTCGCCGCGTCCGCCGGGGCGGATCGCCACGAGCACGTTCTCGGCGCGCGCGTCGCCTTCCTTCAGGAGATCCCAGTCTTCCTTGGTGAACTTTCCGTCGCGGTTCCGGTCGAGCCCGCGCAGGTAGTCGCGGCGCGACGCATCGATCTCCTCCAAATCCACGACGCCGTCGCCGTTCTTGTCGTTGCGGCGCAGGAATTCCTCCCACGGTTGACGCGGGGCATCGGCCTGGCCGGGGGACCACGCGGCGAAGAACAGCAGGCCGTCGCCCGTGACCGGGGTGGTGCAGACGACGCCGGCCACGCCGCGGACCACCCAGCGCTCCTCGCCGTTGCGCAGGTCGTAGCCCTTGAGTTGCGCGGTGCCGGCGACCACCACCTCGTCGACTCCCGCCGCGTTCCAGATCACCGGCGTGCCGAAGCTGCCAGCCGCCTCCGGACGCGGTGTCTCCCAAAGGGTGCGCCCGCTCGCGAGGTCGAGGCAGAGCAACGCGGAGCCTTGGTAAACATCGCGGTTCAGGAGCACGCGGGTTCCGCGAATGACGGGCGAGGTGCCGGTGCCGAATTTACCGCCGCTTTCGGCGACCGGCATCGGCCGGCGCCAGAGTTCCCGGCCGTCGACGTCGTGGCAGATCACCCCGAAGGATCCGAAATAGCTCACCACGTGCCGGCCGTCGGTCGCCGGGGACGAGGCCGCGGGGCTGCCGTCGGCGCGGTGATGCTCCTCGAGGGCCGTGGGACGGACGCCGCGTTTCCACCGCACTGCGCCGTCGGACCTGGCGTAGGCGCGCACCTGGAGTTCCCCATCGTCGAAGGTCGTCAGGAAGATGCTGTCGCCCCAAACCACCGGAGAGGAAGGCGACCACGGTACGCTTACCTTCCAACGGTGCGGCTCGCCGGGCCCGATGCGCAAGGGCGGTTCGCCTTGGGCGATACCCGAGGCTCCCGGGCCGCGGAACTGCGGCCAAGTGCCGTCACCCGATGCCGGGAGCGATACGGAGAGAAGCGGCAGCAACACGAAGAGCGTCCGGCGGGGATAAATCATGCGGGGAGGGGGCAGGCGCGAAGCATGTTGGGCGTCGCGCTCCGCGCCAGAAATAACCTCGGTCGCCCTCGGTGTCATGACCGATGGCGGAGGTGCGGCGCAGGGGTAACTTTTCCGCTGGTGGCTCCGGACCGCAACGGCGCCCTGATCAGGCGAATGCCGACGAAGGGACCGACGGACGGGGTGCCGATCAGGAAACGAAACGAAACGCCATGAAAACGATGACGCTCGGGGCGCTAAGCCTCGCCGCGCTGGCCGTCGGGGCCGTTGCCCTGCACGCCCAGCCATCCCAGAACCAGCCAACCTACACCGGACCCGCCGTGCTGCTGGCGGCCGATGACCACGCGGAACGGTTGTTGCCGGGAAACCCCGCCAGCCGGGCCGTTGATCTGTCGGTCTGGCAGGAGGAACGGATCGCGACCGTGCGCAACCGCCAGCGTGAGGAGATCTCCGACCTCAGGTCCGACGAGTCGCTGACCTCGGGCGAGAGGCATTTCCTCATCGCCGATGCGATCAAGCGGGGAGGCATGGAAGTCACCTCGCTCCTGACGGTCGAGCAGCGGGAGTCCCTGAAATCGTGGGTGCGGCAGGAGAGCGCCCGCGTGAACATGATTCTCGGCGAGGATCTGGTCGAGCGGCTCACTCCGTTCAGCTGGCTCGCCGGACGGCTGGCGGCCGATGACGGTCAACTCGAGGCGATCGCGCGTATCCGCGAGCGGCAGCGCGCGGAGCTGGCGGCCCTCGACGGCGAGGCGGGCCCCGATGAATTCCCCGATGCGCTCCGGGATCGCCAGAACGCCATCCTGCTCAGGCACGGGGAGGCCGCCCGTGCAGTCATGGGTCCGACCCAGATCGCGCGGTTGGACGAGATGTGGAGCGAGCGTTATTGAGCTGCGCTCAAAGGAGTTCGCCGTCCTCCCGTGTGATCCGCGTCGGAGGGCGGCGGATTTTTCCCCGGTGCCGCCACCGCGGTGCGCGGGTTGCCCGTTCAGGGCAGCTCCGGAGTCGTCCCCAGCACGATGTCCCAGCGCGCGGTGAGTTCGCCGATGCGCGAACCCGCCAGCGGCGCGAAGTCGAGCGTCACGGATTCGCGCTGGCGCGCGTCGCGGATGCCGCGCCACACGCCGTCGCGCTCGTTGCCGGGATGACCCTTGATGTAGCACTGGGAAACGAGCTCCTTCCGGCCGCGCCGCTTCACGGCGACGTGGATGTGCGGCGTGCGCCCGGGGTAGGGCACCGGCTTGATCGTGCGGAACACGTACTCACCCGTGGAGCCTGTGACGAAGCGCCCGAAGCCCTGGAAATTCGCGTCACGCTTGGTCTTGTCGCCGCCGGAGCGGGAATGGAGATAAACGCCGGCGTGGTCGCATTGCCAGATCTCGATCGTGGCGTTGCGCACGGGGCTTCCGTCCCCCGCGAGCAGGCGACCGCCCAGCCACGTGACCTCGCCGACGGCCGGGGTGGCGGAGTCGTTGACGACGAGCAGGTCGTTGTCGGTGTCGAGCGGGAGACGGTCCGGATAAAACGGGCCCTCCGTCTGGCGCGGCGTGAGGGCGAGCTGCTCGGCGAAGAGGCCGGGTGTCGTGCAAAGCGCGCCGGTCCAGGCCAGTTGACGGAGAAAAGCGCGACGCGGGGTGTAGAGGGTGATCGGCATGGCGGGAGGTCTTGCGTCCGCTGAGACGGGTTGGGGAGGGGAAAGTTAAGGGGCGCGACGTAACGTTCCCGATCATGCGTCCGAGCGGGGCGGCGGGACGTTTCATTTCCATGAACCACTCGAATTTCCCCCGGCTCCTCGTCTTGGCGCTTTTTTTCAGCCCTGCGGTTGAGGCCTCCGAAACGTGGCCGCAGTGGCGAGGTCCGGCGCGGGATGGTCGGGTCGCCGGTCCGGCGTGGCCGCGTCGGTTGGGCGAGGCCGAGGTCAAGCCGCTGTGGCGCGCGCCGCTCGGGCCGGGTTACTCGGGACCGATTGTTTCGGACCAGGCGGTGTTCGTGACGGAGACTCTGGATAAAAAGACCGAGGTGGTGCGCGCTTTGGATCGCCGCACGGGTGCCGAGCTGTGGCGACATTCGTGGGAAGGCGCGATCTCGGTGCCGTTTTACGCCAAGTCGCGCGGTGATTGGATTCGGGCCACGCCTGCTTTCGACGGTGAGACGCTGTTCGTCGCGGGCATGCGCGACGTGCTGGTGGCGCTGGACGGCGCGTCGGGACGCGAGCGCTGGCGAATCGACTTTGTGAAGGCGTACGGGACCAACGTGCCGGACTTCGGCCTCGTGTGCTCGCCGCTGCCGGACGGCGACTCGGTTTATCTGCAGGCCGCGAATTCCGTCGTGCGGGTGCGCAAATCCGACGGCCAGGTGGTCTGGCGCTCCTTCGAGGGGAAGTCCGGCGTGATGAGCGCGGGCTGCTTCTCGTCGCCCGTCATGGCCACGATCCGCGGCGAGCGCCAATTGGTGGTACAGTCCCGCGAGAAGCTCGCCGGTCTCGCGTTGGACGACGGCCGCGTCCTGTGGAGCCACTCGGTGCCGTCGTTCCGCGGCATGAACATCCTCACTCCGACCGTCGTGGGCGACGCGGTGTTCACGAGCAGCTACCAGAACAAGAGCTGGCTTTACGCGATCTCCCGCGAGGGCGACGCGTGGCGGGTGGCCGAGACGTGGACCGGCACCGCGCAGGGTTACATGTCCTCCCCGGTGGTGATCGACGGCCACGCCTACCTGCATCTCGCCAACGGCCGCTTCAGTTGCGTGAATCTGGCCAACGGCGAGCGCACATGGACGTCCGATGCTTTCGGCAAATACGTGAGCCTCGTCGCGCAGGGTAACCGCATCCTCGGCCTCGACGAGCGCGGCATCCTTCTGCTGATCGAAGCCGACCCGAAGGAGTTCCGTCTCATCGGTCAGCACAAGGTCGCCGAGACCGAGACCTGGGCGCACGTCGCGATCAGCGGCGACGAGATCTTTGTCCGCGAGCTGAAGGCGATGGCGGTGTTCCGTTGGAAGGACCGCCCCGCCGACCGCGTCGCCTCAGCCGGCTCGCCCTGAGCGGGAGCGTTCGGCCTCGAGGCCGAGTTCCAGCAGCTGCGCGATGCGATCGGCGTCGTGCACGCAGCCTCCCCAAGCTCCTCCGCAGGCGGCCTGCAGCGCCGCCCAAAGCCGCGTGTCGGCGGGTACCCGCGGGTCGGGTTTCAGCGCCGGATGCGGTCCGCGCGCGGCGAACGCGGCGGCGTCCACTTCCGTGACATTGACCGCTCCTTCAAGGGATCGGGTGTCGATGCGAAGGTCGATCATGTCGCCGTCGCGCACGCGTGCGAGCGGGCCGCCGGCCCAGGCGTCGGGGCTGACGTGGCCGACGCACGCCCCGGTCGAGACACCTGAGAAACGGCCGTCGGTCACGAGTGCGATACGCTGTCCGTCGCGCAGGTGCTTCAACGCCGAAGTGATCTGGTAGGTTTCCGGCATGCCGGAGCCCGGGCCGATGCCGATCAGGACCAGAACGTCACCCGGTTGGAGTTTGCCGGCCTTGAGCGCCGCGATGGCCGCGGCCTCCGACGTGAAGACCCGCGCGGGGCCGTGGTGCCGGTAAACCCCGTCGGCTCCGATCAGTTCAGGGGCGATCGCGGTGCTCTTCACCACCGCGCCCTCCGGGGCGAGATTGCCGCGGAGGAACGTGATCGTGCTGGTGAGCCCCCGCGCGCGGGCGGCGGCAGGTGAGAGGATCACGTCGTCGGCGTCGATGCCGTCGAGGGCGCGGAGCTTCGCGCGAAGGCGGGCACGGCGCTCGGATTTTTCCCACCAATCGAGGTTTTCATCCAAGGTGCGGCCGCTGACGGTGCGCACGTTCAACCGGAGCAGGCCGGCCGCGCGAAGGTGCAGCATCACCTCGGGTACGCCGCCGGCGAGGAACACCTGCACGGTCGCGAAGTTCCGCGGGCCGTTGGGCAGCACGTCGACGAGCCGCGGTACCCGGCGATTGATCTGCGCCCAATCGGCCGCCGTCGGTCGCGGGAGACCGGCCGCGTGCGCGATCGCGGGCACGTGAAGGAGCAGGTTGGTGGAGCCGCCAAAGGCCGCGTGGGCAACCATCGCGTTGTGCAACGCGTCGGGACACAGGATGTCCTTGGTCGTGGTGCCGGCGGCCTCCAGGGAGATGAGCGCGCGGGCGGAACGTCGGGCCAAGTCGCGCCAGATCTCCGCGCCGGAGGGACTGAGGGCGGAGTGGGGCAGGGCGAGACCGAGCGCCTCGGCCACGACCTGGCTGCTGGCGGCGGTACCCATGAACTGGCAGCCGCCACCCGGCGAACCGCAGGCGCGGCAACCCATGGCGGCGGCGTGATCGAGCGTGACCTCTCCGCGTGCGAAACGCGCCGCGAGGGTCTGCACCTTGGCGGTGTCCTCCGCGTCCTCGGCGAGGAGGGTCACCCCGCCCGGCACCAGCACCGTGGCCAGATCGGGGGAACCGGCGAGCGCCATCAGCATGGCGGGCAGTCCTTTGTCGCAGGTCGCGACGCCGAGCACGCCGCGCCGCGTGGGCAGCGAGCGGATCAAACGCCGCAGGACCACGGCGGCGTCGTTGCGGTAGGGCAGACTGTCGAGCATGCCCGCGGTCCCGTTGGTGCGGCCGTCGCAGGGGTCGCTGACGTATCCGGCGAACGGAGTCGCACCGGCGGAGGAGAACGTGCGCGCCGCTTCCTCCATCAGGAGGCCAACCTCCCAATGCCCCGTGTGATAGCCGAGGGCGACGGGCGTGCCGTCGGGCGCGCGGATGCCGCCCTGCGTGCTGAGAATCAGGAATTCCTTCCCTCGCAGTTTCGCGGGATCCCAGCCCATGCCGGCGTTCTGGGTGAGTCCGAAGAGATCACCGCTGCTCAGGCGCGCGAGTTGCCCGGCTTCGAGCGGCAGGCGCCCGGCCGGTCCCGGCGCGGTGGTGCGCAGCTGGAAGATGGCGTCGCCGGGGGTGTCGAGAATCGGATCCATGTCGGGTAGGGCGGGCGCGCGGAACTTGCCGCCACCGTCCCGCCGCTGGCAACCCGCAACCCGCCGCCCTGGTTTCGCCGGAGATCGCGTTACCTGATCGCGGAGGGCGGTTTGCGTTTGATTTCAGATGGGTGCGATGGGACTTTGCGCGCTTCGCCGCGGCGACGGGCCGCGGTCCGCGCCATGACCGAGCTCCTCATCATCAAGCCTTCCTCCCTGGGCGACATCGTCCACGGGCTGCAGGTCGCCGCGTCCCTCAAGGCGCAGGTGCGGCACCTGCGCATCTCGTGGGTCGTGCGGGAGATCTTCGCGCCGATCGTGCGGGCGTGCACGGCGGTCGACGAGGTTTTCATCTTCGAGCGCGGCGGGGGCGCGAAGGGTTTCCTGCGGTTGGCGAGGGAGCTGCGCCGGCGCCGCTACGATTGGGTCTTTGACTTCCAGGGTCTGCTCCGCACCGGGCTGCTCACGTCGCGCGTGCAGGCCGACCGCAAGGTGGGCCGCAGCGACGCGCGCGAGTTCTCCGGCGTATTCTACACCGAGCGCGTGCCGCTGCCCGAGCACGGCCGGCGCAGCCACGCGCTCGAGATCCTGCTGCAATTCTGCCCGATGCTGGGCGCGAAGCCCGAGCTCGCGGGTGAACTTGAGTTCCGCGAGGTGGAGAACCTGCGCCTCAGTTTCGCCGACGCCCGCGGGGGCGGCCGCCCGATCGTGATGTTCGTCGACAGCCGCCGCGCGGAGAAATGCTGGAGTGGTTTCAAACAGTTGACCGAGCTGGTGCTGCGCGAGGACCGCAACCGCAAGGTCGTCTGGGCGGGCAGCAGCTACGTGCACGACCGCGCCGCCTTTCCGCCGGCGCAGTTCGCCAATGTCACGGGCAACACCAGCCTCGTCTCGCTGCCCGCGCTCATCCGGCGCGCCGACTGGGTGATCGCCAACGACAGCGGCCCGATGCACCTCGCGGCCGCGATGGGCGTGCGCGTGATGGGGATCTTTGGTCCGACCGATCCGCGCCTGTTCGGCCCGTACCCGCTCAACCGCCCGGGCAACGTCGTCGTGCAGGCCCCGCTGGGCGACTTGAAGCTGCTCTCGGCCAAGGACGTCTATTCCCGCTTCCAGCGCGCCCGCGCGCGTTTCGCGTGAGGCCTTAACTCATTTCCCATGCTCGATCCCAAGCTGCTCCGTGAATCGCCCGAGGTTGTCCGGGCGGCCATCGCCAAGAAACACCTCCAGGTCGACGTCGACGCCGTGCTCGCGATCGACGCCGCGTGGCGCGCGCTGCTCCAGGAGACGGAGGCGCTGCGCGCGTCGCAAAAGACCGCCCACACCGCGATGGCGGCGCTGCCCAAGGGCTCGCCCGAGTTCATCGCGAAGGTCGCCGAGATGAAGGCGGTCTCCGCCAAGGTGAAGGATCACGACGCGCGCCTGAAGGAGACGGAGGAGCGTTTCCGCCAGGCGATGCTCTCGTTGCCGAATCTCCCGCACGCCAGCGTGCCGGAGGGCCGCACGCCCGAGGAAAACGTCGTCTTCTCGACGCACGGTGAGCCCGCGTCGGTCTCGGCCCACGCGGTCGCGCATTGGGAGATCCCGGGTTTCGACCGGTTGTTCGACTTCGCGCGCGGCGCCAAGGTCACCGGCGCCGGTTTCCCGTTCTACGTCGGCGACGGCGCGCGGCTGGTGCGGGCGCTGCTGCAGTTCTTCCTCGAGGAGGACACCCGCGCGGGCTACGTCGAGGTCTCGCCGCCGATCTTCGTCAACGCGGCGAGCGCGACGGCCACCGGGCAGCTGCCGGACAAGGAAGGGCAGATGTACGAGACCACCCCGGACCACCTTTACGCGGTGCCGACGGCGGAAGTGCCGCTCACGAACTTTTTCCGCGACGAGATTCTGGAGGAATCGGCGCTGCCGGTTCTGCGTTGCGCCTACACGCCGTGCTTCCGGCGCGAGGCGGGCAGCTACGGCAAGGACGTCCGCGGGCTCAACCGGCTGCACCAGTTCGACAAGGTCGAGCTGCTGAAGTGGGTGCACCCGTCGACCAGCTACGTGGAACTCGACAAGCTGCGGGACGACGCCGAGCGCATGCTGCGTAAACTCGGCCTGCCGTACCGCGTGCTGCTGATGTGCGGCGGCGACCTCGGGTTCGCGCAGTCGAAGAAATACGACCTCGAAGTGTGGTCGGGCGGCCAGAAGCGCTGGCTGGAGGTTTCCAGCTGCTCGAATTTCGAGGCCTTCCAGGCGCGCCGCGCGCAGATTCGTTTCCGCTCCAAGGAGAGCGGTAAGCCCGAGCTGGTGCACACGCTCAACGGTTCCGGTCTGGCCGTGCCGCGCGTATTGGCGGCGCTGCTCGAGAACAACCTCCAGCCCGACGGCCGGGTGCGGATCCCGGACGCGCTGGTCCCGCACTTTGGCAAGGAACACCTCTCCTTTGCGTGAGCGGGCCGAGGCGTTCGCCGCGGCCATCCCGCGCGAGCGCCTTCATCCCGCGGTTCTCACGTGGGCTTCGGCGGCGGGTCGCGGCCGTTGGGGTGTGGCATTCTCGGGCGGCGCCGATTCGCTCGCGCTGCTCCTGCTGCTTTGGGCGCATTGGCCGGAGCGCCGCGGGAAGCTGCTCGCTCTCCACTTCACTCATCGTCTGCGGGGCCGGGCTTCCCGGGCGGATGCTGATTTCTGCCGCCGCGTCTGCGCCGGGCTCGGGGTGCCGTTCGTCACCGCTGAGTGGAAGGATCGGCGGGTGGATGCGAGCGAGGCGGAGGCCCGCGACGCGCGCCACGGGTTTTTGCGGAGCCACGCGCGGGTGCTCTGGTTCGGACATCAACAGGATGACGCCGCCGAAACCATGCTGATGCGACTCGCGCGCGGCAGCGGGGCCGGCGGGTTGGCGGCGCCGCGACCGGTGCAAAAGTTCCCCGATGGCCGCGTGCATTTGCGGCCGTTGCTCGGCCTGCGTCACGCCGAGATCACGGCGGCGCTGCGCAAGGCTGGCATCGCGTGGCGAGAGGACGCGAGCAACGCCAGTGACCGGTATCTGCGCAATCGCGTGCGCAACGACATCCTGCCGAGATGGCAGCGGGCGGCCGGACGCGACGCGGTGGCCGGTGCGGCGCGCGTGCGCGAGCTGCTGGAGGAGGATGATGTCGCGCTGGAGGTGTGGCTCGATCGGTTGCGTGCGCTGGATGCGCGCGGACGGCTCCGAATCGCCACGCTGCGCGGCGCCCCGCGTGCGCTGTGGCGGCGGGCGCTGCAACGTTGGGTTCTGGCCAACCCGCCGGCGGCGGTGCTCTCGCGGGCGGCGGTCGAAACGATTCTCCAGCAGGTCGAGGCTGGCCGGCGAACCCGGCAAAGCGCCGGTCGGGATTGGTTCGCGGTGAGCGACGGCCGGGTTCTCGCGCTCGAGCCGGTTCAAACCTCTCGCCGGAACGCGCGCGGCCGAGGGAGGTCCAATTGACTTATCCCGCTGGAACATTCACGGTCCCACTTCAGTCTTTCTCCCTCCTGCAATGCCTGATTCCGACAACAAGAAGCCGCGTCGCCAGCTGAAGAGTCTTCCGCCGGACCGTTTCCAGCCGAAGATGCTCTTCTTCTGGTTGGCGCTGGTGGCCGCGGTGATGGCGCTGATTTTCATCCCCGGGCAGACCATCTCGAATCCCGAGACACTCACGATTCAAGAGGTCGTGGAGCGCGCGGAGGCGGGTAACGTGAACCGCGAGCCGGGCAAGGCGGCCGTGATGCGAGCCGACCCCAGTGGCGGCCGCTCGGATTGGATGATCATCGCGGGCCAAAGCCGGCGGGACGCGTCATCGCCTTTCCGCGATTTTCGCGCGGCCGGGCGCGTGACCGAGGCGACGCACGAGCGTTTGGCGCGGACAAAGGTCTTCGCCGAACAACCCTCGCAGACGCTGCTCACCTCGATCGCGGCGCAAGTGGTGCCGTTCCTGATCATCATCGGCCTGGTTTACTTCCTATTCCTCCGCCAGCTGCGGCAGGCGGGCAGGGGGGCGCTGAGTTTCGGCAAGAGCCGCGCCAAGTTGCTCACGCGCGACCGCGACAAGATCACGTTCGCCGATGTGGCCGGATGCGACGAGGCCAAGGAAGAGGTCTCTGAGGTCGTCGAATTCCTGAAGGATCCGAAGAAGTTTACCCGCATGGGTGGCCGGATTCCGAAGGGTATCCTGATGGTGGGCCCGCCCGGCACCGGCAAAACCCTTCTCGCCAAGGCGGTGGCCGGCGAGGCCGACGTGCCGTTCTTCAGCATCTCCGGCTCCGACTTTGTGGAGATGTTCGTCGGCGTCGGCGCGAGCCGCGTGCGCGACATGTTTGAACAGGGCCGGAAACACGCGCCCTGCCTGATCTTCATCGACGAAATCGACGCCGTCGGCCGCCAGCGCGGCGCCGGGCTTGGTGGCGGTAACGACGAACGGGAGCAGACCCTCAATTCGCTGCTGGTGGAGATGGACGGCTTCGACACCACCGAGGGCGTCATCATCATCGCCGCCACAAACCGCCCCGACGTGCTCGACAGCGCTCTGCTGCGTCCGGGTCGTTTCGACCGTCAGATTTACGTCGACCTGCCCGACCTCATCGGCCGCGAGCAGATCCTCCGCGTGCACGCCAAGAAGGTCAGTCTCGCGGAAAACGTGGACCTGCAGGTGATCGCGCGCGGCACGCCCGGCCTTTCCGGTGCGGAGTTGGCGAATCTCCTCAACGAGGCCGCGCTGCTGGCGGCCCGCCGCGGCAAGAAGAAGGTCGAGATGATCGACGTCGACGATGCGCGGGAGAAGGTGCAGTTCGGTCGCGAGCGTCGCCGGCTGATGGACGACGAGGAGAAGAAGCTCACGGCTTATCACGAGGCCGGTCATGCCCTGGTGCAGGCGGTGCTCGATGACGGCCACCTGCCGGTGCACAAGGTCACGATCATTCCGCGCGGACGCAGTCTCGGTAGCACGATGTTCATCCCGAAGAAGGACGTGCTCACGCATGCCAAGAAGCGGATGCTCAGCCAGATCGCGATGGGCCTCGGCGGTCGTATCGCCGAAGAACTGGTGATGGGTGACATCTCCAGCGGCGCCGCCGGCGACATCAAGCAGATCACCAAGATCGCGCGTCACATGGTCTGCGACTGGGGCATGAGCCCGCTCGGCCCGATCGCCTACGGTGACCCGCACGACACGGTTTTCCTCGGTCGCGAGATCACGCGCAACGAGAGCCTCTCCGAGGAGACCGCGCGCCGGATCGACGACGAGATCCATCGTATCATCGACACCGAGTACAAGCGCGCGACGCAGATCATTTCCGATCACCGGGCCGCCCTCGACAAGATCGCGGCCGCGCTGCTCGAATTCGAGACGATCGACGGGAAGCATGTGTCCGAGATCCTGGAATTCGGTGAGATTCGCACCCCGGTGGTGATGGCGGCCCCTCCGAAGCTTGAAGCGGCCGCCTCGAAGAAACCGGCGGGTAAACAACCCCCGGAGCCCGAGGCGATCAGCCCCGCGGCCGCGCCGAATCCGGCCTGATCCGCCCAGCCAACCTCCGGCTCTCCCGCGCCGGAGGTTTTTTGTGGCCTGACGTCGGGGGCCTCCCCAAGCCTTGGCGCATGAAGATTTGCTGCATCGGCGCCGGTTATGTCGGCGGCCCCACCATGGCGATGATCGCCAACAAGGCGCACGACATCGAGGTGGAGGTCGTCGACATGAACGCCGCCCGCATCGCCGCGTGGAATGGCGGCAAGCTCCCGATCTACGAGCCCGGGCTCGACGCGTTGGTGCAGGGCCGACTCGGCAAGAATCTCCGGTTCTCCACGGATGTCGCGGGTGGCATCCGCTCGGCCGACATCATCTTCGTCGCGGTCAACACCCCCACCAAGACCTACGGCGTCGGCGCCGGCCGTGCGGCTGATCTGCGTTTCATCGAGTCGGTCGCGCGAACGATCGCGGAGCACGCGCAGGGGCCCAAGATCATCGTCGAGAAGTCCACGATCCCGGTGAAGACGGCCGAGACGATCAAGGACATCCTCGCGGCGAACGCCCGCGGTTTCACGTTCGAGGTGCTCTCCAATCCGGAGTTCCTCGCCGAGGGCACGGCCGTCGCCGATCTCGAGGCGCCGGACCGCGTCCTGATCGGTGGCGAGCGTACGCCGGGCGGCGAGGCCGCGATCCGCAAGCTGGCCGATGTCTACGGCCGCTGGGTCCCGCGCGATCGCATCATCACGACGAATCTCTGGTCCTCCGAGTTGTCCAAACTCGTCGCAAACGCGTTCCTCGCGCAGCGCATCTCCTCGATCAATTCGATCTCCGCGTTGTGCGAGGCCACCGGCGCCGACGTCGATGAAGTCGCCCACGCTATCGGCCGCGATTCGCGCATCGGACCGAAGTTCCTGCGCGCCTCGGTCGGCTTCGGCGGCTCCTGCTTCCAGAAGGACATCCTGAACCTCGTCTACCTCTGCGAGCACTTCGGTCTGCCCGAGGTCGGCGCGTACTGGGAATCGGTGGTGCGCATGAACGACTGGCAAAAGCGGCGCTTCGCCGCGCGGATCGTGCGTTCGCTGTTCAACACCGTCGCGGACAAGCGGATCGCGGTGCTCGGTTTCGCCTTCAAGAAGGATACCAACGACACCCGTGAATCGGCCGCCATCGCGGTGTGCCGCGACCTGCTCGCGGAGCAGGCTCGCGTGGTGGTGTACGACCCCAAGGTGCCGGCGGACGAGATCGTCGCCTACGTCGTCGGCAAGGGGCGCGAGGATCCACGACTCACGGTCGCCAAGAGCGCCTACGAGGCCGCGGCCGGCGCCCACGCCATCGCGATTGTCACGGAGTGGGACGAGTTCCGCACGCTGGACTACGGGCGCATCCTCGCGTCGATGCACCAGCCGGCCTTCCTTTTCGACGGCCGCAACATCACTGACCTCGCGAAGCTCCGCGCGTTGGGCTTCCGGGCTTCGGGCATCGGCAAGTAGGCGCGCGGCGTCGCCCCGGGTTTGGGCGAAGTTGCTGTTGCGCCCCGTCCGGTCGCACGGCACATCCACGGCCTTTCCCATGCTCGTCCACACCGTCTACTTCTGGCTGAATCCTGAACTCACCGCGGCGCAACTCGCCGATTTCCGCAAGGGCGTCGAGTCGCTCGGCGGCATCAAGGCGGTGAAGGCGATCTACGTCGGCACGCCGGCCAAGACGACCAAGCGCCCGATCATCGACGATTCCTATTCGTTCGCGCTCACGGTGGTGTGCGCAGATGTCGCCGGTCACGACGCCTACCAGGTCGATCCGCTGCACCTCGCGTTCGTGGAGCGGTTCAAGACCTTCTGGAACCGCGTCCAGATCTACGACGCCGAATAAGCGGCGGTCAGCCGGGCCGGCTTCAGCCCGGCTTCACGACGAACGGCGCGAAGACCGACGCCTGCGCCGCGGGGTAGCGGCCGACGAGGCGCACGGCATCGTCGAGTTGTTCCTCGCTCTGGACGTGCCCGACCGCGTGCAGGCGGGCGATCACGTCGTAGCGCGCATGCGGTACGAGGAGCTCCGTCGCGGAATGCGCCTCGGCGATCAGCTCGAGGAACCTTTCCTCCAGCAATTCGAGGCCCTGCCGCGTGAGCGCCGAGACGAAAAGCGCGTCGGGCGCGAGGGTGCGGGCGCGCGAGATCATCGCGGGTGTGGCGGCATCGACCTTGTTGAAGACCGTGAGCATCGTCTTGTCGGCCGCCCCGAGCTCGGCGAGCACCGCCAGCGTGGTCGCGTGGTGGTGTTCCACGTTGGGATTGGTGACGTCGAGCACGTGCACGAGGAAATCGGCGACAATCACCTCCTCGAGCGTCGCCTTGAAGGCCTCCACCAGCCCGTGCGGCAGCCGGCGGATGAATCCCACGGTGTCGGTCACGAGCACCTTCTGGTTTCCGCGCAAAACGAGTTGGCGGGTGGTGGGGTCGAGGGTCGCGAAGAGCTTGTCCGCCGCGAGCACCTCCGCGCCGGTGAGGGTGTTGAGTAGCGTGGATTTGCCGGCGTTGGTGTAGCCGACGATCGAGCACGTCGGCACTGGCACGCGCTGGCGCTTGCGGCGTTGCACGTCGCGCTGCTTCACGACGCTCGCCAACTCGGCCTTCAGGTGTGCGATGCGGTCGCGCACGATGCGCCGGTCCTGTTCGAGCTGAGTCTCGCCTTCGCCACCCATCGCTCCTGTGCCGCGCTGGCGCGAGAGGTGGGTCCAGGCGCGGGTGAGGCGCGGCAGCGAGTACTCCATCCGCGCGAGCGCCACCTGCAGGATGGCTTCCCGGGTGTGCGCGCGGTCGGCGAAGATCTCCAGGATCACTTCCTGCCGGTCGATCACCGCCATCCCCGACAGCTCCTCCCAGTTGCGCTGCTGCGCGGGGGAAAGCGCCTCGTCGAACACGATCACGTCAGCTTCCTCGGCCTTCGCGAGCGCGACCAGCTCGTCGGCTTTGCCGCTGCCCAGCAGCAGCGCGGGGGTCGGGCGACGCAGGGAGACCAGTTCGGTGCGCGCGACGGTGATGCGCAGGTTCTCCACCAGTTCCTTCAGCTCCGAAAGCAACTCGGCGCCTTCGCCGGCCTCCATCTCCGCCGTCTGGACGCCGATCAGGAAGGCGCGTTCGAGCTTGGCGGGTTTGTCGGTCAGGAAGTCTCCCATGAAGAACGCGGACCGTGTCGGGTGCGGCGGACGGCGTCAACCGGCGGGCGCACCGTCGCCGCCGGTCATCCGGCCGCTTGACGGGGCAGGGTGGGTTTTCATTCTCGCCGCCGTGTACCCCCGTTCCCTGCTCATCATGGCCTGCGCGCTGCCCGCCTCGCTCCCGGCCCACGTTGATTTCACGTTGCCCCTTGGGCAAGTGACCGCCGCGCCGCTCCCGGCCGCCCCGCTAGGGTCGGGCGCCTGGCGTTTTGAGGTCGATGCCGGTTGGGCCAAGCTGCCCAAGGAAGTGTCACTCGGGCCGACGCATGGCGGCGTGGTCGTCGACAAAGCAGGCAACATTTACGTCTCCACCGATGCCGAGAAGACGGGCCTGCTGGTGTTCGACGCCTCCGGACGCTACCTCCGCACCATCGCGCCGGATTTCAGCGGTATCCACGGAATGATGATCCGGGAGGAAGGCGGAAAAGAGTTCATCTACGCGGCGCACGTGAAGGGTCCGCAGGTCGTGAAACTGGGCCTCGACGGGAAAGCGGAATGGACCATCGGGGTTCCGAAGGAGAGCGGCTTCTACAACCAGCCCGCCGACCCGAAGGCGAAGCCCACGGCGTTCCGTCCGACCGCGGTCACCGTGGCGCCCGACGGCCGCATCTACGTCGCCGACGGCTACGGCGCCAGCGTCGTGCACGTTTACAGCGCGGACCGGCGTTATCTGAAGACGATCGGGACCCGTGGTGAGGGCGACAACCAGTTCAAGACCTGCCATGGCATCGCGCTCGACACCCGCTTCGGCGCGCCTCGGCTCCTGATCTGCGATCGCGAGAACCGTCGGCTCGTCCACACCGATCTGGATGGAAAATGGATCGGCGTTGTCACCACCGGTCTGCGTCGCCCCTGCGCGGCGTCGATCCAGGGCGATTACGTGGCGGTCGCGGAGCTCGAGGGTCGAGTCGCGATCGTCGACAAGGCCGGCAAGGTCGTGGCCGCGCTGGGTGACAACCCGGACCAGAAGCAATGGGCGCAGTTCAAGCTCGCGCCGGAGTTCTGGCGCGACGGCATCTTCATCGCTCCGCACGGCGTTTCCTTCGACAAGAAGGGCAACCTCATCGTGCAGGATTGGAACTTCGCGGGCCGCGTGACGATGCTCCGCCGCGCGCCGAAGGGCTGAACAAACGTTTTTCCGCGGTGATGATCCAGCCGTGCCGAAGCGGGCGCGGCTGGATCATTTGTGCCGCTCGTTCCAGCGGGCTGGCGCGCTTTCCTTGAGGAGGCCTGCGTTGGACGTTGCGGCTTAAGCCACGGGAACTGACCCTGGCAGGGTGAATCTCTTTGAATTCAAAGCGGAGATCCCGGCGGCGGCGGCCGGGATCGTGGACGATATCCTGCTCGAACACGGCCTCGAGCGTTGGAGCGTCTTCGACGATGTGATCGTGCGTCGCGCGTGGGTCGCGGGAATTTGCGCGAGCGAAACGGAGGCGGGAGAGGACTGGGCCCGGCTGGTTCCTTTACTCACCGCGGCGGGCGTCGCGCTGATATCCGCGCCGGTGGGTCGCGCGCTGGGCGACGCCGACTGGCGTGACAGCTACAAGGCTCACTTTCATCCGTGGCGTTTCGATCGGCTGCATTGGGTTCCGGTCTGGCTGCGCGAATCGTACGCGCTTCCGGCGGGCGACAAGGTTCTCTGGCTCGATCCGGGTTTGGCGTTTGGCACGGGCAACCACGAGACGACGCGCCTTTGCGTGGAGCGCCTGGTAGTCCGCGCACAGGAAAAAGGCGTGGAGGAGCGGGTGATCGACGCCGGTTGCGGCTCGGGGATCCTCGCGCTCTCCGCCGCACTGCTGGGATACACTGACATCGAGGGTTTCGACAACGATGCCGAGGCGGTTCGGGTGAGCGGCGAGAACGCCGAGCTCAACGGTCTCGCCGGCCGCGTTCGGTTTGGCGTCGGAGATCTGGTCACGGGATTGGCAGACCGGCAGGCCGGCGTGGTGCTGGCGAATATCCAGGCCGACGTGCTCATGCGCTTCGCCCGGGAACTCGTCGGCGCCGTCGCCCCAGGCGGCACGCTCATCCTCAGCGGCATCCTCGCGCACGAGAATGAAGCCGTGCGCGGCGCGTTTTCGCGCGTGGCGTCCGGTTGGGCGATGGACTTCCGCGTGCTTGGGGAATGGAGCGACGTTCGCCTGCTGCGACCAGCCGTTTGATTTTCGGCGGGGCGTCCTTATCGCACTCCGGCGGAAAACGCCCCGTCGGCCGTGAGTGTCGCCTCGTGCATCACGGTGCCGTCGACAGCGTGATGGCGGATCGCGAGGCGCGGGGCGGAGGCGTTGCGCTCGGACGTGAAGGTGAGGAACCCGCCCTTCAGGCGGAAAAACTTCTGCACGGCCTCGTCGCCGGGGCGTGGAGTGTAGCCGCCGGCGTGCACATCGGAGGAAGGGCCGCAGCCGAACTCCCGCGTGCCGGTGGCGGGGTCGATTGAAAAGTACTGCCAGTGGCGGTCGCCGGTCGCGACGACGAGGTTGCGTTGCGCGCCGAGGAAGCGACGGAGCTGGTCGCCCTCGTGCGTGAACCCGGCGTTGGCGTGGTTGTCATTCTTGCTGCCGCGATCCGGTCCCACGATCGGCGTGGGTGTGATGAGCACTCGAAAGGTCGCGTCCGATGCCGCGATCGTGCGCAGCAGCCACTCCTTTTGCGCCGCGCCGAGGATCGTCTTCGCCGGGCCGTCGGCATCGTCGTTGGCGCTACGGTAGCGGCGACCCTCGATCACCCAGATCTGCACGTCGCGGCCGTGCCGGAAGGTACGGTAGGGCAGGGGGGAGGCCGGCGTCTGCTCGTTCCAGATCGCCAAGCCCTGCTCCCAGGTCAGCGCTCCATAGGTCTGGCCCGGCCAGCAATCGTTCTTCAGGAGGTCGTGGTCGTCGTTGGTGAAGTATGCGGCGGTGCGGTTGTGGAAGTTCCGCTGGAAAGGCACCGCGAAGATCCGGTTCCATTTGAACCGGGCCAGTTCCGCCGAGGTCGCCCACGGGTCGGGTTTGTCGTAGTACTCCACGTCGCCGGTGTGCACGAGGAAATCGAGGTCCATCGCCGCCATTGTCGCGTAGATCTGATGTCCGTTTGCCGGGTCGTCGCGGCGGGGATAGTCGCCGCAGGTCACGACGGAGAAGCGGACGCGCACCGGGGCGTCGGCCGCCGGCGCCGTGCGGAACGCACCGTCAACGCTCGCCCCCGTCCGTCCTCCGCTCTCGCGCGAATCGACCCGTACGCGGTACGCGGTGCCGGCCTTGAGGCCCCTGACGGTGAACTGGCGCGTGTGGTCCCTCGCGCCGTCGACCGCGGCCCAACCGGTGTCGACTGCCGTTCCACCATTCGCGGGCGTGAACACGACGCGCACTTCGCCGGCGGCTCCGGGCAGCGCTCCCTGCATGTCCCCGAGTGTGCGGCCCGGCGCCAGCTGCGTGCGCCAATCCGCGGTCTCGACGATCCGACGCAGCTCCGCCGCGGAAATGGCGTTGGGCCGCTTGGCGGCGGCTTTTTCGGTGGGGGTGCTGAACGCCGATTCCTTTGCCACGTCGGTGGCGGCTCGGACGGCCGCGCGGTTTCGGTCCAAGGTGGGCTCGAGGAACGAAGCGCCGGCCCAATTCGCCTCGGGCGCGGCGGTGAGGCGCGTCCAGATCACGGCGGAATCAGCGGTCACCTCGCCGATCTTGATGCCGTTGCCCTGGTACACCGCGGCGGAAAGCGCGGTGGAAATGAAAGAGCAAAGAAGAGCGGACAGGACGCGGGAGCTCATGGGGGTTTGTTCGGAGGAAACTTCTCCGACACACTATGCCCAAGAGTCGAGCTCCCCTGGCAAGGCCCTCGTGGGGCGTGAAGTCCTCAGCCTCGCGGTCCCAGTACCACCGCATCCAACTTGCCCCGCGTTTTCACCGCGGATTTCCCACCTGGCGCAGATGAAGGTCGAAGAATGCTCGGCGCTTACGAACGTCCGGAGTGAACGTACGGGGTGGAGCAGGAAGACCGGGAAGATCGTGAAGGTTGGCACGCGTCCGAGTGCGTAGGCTCCCGGAACTTCCCGGCCTCACTATTCAAAACCACGAGGCGCGTTCCGCGTTTTTTGCGTCTTCCTGCCGCCGGCTTTCGTTCAGCGAACTTCGAGTGTCCAAACCCTCGAGTTCCGTTCGCCGGCGAGGATCACCCGATGGGTGCCGGCGCGCAGCGTGCCCGCGGGAATCGTGAGCAGCACCGCGGCCTGGCGCGCGCGGGTGAGCAGGTCCCCGCCGACGCGCTCGAGGGTCGGCGTGAGGACGAGGGTGTCGCCCCGCAGATAGAGTTCCGCGCCGCCCAATTGGTGCCGGTCGTCGGGCAGCGTGCAGGTCAGTTCGATCTGGTAAGGGGTGAGGGTGCTGGCCGTGGAGGCGGCGGTGACCGTGCTGATCTCCAGTGGAAGCCGCGGCATCTCGACGAGGGTCGAGCGGAGGTCGTCCGGCAGGCCTCCGGGAGCCGTGGTGACGTTGGCGCCGCCGGCGACACCGGTGCGGCCGGCCGGCCGCTGGGCGGGGATCGTGATCCGCTGGTAACCCGCGGAGAGCAGGCGGCTCACGTTGGCGCGATTCCGCATGTCCTCGTACGGCTGGAAGGCGGGGCCTTCCTTCCGGTACCGCAACGTGATGATCGTGTACGGCACGGCCATCAGCAGGATCGCGACCACGATCCACTTCATCGGCCAGGGCTGGCGGGAACCGGACATGCGGGCGGGCGGCGTAGGGCCGCGCGGGATCAGAGGCCGGCGAGGATCCCGTTGAGCGTCGCGCTCGGGCGCAATGCGGCGGAAGCCTTGGCGTCGTCAGGCTGGTAATAGCCTCCGACGTCGGCGGCCCGACCCTGCACGGCGATGAGCTCCTGCGCGATCTTCGCCTCGTTGGCCGAGAGGGCGGCGGCAATCGGGGTGAACACGCGCTTCAACTCGGCATCGGCGTCCTGCTTGGCGAGGGCCTGAGCCCAGTAGAGCGAGAGGTAGAAGTGTGAGCCGCGGTTGTCGGTCGTGCCGAGTTTGCGGCCCGGGCTCTTGTCCTGCTCGAGGAAGCGGCCGTTGGCGGCGTCGAGGGTGTCGGCGAGCACCTTGGCCTTGCCATGCTTCATCACGATGGCGAGGTGCTCGAGCGAGGCGGCGAGGGCGAAGAATTCGCCGAGGCTGTCCCAGCGCAGGTAGTTCTCCTGGAGGAATTGCTCCACGTGCTTGGGCGCCGAGCCGCCCGCGCCGGTCTCGAACAGACCTCCGCCGTTCATCAGCGGGACGATCGAGAGCATCTTCGCGCTCGTGCCGACCTCGAGGATCGGGAACAGGTCCGTGAGGTAGTCGCGCAGCACGTTGCCGGTGACCGAGATCGTGTCCTCGCCGCGCACGATGCGCTCGAGGGTGAAATGGCAGGCGTCGGCCGGGGGCAGGATGCGGAGGTCGAGGCCCGCGGTGTCGTGATCCTTCAGGTAGCGCTCCACCTTGGCGATGATCTGCGCGTCGTGCGCGCGGCGGCGGTCGAGCCAGAAAACCGCCGGAGTAGCGGAAAGGCGCGCGCGGTTGACGGCGAGTTTCACCCAGTCGCGCACCGCGGCGTCCTTCGTCTGGCAGGCGCGCCAGATGTCGCCCTCCTCGACCGGGTGCTCGAGCAGCACGGCGCCGGCCTCGTCGACGATGCGGATCACGCCGGGACCCGCGGCCTGGAAGGTCTTGTTGTGCGAGCCGTATTCCTCGGCCGCCTGGGCCATGAGGCCGACGTTCGGCACCGAGCCCATCGTGCGCGGGTCGAGCGCGCCGTGGCGGCGGCAGAAATCGATCGTCGTCTGGTACACGCCGGCGTAGCAGCTGTCGGGGACCACCGCGAGGGTGTCGGCCAGCTTGCCCTGCGCGTCGTACATCTTGCCGCCGGCGCGGATCATCGCGGGCATGGACGCGTCGATGATCACGTCGCTGGGGACGTGGAGATTGGTGATGCCCTGGTCGGAGTTGACCATCGCGACCGCGGGACCGGCGGCGAGCGCGGCCTTGAGGTCGGCCTCGATCGCGGCGCGCTGCGCCTCGGTCAGCTTCTGCAGTTTCTCGACGAGGTCGCCGAGGCCGTTGTTCAGGTCGACGCCGAGGGAGGCGACCGTGGCGGCGTGCTTCGCCACGAAGTCCTTGAAGAAAACCCGCACGGCGTGACCGAAGAGAATCGGGTCGGAGACCTTCATCATCGTGGCCTTGAGGTGGAGCGAGAACAGCAGGCCCTCGGCCCTCGCGCGCGCGATCTGGCGTTCATAAAACGCAAGCAGGGCGCGGCGTCGCAGACATGTGGCGTCGAGAATCTCGCCGGCCTTCAGGGAGAGCTTCGGCAGCAGCACCTTCACCGCGCCGCCGGTGGCGACGAATTCGATGCGCGCGCTGGTCGCGGCGGCGAGGGTGGTCGAGCGCTCGTTGGAGAAGAAATCATCGGCGCCCATCGTGACGACGTTGGTGCGCGAGTCGGGCGACCACTTGCCCATGGAGTGGGGATGGGCGCGCGCGTAGTCCTTCACAGCCTTCGGCGCGCGGCGGTCGGAGTTGCCCTCGCGAAGCACGGGGTTCACGGCGGAGCCCTTCACCTTGTCGTAGCGGGTCTTGGTCTCGCGCTCGGCGTCGTTGGCCGGAGCTTCGGGATAGTCCGGCACGGCGTAACCGTGCGACTGCAGCTCGGCGATCGTCTCCTTCAGCTGCGGGACTGACGCGGAGATATTGGGCAGCTTGATGATGTTCGCCTCCGGCCGGAGCGTCAGCGCGCCGAGCTCGGCGAGATGGTCGGCGACGCGCTGCGACTCCGGCAGGCGGTCCGCGAACGCCGCGAGGACGCGGCCGGCGAGCGAGATGTCGCGCGTTTCCACCGCGATGCCCGCGTGCTTCGTGAAGGCCTGTACGATCGGCAGCAGCGAATAGGTGGCGAGCGCGGGCGCCTCGTCGGTCTTGGTGTAGATGATGGTCGGTTTCGCGGCGGACATGGCGGAGATAAACCGCCGAGGTAAGGCCGCGGCGAAAGTGCGGTCAAAGGCAAATCCCGGGTGCGCCCCGGCGTTGCCAACGGCGCGCGACGCGCTTCGCTGGCCGCATGTGGCGCCTCATTCTCCTGCTGGGTTTACTTGTCGCGCCACTCGCGGCGCAGGTTGAGCAGCTCGACCTCGGCCCGCGCGGCCGGATCACCTTGTACCTGCCCGGTGAGTGGCGCACCGCCACCACGCGCAACACCACGGAACTCACGCTCACCGTCCAGCCGCGGCGCGAGGCGGTGAACGCGGCGCTCACGCTGGCGGTCACCTTTCCCGAGACGGACCGTTTCGACACGAAGGCGCGCCTGAAGCTGCGCGTGGAGGCTGACAGCCAGGGCCTCGCGCAGGAGTCGGTCGAGGGGAAGGCCTACGCCCGCGAGTTCACGCTGACCGCCGGCTATGGATTTTACTGCAGTTTCACCGACCCGAAGCTGCGCGGGCGCCCGATGGAAAAGGGCAACTACAAGGTGATGTCGGTCGGCAAGATTCGCCTCGCGCCCGACGTGTTGGTCGACGTGCAGATCATGGGCGAGGGATTCTCCGACGAGGCCTACAACCAGCTGCTCGGCGCGATCGAGGGAATGGAGTTCTTCCCGGGGCGCGGCCGCTGAACCGCAGCCGCTTCAGCGCCGGGACCAGATCCGCAGCGAGGCGAGCAGGAAGCCTTCTAGCGCCGTCGACTCGTTGAGGTTGAGCCGCAGCAGCCCGCCGTGGTGTTCGAGTTCGGCGACCGCGGCCACCAGGGCTCGCCGGATGTGCTCGTCGCCCGCCGCGAGGCGCGGGACCGCGAAGTCGCGCGTGGCGCGCTCGACTTCCGCGAGCAGGCGCGTGCGGAGTCCGTTGGCGATGCCCGTCTCGATCGCCACGGCCTCATCCTCCGAGAGTTCCTCCGGCAGGGTGGCCTTGCGCTGCTTCCAGATCTCCGCGGTCGCGAAATCCAGCACGGCGCCGAAGCGCGCCACGAGGCCGTACAGGCCCATGATCTGCGCCGCCACCGCCTGACGATCGCCGCCCACGCCCTCGACCAGGCGGCCCAGCCACACCTGGTAATCCTTTAGCCAGGCCTCCCAGCCGTCGGCTGCGACCGGCGCGCCGGCGCCGGGAAAACGGAACGTGAGGACGCGGCTGCGGATCGTCGGCAGCAGGGCGTGCGGGCGCGTCGTGAGCAGGAGCAACGTGGAGTGCCCGGGCGGCTCCTCGAGGGTCTTGAGAAACGCGTTGGCCGACTCCGTGTTCATGCGGTCGGCCTCGTGCACGATACCGACCTTCCGCGGAGCGACCGCCGGGCTCACGGTGAGCCGCGCGATGAACTCGCGCATCGTGGCCGGACTGCGGGCGTCGTCGCCGATCCGGATCATCCGCGCGCGCCCGGTCGGGCGGAGATGGAAGCAGTCGGGATGGCTCTCGGGCGGAAAGTTTCCCGCGGCGCCGGGCGGATTGAGCAGCCGGTCGGCGATCGCGTGCGCGACCTGTGTCAGGACGGCCAAATCCTCGCCCTGCAGCAGTAGGCTGTGGGACAACCGTTGGCGCGCGATCGCCTGCTCGATGACGGCGACCGCGGGGGTGCCGGCGAGGCGAGGCGGCCAGGGGGCGGCGGCGGGCATGAGACGGACGTCGGCTACTTGAGGCGCTCCGTGACGGCGGCGCGGATCGTCTTCTCGATCCAGTCCTGGTCGCGCGTGCCGTCGATGACGACGAAGCGTTCCGGCATGCCGCGGGCGAGCACGAGGTAGCCCTCCCGTACCTTGCGGTAAAAATCGACGTTCTCGCGCTCCATGCGGTCGGGCAGGTCGGAGGCGCGCTGCTTCAGGCGGGCGAGGCTGACGGACTCCGGCACGTCGAGGACGAGCGTGAGGTCGGGCATCACGTTGCCGACCGCGAAGCGGTTGATCTGGTTGACGGGGTCGGCGGCGAGATTGCGGCCGATGCCTTGGTAAACGGTCGAGGAGTCGAGACAGCGGTCGCTCAACACGAGCGCGCCACGGCGCAGCGCCGGCGCGATGACCTCGCGCACGAGTTGCGCGCGCGCCGCGGTGAACAGCAGGAGCTCGGTCTCGGCGCACATCTCGTCGCCGCGCGAGTTGTGCACGATGATGTTGCGGATCTGCTCGCCGATCTCGGTGCCGCCGGGCTCGCGCGTGGTTACCACCTCACGCTTCATCGCCTGAAAATGCGCGGCGAGACGCGCGATCTGGGTGGACTTGCCTGAGCCCTCGGAGCCCTCGAATGAGATAAGCCGGCCGGACGGTTTTTGCTTCAGAGGCATGGCGGAAGGGTGCGGCGGTCAGCGCCAGTTGGCGAGGAAGGTTTCGAGTTGCTCTAGGGTCGGGCTTTCCCCGGTGCGGACGTAGTGTCCGCTGGTGGATACGCCGAGCGCGAGGCAGCCCTCGGCGTCGAGGCCCATCACCGCGCCGGTGGCGAAGCCGGCGTTGAAGTGGTCGCCCGCGCCGGTTGTGATCAGAGGACGGTCCGTGAACGGCCCGGGCACCAACGCGGTGCCGGCGGCCGTGGCGCACGCGGCCGATTCGGTCGGGTGGATGACGACGGTGGCGACGTCGAGCTTGGCGCGGATCGCCGCGGCGGCGGCGCGCAGCGAGGTCTCGTCCTTGCCGGGCTGGGCGAACCCAAGCG
>JBJTCH010000394.1:0-3563 GCA_046091745.1 Opitutaceae bacterium
CATCCGGCGAGCTTCCGCCGGTATCTGCGCGAGCGTTTCCTGGAGAAACTGCCGGTGCGTCCGGAGTTCATCCCGGTGCGGGGAGATGCGGGCGATCTGGCGTCTGAACTCGCCCGGCTTGCGGCACTTATCTCCGGAGTGACCATCGATCTCTGCCTCGCCGGCATCGGTGAAAACGGGCACCTCGCCTTCAATGATCCGCCGGCCGACTTCGAGACGACCGATCCCTATCTGGTGGTCGACCTCGACGAGGCGTGCCGCCGGCAGCAACTCGGGGAGGGGTGGTTCGGCCGGCTCGAGGAAGTGCCGCGGCGGGCCGTGTCGATGTCGATCCGCGAAGTGCAGCGGGCGCGGAGGGTGATCGTGACGGCGCCGGATCTGCGCAAGGCGGTCGCGATCCAGGCGGCGGTCGAGGGGCCGGTCACGACCGCTTGCCCTTCCTCCGCGCTGCAGAATCACCCCGACTGTTCCTTGCACCTGGATCGTGCGTCCGCTTCGAGGCTGCGCGGCGGGTGAAACGTTCCCGCGCCGGTGACTCGCACCTCGCGCTTCGGCCAAAAGGTTGGCGCGGTCTACTCCCGGCGGAGGTGGTTCCAGCGGTCGAGGAGCACGGCGGCGAGGAGGATGAGGCCGCGGGCGACGTACTGCCAAAAGGTCGGGACGTTCAGGAGGTTCATCGCGTTCTGCACGATGCCGAGGATGAGCACGCCGGAGATCACGTGAGAGACGCGGGCAACACCGCCGGAGAGCGACACGCCGCCGAGCACGCAGGCGGAAATCACCTCCAGTTCGAAGCCGACCGAGGTGTTGGGTTGTCCGCTGGTGACCCGCGAGGCGAGCACGACGCCGGCGAACGCCGCCATCACGCCCTGCGTCGCGAAGAGGGCGACCTTGACGCGCGCGACGTCGATGCCGGCGAGCCGCGCGGCCTCGGCGTTCCCTCCGACCGCGAGCGTGTCGCGACCGAAGACCGTGCGGTTGAGCGTGAAGCCGGCCGCGACGAAGCAGGCTGCGGTGATCCACACCGGGATGGGTACGCCCGCGACGATGCCGCCCCCGAGGGCGAAGAAAGGCTCGGCCGCGATGCCGACCGCCGATCCGCCCGAGACGATGAACGCGAGGCCCCGCACGACCTGCATCGAGGCGAGGGTGGTGATGAGCGCGTTGATCCCCAGCCGCGCGACGACCAACCCGTTCACCAACCCGACGACAAGTCCGAACCCCAACGCGGCGACGATCCCGGCCGCGATGCTACCGGTGCGATTCATCACCACCGCGGCAATGACGCCCGCGCCGGCGACGACAGACCCGATCGACAGGTCGAAATCCCCCGCGGCGAGGCAGAATAGCATCGTGCAGGCGACCATGCCGGTCATTGAGACGGCGAGGGCGAGCCCGCGG
Organism: Opitutaceae bacterium; assembly: GCA_046091745.1. GTDB lineage: Bacteria > Verrucomicrobiota > Verrucomicrobiia > Opitutales > Opitutaceae > ER46. Next base: position 1,402 of record JBJTCH010000394.1, read on the forward strand.
AGATTGGCGACGCTGAGAAAGTTATCGATGCCCAGTGCGCACCCGGCGAACAGCACCAGCAGCACCAAGGGCATGCCGGCGCGCGCGAAGGCGGCGGCGAAACCGTGGTGGGCGGGCGCGTTCATGCGGTCGCGACCGCGGTCTCCACGGGCAGGGCGAGCTTGAGCAGTGCGGCCTCGGTGGCGTCGGCGCGCACGACCTCCGCCGCGATGGCGCCCCCGCGCATGACCAGGATGCGGTCGGAAATGCCAAGGACCTCGGGCAGTTCGCTGGAGACCATCACGACGCAAACCCCTTCGCGGGCCAGCTGCTGCATGATGGCGTAGATCTCGCTCTTCGCACCGACGTCGATGCCGCGCGTGGGCTCGTCGAGCAGCACGACCCGGACGGTCTCCGACAGCCAGCGGCCGAGGATGACCTTCTGCTGGTTGCCACCGGAAAGCGTGCGGATGAGCGCGCGGGCCGACGGCGTGCGCACGCGCAATTGGGTGATGCGTTCCTCGGCGTTGCGCTGCTCCCACGCCTCGTCGATCAGGATTCCAGCGTGGGCAGTGCGGCGACGGGCGCTGAGGTTCAGGTTCTCAAGCACCGACCGCACGGGGACGATGCCCTCCTTCTTCCGGTCCTCGGGGCAAAGGACGATGCCGGCGCGCAGGGCGTCGCGCGGACCGTGGATCTCCGCCACTTCGCCTCCCACGCGCAGCGTGCCACCGGTGGATCGGGTGGCGCCGTAGATCAGTCGCAGCAATTCGGTACGGCCGGCGCCGACGAGACCGAAGATGCCGAGGATCTCGCCGGCGGAAGCGGAGAACGTGCACGGCGCGGAGAGCCCGGGGCCGGTGAGGGCCTCGACCGTGAGGCCGGGACCGGCTGGCGGCCGGGTCTCGTGGCGATAGATGTCGGCGAGTTTGCGGCCGACCATGCGCTCGACGACACCGTCGCGCGTCATTGCGGCGAGCTCCGCGGTCTCCACGTGGCGGCCGTCGCGCAGGATGGTGAGGCGGTCGCAGAGCGCGAAAATCTCCTCCATCCGGTGCGAAACGTAGAGGATGGCGCAGCCGCGGGCCCGCAGGTCGCGGATGATCGCAAACAGCCGCCGCACCTCGCGTTCGGACAGGCTGCTTGTCGGTTCGTCGAAGGCGATGATGCGCGCGCCGCGCGTGAGGGCCTTGGCGATCTCAACCATCTGCCGCTGGGCGAGCGGAAGTTCGCCGACGGGAGAGTCGGGGTTGATGTCCTCGCCGACCCGTTCCAGCTGGCGCCGGGCATCGGTGGCGAGTCTCGCGCGGTCGACGATCCCGAGCCGCGCCGGCAGGTGGCCGAGGAAGAGGTTCTCCGCGACCGACATCGCGGGCACGAGGTGGAGCTCCTGGTAGATCACCGCCACGCCGGCGGCCAGCGCCGCGGACGTGTCCGCGAATTCCACGCGGCGGCCGTCGATGCGCACCTCGCCACTCGTCGGCTGGTGGGCGCCGCTGAGGATCTTGAGCAGCGTGGACTTGCCGGCGCCGTTCTCGCCCATGAGCGCGTGGATCGAGCCGGCGCGCACGTCGAAGGAGACCTCATCGAGCGCGCGTACGCCGGGGAATTCCATCCCCACGCCGGCGAAAGCGAGCGCCGGCTGGGCGGAGGGCGATGGCGTCGCGGCGCCGCTCATTCGCGCACGCCCTGCTCGCGCAGCACCTGGCGGAAGTTTTCGCGGGTGATCAGCACCCCCGTGGTGCGGGTGTCGAGCGGCGGCTCCACGCCGTCCCGGATCCAGCGGAACATCATCTCGCAGGTGCGGTAGCCGTGGTCCTTGGCCGACAGCAGCATCGAACCGTGGAAGGCGGTCGGCTTCGGTTTTTCCAACTCCACACTGCAATCGGTGCCGTTGATACCGACGGCCACGGCGCGGTCGGCGCCGATGCCGGCGCCCTCGAGCGCGCGGACGGCGCCGAGCACGGCGTTGTCATTGAAGCCGCAGACGAGCCAGTGGCGCACGGAGCCCTGTCGCGTGAGCAGCGTGGTGACGGCGTCGAACGAGCCCGGGATGTCCGGCGTGCGCATCGGGGCGCGGAAAAAGGTCTTCTCCGGCAGGCCTGCGGCGGCGAGGGCGCGGAGCGCTCCGTCGGTCCGCTCCCGGGCGGTGGCGAGCTCGTCGAAGGTCGTGACGCATACGG
>JBJTCH010000395.1:0-6580 GCA_046091745.1 Opitutaceae bacterium
GACCTCGGTGAAGACCAATCCGAACGCTATGGCGGCGCTCTCGCGCAACACGATCTTCACCAATGTCGCGCTCACGCCCGAGGGCGGGGTCTGGTGGGAGGGCATGACCGAGACTCAGCCCGCGCGGCTCACCGACTGGCAGGGCAAGGAATGGACGCCGGAGATCGCCCGCGCCACCGGCGCCAAGGCGGCCCATCCGAACGCGCGCTTCACCGCGCCGGCCTCGCAGTGCCCGACGATCGACCCCGCGTGGGAAAATCCGGAGGGCGTCCCGATCAGCGCGATCATCTTCGGCGGCCGCCGCGCCACCACGATGCCGTTGGTTTACCAGGCGTTCAATTGGAGCTCGGGCGTCTACCTCGGCGCGACGATGGGCTCGGAGATGACCGCCGCGGCCGCCGGCACGCTCGGCAAGGTGCGGCGCGACCCGATGGCGATGCTGCCGTTCTGTGGCTACCACATGGGCGATTATTTCCGCCATTGGATCATGATGCAGAAGCGGCTCCGCGAGACGCCGCGCATCTTCCACGTGAACTGGTTCCGCAAGGACGCCGACGGCCGCTTCCTCTGGCCCGGCTTCGGCGAGAACATGCGCGTGCTCAAGTGGATCGTCGACCGCGCCCGCGGCCGCGCGCTCGGGCGCGAGACCCCGATCGGCTGGATGCCGCGTTACGATGATCTCGACTGGACCGGACTGGATTATTCCCGCGAAAACTTCGAGGCCCTGCAGGAGTTCGACCGTTCCCTCTGGCGCGCGGAGGTGATAGGACACGAGGAGCTCTTCCTTGATCTCCGCGACCGGCTCCCGAAGGAGATGCTGTTCGAGCGCGAGCTCCTCATCTGCCGGATGTAGCGCCGGCGCGGACCGAACGGCATCAGACCTTGAGCACTGAAACCTATCCGGTGAAGCCGCCGGGATCGGCCGTCCGCGCGGGCCGTTGGTTGCTCCTGTTGCTCGCGGTCATCGCCGCCGCGAGCTGGTGCGGTTCGCTGGTCCAGACCTCCGGCGGGCGCGTCGAGGTCACCGGATTCACACTGCCGACGCAGAACGGCCAGTGGGTCGCCGCGGACCTTTATCGTCCGCGCACCGCCACCCCGGAGTCGCCGGCGCCGCTCGTCGTCGTGGTGCCGGGTTTCCAGCGGACGAAGGAAACGCTGGCCAACATCGCCATCGAGCTGGCGCGGCGCGGCGTGGTCGCGATCGCGATCGATCCGTATGCACAGGGCTCCTCGAGCGCGTCGCTCAGCACGCAGGCCGCGACCACCGAGGGTTACGGGATGTTCGCGGTCGTGGAGTACGCGGCTTCGACCCCGGCGCTGAACTACGTCGACAAGACGCGCATCGCGGCGACGGGCCATTCAGCGGGCGGTAATGCGGCGATCCGCGGGGCGAGTTTCTTCGGCAAGCAGGCGAAGGCGGCCGGGCGGCCGAGCGTGCTGCATTCGGTTTTTGTCTCGGGTTACGTGCTCACGCTCACCGACAACGTCCTGCGCGACGTGCGCTCCAACGTCGGCATCAGCTACGCGCTCCACGACGAGGGTGCCTATCGGAATGAACTCGGGCACGGTGACATGCGCCGCGCACCCGAGGCGCTGCGGTTGGTCAACTCGGGGCGCGCGAAGACCGAGCCGCGGCTTGGCGAGATCGAGCCCGGCCGCTATTACGGTGACGTCACGACGCGGAGCCTCCGCGTCGTGTTCAACGAGCGCGTTATCCATCCGCTGCAGCCCTACGAGCGTGAGTCGACCGCGAACCAGCTGGATTTTTTCATCCACGTTTTCGGGCTGAAGGACGCGCCGCCGCCCGCGGACCAGATCTGGTTTTGGAAAGACCTGTGCGGCCTGGTGGCGCTCGTCGCGGCGTTGCTCGCGCTGGTGCCGTTCGCGCGGCTGCTGCTCGGGATCCCGTTTTTCGCGCGGATCGCGCGGCCGGTGCCGCCGGCTTCACCCGCCCCGGCGGGCGCGGGTCGCTGGGTGCATTGGGGCGTGTTCGTGACCGGCGCCGCGATCGCCTGCGCGACGTACATCCCGCTTTGCGAGCTATCGCAACAGGTGTTCAAGGCGGCCTCCAACCGCGAGCCCACGTGGTTTTTCCCGCAGCGCATGAACAACGCCGTCATGATGTGGGCCTTCATCAACGGGCTGGTCGGCTTCGCGCTCTTCCTGGGCGTTTATCTCTTCTTCGGCCGGAGCCGTGGTGCCAAGCCGGCGAATTGGGGCGTGGGGATAAGCGCTGGGGATCTGGTGCGCACCGGGTTGCTGGCGCTGGCGGTCTACCTCGGATTTTTCTCCGTGCTCGGGGTAGTCCACGCCGTTTGGCACGTCGACTATCGCTTCACCTTCCTCGGCGCGCGTCCGCTCGAACCAGTGGTCTTCCCGCAACTCGCGATGTATCTGCCGTGCTTCGTGGTGTTCTTCGTCTCGAATTCCCTCCGGGCGAATGCCGGGTTGCGTTTCGCGGGCCAGCCCGAGTGGCGCGGCCGGCTCTGGGCGGGACTCGCGAACTCGCTCGGGCTGCTGTTCATCATCCTCATCCAGTACGCGACGTTCGCGCGCACCGGTACCGTCTATTGGACGGACGGCTGGCTCTACGTGAACCTGCTTTTCGGCGTCGTCCCGATGATGTTCTTCCTGCCGTTCTTTCATCGGGCGTTCTTTGCTCTGACCGGCCGGATCTACCTTGGCCCTCTCGTGATGGCCCTCGTCTTCATCACGATGCTCCTGACGAACTCCGTCACCTACCTGCCGCTCTGAAGCGTCCCCGATTTGGTCACTTCATACGTGACCAAATCGGGCCGCGTCGGGCGGGGATGGAGGAAGTTTCAGGGAAACTTCGGCTTGGGGCCGACGGCGTCGGCGCGCACCGTGCCGTCGGCGGCGATCAGCGGGGCTGGGTTCGCCACGCGTCCGAGCGGCCGGCAGCCGGGGCCGACGCCGTCGCGGCCAAGATCACCGTCGGTGGCGGTGGCTATCTCGGTGAGGCGGCGGACAATGTCGGGGTTCTCCGCGGCGACATTGCGCGCCTCGCCAATGTCTGTATCCAGGTGGTAGAGCTCCCCTTTTGCGAGATGGAGTTTCCATGCGCCGGAGCGCACTGCCTCGAGCGTGAAACCGCGGTGGTAAAGAAAGGAGTCGCGCGGGTGCGTCTTGGGATCGCCCTTCAGGATCGGCGATTGATCGACGCCATCGAGGCGACGACCCGCGGGCAGCGGCGCGCCGGCGAGCGAGGCGAGCGTCGGCAGGATATCGCACATGGCGGTGATGGCCGGGGTGGAAGTTCCGGCGGGGATGGTGCCGGGCCACCACGCGAGTCCGGGCACGCGGATACCGCCCTCGAGTGTGGAGCCCTTGCTGCCGCGGAGGGGCGTGTTGGTGGCGCCCTGGTTCACCGGACCGCCGTTGTCGGACACGAACAGCACCAACGTGCGGCGGTCGAGGCCGAGGGTCCGGAGGGTTTCGAGCACTTGTCCCACGCTCCAATCGACCTCCTGGATCCAGTCGCCGAGCAGGCCGTTGGGCGATTTGCCGCGGAAGTCGGCGTGCGGATAGAGCGGGAAGTGGACGGCGTTGTGCGCGAGGTAGAGAAAGAACGGGCGGTCACGGCGCTCGCGGATGAACGAGACGGCGCGCTCCGTGTAGACGCGGGTGTACTCGGTCTGGTCGGCGGCGCGGACGCGTCCCACGACGGTGTTGCCTTCCATCAGCGGCAGCGGGGGCTGGCCGGCGCGGATGCCGGTGCCGTCGTCCTCGGCGGCGGGTGCGGCTTTTTTCGCCGTGCCCTTGGAGTTGGGGAGTGGCGCGCCGAAGTTGCTCTTCACGCCCTCGGCGCCGGGGCCCATGTCGTTGGAGTAGGGGATGCCGTAGTACATCTCGAAGCCCTGCTGCAGGGGGAGAAACGGCTTCTGGTCTCCGAGGTGCCACTTCCCGATGCAGCCGGTCGCGTAACCGGCGCCCCGCAGGACTTCCGCCACGGTGACCTCCTCGGGGTTCAGGCCGATGGATGCGCCCGGAAAGAGGACGTGCGGGATCGGCAAGGCGCGCTTCGGATAGGAGCCGGTGAGAAGCGACGCGCGCGACGGCGAGCAGACCGGTGCGGCGTAGTGGCTGAGGAGTTTGCGCCCCTCGGCCGCCATGCGGTCGAGGTGCGGTGTGCGGTTGTTGGAACCCCACGGGCCGATTTCCCGGTAGCCGAGATCGTCGATGTTGATGACGACGAAATTCGGCCGCTCGGCGGCGTACGCGGTCGCGGCGAACGCGAGGAGGAGGGACAGGAGACGACGGAGGTGCATGGGGTTATCTTTTCTTCTTGGACTTCTTCGGGGAGGAGGAGTCGCCGGCGGCAAGCGAATCGACGTCGGGGAGGGGGAGATAATCCCAATCGAGGATCATCTTTTCCGCCAGGGCGACGCGCAGGCCCTGCTCCACTTCCCGCAGCGCCGGACTGCCGCTCAGATTCTTCAGCTCGGAGGGATCGGCCTCGAGGTCGTAAAGCTCGTAGACCGGTCGCGGCTGCGAGAAGTACGTGGCGGCGATACCCGGGGAAAGTTTGCCCGCGGCGTGCGCGGCGGTGATCTCGCGCCAGGCGGCTCCGCCGGCGGAGTCGACCGGAGAGTAGGGGATCCAAGGCGTGCAGTTGTAGATGAACTTGTAGCGATCGGAGCGCACGGCGCGGGAGAGGTCGTAGCCGCTGTTGCGCATGTTCACGGTGACCGGCGCGGTGCCGTGGGGGCCGCGTTCGGTGAACACGTGGCGGCGCGGGGTGAACGTCTCGCCGCGAAGCAACGGCAGGAAATTCACGCCGCTCATGCGCGGGCCGGGGGCTAGCCCGGCCGCGGCCAGCAGCGTCGGCGCGATGTCCTCGCCGCTCAGCAGCGTGCGGGATTCCCCGTCCGGCCTCACGACGCCGGGCCAGCGGATGACGAGCGGTACGTTGCAACCGGGATCGTAGAGCGAGCCCTTGCCGTGCGGCAGGGCGGCGCCGTTGTCGCCGGCGAAAACGACCAGCGTATCCGCGGCGCGCCCGAGGCGTTCGAGGATCGTCAGCACGCGGCCCATCGTGGCGTCGACGCGGTTCACCTCGGCGCAGTAATCGGCGAGTTGCTCGCGCATCCCCGGCAGATCGGGCCAGTGCGGGGGCAATTTAAGAGAGGCGGGCGAGGGGCGGTACTCCGCCGGTGCGTTCCACGCGTGATGTGGATCGCTGAAATTGAGCCAGAGGGCGAAGGGTTTCCCGGCGGGCACGCCTTGGAGAAACTCTTCCGTCTGCTCGACGGCCTGGTCGTCGGAACCGGTCCGCAGGTAATCAACGCGGTCCGCGAACGTCCGCAGACCGTGGCGTTCCATGATCGTGCTGATCGCCGCACCGCCCCGCGCGGAACCATCGAGGTGGAACCATCGCCCGGCGATGCCGGTGTGGTAGCCGCCTTGCTGGCGGAGGATCTCCAGGAACGTGACTTCATCGCGTGGCAGCGCCGCGGAGAAGCGCGTCATGCGCGCGGCCACTGCCGAGCGGCCGGTGAGGTAACCGGCGCGCGAGGGCACGCATTGGGGGGCGACGGTGAAGAAGCGGTGGAAGCGCATCCCGTCCCGCGCGAGCCGGTCGATGTTCGGCGTGCGGACGTTGGCGTCGCCGTAACACGACAGGAACGGATAGCTCTGGTCGTCGGAGAGGACGAACAGGATGTTCGGCCGAGCAGGTGCCGCGGCCGGCGCGGCGGTGACGACGGTGAGGGCAAGTAACGCGCACGGGATGAGTGCGAGGGGGCGGAGGGGCATGCGAAAAAAGTGCCGCTCGGACAGGGCGGCGACCAGCGGGAAAACCGGCAGGCTAAATCGCCGCCGGTTCGCCCAGGGTGGCAGGTTTCGCCCATCCCCGTGTCCGTCAAATCGGGGCAATCTCATCCTTCGCCTCGCGCCTCTGTCCGGATGACGCCACCCCGTACATAATCGCGGGATGGCTATGCCATCCGAAGCTCTTCGAGCGAAGTCTGACGGGCGTTCGGCTTTCGATAATTCGCCCAACTTCGCCCCTCGGGCTTCGGCACCCAGGGCCTGCCAGCCGTAGGCTCGGCGGAGGCTGGCGGAGCTTCCGCAATTTCAACCCGAACATCAGGGTCTTACAGGCGGCGGTCGTTGAGTCGGCAGAAGGACGCGTAGTCCGGATCAGCCGTGCGTTGGGGGTGGCGCGGCGCGCGGGGTTTTCATCGGAGAATTGCCTTTTGTCCGCGCGGGCCGGTGTGCACGATTTTCCTTTTCCGCCATGTCTTCCTCCCGTCCGCCCGTCCTCCTCGTCATCCGCGATGGCTGGGGTCAGAACCCCGACCGTTCCCTCGACGCCACCAACGCCGTGGCGCAGGCGCGCAAGCCCTGCGACGACGCGCTCCGCGCCGGCAGCCCGCGCACGTTGGTCCGCGCCTCGGGGCCCGATGTCGGCTTGCCCGACGGCGTGATGGGCAACAGCGAGGTGGGTCACGAGAACATCGGCGCGGGCCGCGTGGTCGACCAGGAGCTGGTTCGCCTCAACAAGCTTTTCTCCGAGGGCCGGCTCGCGACCAACGCGGTCTGGCGCTCCGTGGTGGAA
>JBJTCH010000396.1:0-3488 GCA_046091745.1 Opitutaceae bacterium
CGGCCCCCGCCCCGGCCGCGGCCCCGGCCAAGCCCGCGTTCACGGACGCGCAGCTGATCGAGGAATTCGGCTGGTTCATCGGCAAGCGCGTCGGCCTCACCGAGCTCGAGTTCAGCGCCGCCGAGCTCGACACGCTGATGAAGGGCTTCCGGAACGCCGCCGAAGGCAAGGACTCGCCCTTCGAGCTGGAGAAGATCGGGCCGCTCATGGACGACTTCATGCAGAAGAAGCAGGCCGCCTACGTGGCCAAGTTGAAGACCAAGAACCTCGCGGTGAACACGGACTTCTTCAACAAGCTCAAGGAGAACAAGAACGTCGTCGAGCTGCCAAGCGGCCTCCGCTACGAGATCGTCACCCCCGGCAGCGGCCCGTCCCCGAAGGCCACCGAGACCGTGCGTGTGCACTACACCGGCAAGCTGATCGACGGTACCGAGTTCGACAGCTCCGTGAAACGCGGCGAGCCCGCCGAGTTCCCGCTCGACCAGGTCATCGCCGGCTGGACCGAGGGCATCCAGAAGATGAACAAGGGTGGTAAGATCAAATTGTACGTCCCGCCCCACCTCGCCTACGGCGACGACGGCCGCCCCGGCATCCCGCCCGGTTCGACGCTGGTCTTCGACGTCGAACTCCTCGACATCAAGGCCGCCGCCGCCCCGCAGCCGCCGCCGGCCAAGAAGTGACCTCGCGGCGCCCCGCGCCACCGGTCGTTGCCCGAACCCCCGCCACCCGCGGGGGTTTTTGTTTTCCCGGTTAAGCCGTCGCCTACGGGCGGAGCAGCATGGTGACTCCGGGACCGATCGGCCAACCGGCCTGCAGCCAAAGCACGAGCATCAACGTCCAGCCGACGGTGAACGTGAGCGAGTAAGGCAACATCAGGGCGACCATCGTGCCGATACCCGCCTTCGGCGCGTACCGTTGAGCGAACATCAAAACCAGCGGGAAGTTCGAGGCGAGCGGTGTAACCACGTTCATCAGGCTGTCCCCCACGCGGTAGGCGACCTGGGTCATCTCGGGCGAGTAACCGAGCAGCATGAACATCGGCACGAACACCGGCGCGAGGATCGCCCACTTGGCCGAGGCGGAGCCGAGGAAGATGTCGGTCGCCGCGGTCAACAGGATCAGACCAACGATCAAAGTGATCGGACCCAGCTGCAGCGATTGGAGCACCGCGGCGCCTTTTACCGCGAGGATCACGCCGACGTTGGACCACCCAAAGAGGTTCACGAACTGGGCGATGAAAAACACGACCACCAGGTACGGCGCGGCGAGTTCCATCGTGCGCTGCATCGCACGGTACACGTCGACGTCACGCCGGATCGAGCCCGTCGCGAGCCCGTAGGCGACCGCGGGGGCGAGCCCGAGCACGAAGATGAAAAACACCAGACCCTTGATGAAATAGGAGTTGATGAACCCGGGTTTGGCGGGGTCCTGCAGCACGCCGCCCTCCGGGATCAGGCCGGCCGCGACGAGCGCGCCCAGGGCGACGAACACGCCCAGCGCCCAAGCCAGCCCGCGCCGCTCGGCGGCGGAAAGCGGCTGCAGGTCCTGCGCCGGCGCCTCGCCCTCGTAGCGACCGAGCCGCGGCTCCACCAAGCGCTCGGTCACGAACGCCCCCAGCGCCGTCACGAGGAGGACGGAGGCGCCGAGGAAGTAGTAATTGGCCATGGCGTTGACCGTGTATTTCGGGTCGACGATCCGCGCGGCCTCCTGCGTGAGGCCGGCGAGCACCACATCGCTGGTGGAAATCAGCAGGTTGGCGGCGAACCCGCCGGAGACCCCGGAGAACGCGGCGGCGAGCCCCGCGAGCGGATGCCGACCCAGCGCGTGGAACAGCGCCATGCTGAGCGGCAGCAGAAGCACGTAGCCGATGTCGCCCGCCGTGTGGGACATCGCGCCGCAGCCGACGACGACCCACGTGAGCCAGCGCCGCGGCGTGCGATTCACCACCAAGCGCACACACGCGCCCAGCAGGCCGGAGTGTTCGGCGGCCGCCAAGCCAAGCAGGCAGACGAGCACGGGGCCCAGCGGCGCGAAGTTGATGAAGTTCGGCAGCAGCCCAGTGATCAGGCGGCGCAGCCCGTCGACGGACAGCAGGTTCACCGCGCCGACAGTCTTGTGGGTGACCGGATGCTCGACGCCGACCCCCGCGATACTGAGCAGCCACGACAACACCACCATGAGCGCGGCCAGTAGCAGGAAGAGTGTCGCGGGATGCGGCAGGAGATTACCCAGGCGTTCCACCCGCGCGAGCTGACGCTGGAAAAAAGTTCGTGCCGGAGCCGGCTCAGCGGGGTGATCCATGGGGAAAGTCAGACGCGGGCAGACCCGAGCTGCGCGGCCGCGGCGCGCGCGAAGCCGGCGAGATGATCCTGCAGGCGCCCGAAGCCCGGCCCGGGTTCGCAGGTCGCCTCCTCCATGTAGAGCGCGCGATTGATTTCAATCTGCACGCTGCAGCGCCCGCGGGACGGATCGCCGTGCGCGCGCACGATATCCGCGCCGCGATAAGGATCGTTCACCTGCACGCGGTAGCCGAGGCCGGAGAAATGCGTAGCCACCCAGCGGGTGACCGCGGGATCGGCCGACGTGCCGTCGCGGTCGCCGATCACAAAGTCCGGTCGCGCGCGGCCGGAGTCGGTATTCATGGCGTTGCCGCGGGACTTCATTGAGTGGCAGTTGAAATGCCACACGCGTCCGTGGCGAGCGGCCGCGGCGTCGATCTCGCCGCGCAACGCCTCGCGGTAGGGACGGTGAAAATCCTCAATCCGCCGGCGCACCTCGGCCACGGAGAGGCGCCGGTGGTACATCGGAACGCCGGGCAAGGCGTAGCGCCGGATCAGACCCATGCCCCGGCGCGCATGATCGCTCAAGGCGACCGATTCCGGCCACGGTTCCGCGAGGAGTTCCGGGTCGATGTCGTCGGCCGCGCGGTTGGCGTCGAGGTAGGCGCGCGGGAAAGTCGCCGCGATGAGCACGGCGCCGGCTTCCGTCACCCCGCGGAAAAGCGCGTCGACGTGCGCGTCCCAGGTCGTCGCGATCTGCTGGCGCGAGGCGGCGGGCGCGAAGTCGGACGGATAATCGATGCCGCTGTGGGGCGAATCGAAGACAAGCGGCGCGGACGCCCCCGCGGGACGATGGATGAGCAGCGGGGCGGCGGACATCGGCGGGCGGGCGCCTAGTCGCGGTAGTTGAGCGGCGGGGCGCGGTTGCCGATCACGGCCTCGTAGCGGAAGTCCGCGCCGCGGCGTTTCTCGAGCTCGGCACGCGCGGCCTTGATCGCGGCGGCGTCGGAGAACAGGTCGATCATGGTGCCGGCGAGCACCTTGGCGGCCACGTTCATTCCCTTAAGTCCCATCGAGGTGCCGCCGCAGGCGACCGCCTGCCAGCTATGTCCCGGGGTGCCGGGCGCCCAAGTGGCGGTGCGCACTCCGACCGTCGGGACGTTCCAGCTCACATCGCCGACGTCAGTCGAGCCGGCGCCGTCGCGGGGC
>JBJTCH010000397.1:0-12958 GCA_046091745.1 Opitutaceae bacterium
CTGGCGACCGTCACGACGCGGCCGGCGGCGTCGCGCTGGTAATTGCGCGTGACGTCGGTGAACGGCCCTTCGGCGTCGATGTTGGTCTGTTCCGCACGGAGGCCGCCCACGATCCGGAGGCGGCGGTCGAGCAGCGCGAGGTCGCCGCGCAGGTAGGCGGCGGACACGACCTCGGACGCGAACTTGGAGGAGCCGACGCGGTTCCGGTACAGCGCGTTTTGATCGATCGTGAACAGGGCCGGATTCGCGCGGTAAGCCTCCCAGGTCTTCGCCTGGCTCACCCATTGGGCCGCCGGGAAACCCCACGGCAGCGCGCGCTCCGAGAGCGCGGTCGCCCAGTAGGGCGCGGCGCCGTCGTCGCTGCCCACGGGTGTCGTGCTGCCGCGGCCGTCGGCGCCGACGTAGGCGTAATTGGTCGTCACGGGCCGCAGGTCGCGGCGCGCCTCGCGTACATCGAAGCCGGTCTTGAGCGAGAACGGCGCGGCGCCGCCGAAGTCACGCCGCGCGTTGCCAAACGCGGTGCGCTGGCGGTCGTTGGAGTCGACGACGCCGCTGGTGGTGCCGGTGAGCGCGTAGGTGGAGAGGCTGAACGGATCCACGGCCGCGCCGGTCAGCGCGTCGCGCACGTTGATCGCGCCGGGCCGCAGGTAGAAGATGTCCTCGAAGGCGATCGCGACGTTGGTGCGTTGGGCGGTGGTGTTCTGGAACATGCCGCGGTCGATGTCGGCGCCGGTGTAGCGGGCGCGGGAGAGGCCGGCGCCGGCGTCGAGTTTCCAGGCGGGCCCATCGTGGCGCCACGTGAGCGTGGGCATGTAGGTGCGGTTGAAGCGGTAGGTGCCGTTGTTGGTCTGCTGGAGCGTGCCGGCCCCGGCGCCGGTGTCGCCGCGCGTGAAGGTCGGCGAGAACGCGCCGGGCAGCACGCGGTTGATGGTGAACGCGAGCGCCTGCTGGCTGTAGTTCTCCTCGAACGTGGAGGCCTGCAGCGCCAGCGTGAGGCGGTCGCGCGGCCCGAGGCGCCAGTCGATGGTGGCGGCGACGGAGTTGCGGGTGGTCTCCTTGCCGCCGCCGCGCACGGTGTAGGCCGTGAGGTAGGGGCGGTCGGGAGTGGTGTGCGGGAAGGCGGCGCCGTTGGTCGCCGCGCCGGTCCCGCGCCAGGTGGTCTGCGAGAAATCCTGCCCAGCGTACTGGGTGGTGCGGCCGCCCGAGAGGCTGAAGCCGAAACTCCGGTTGAGCGGCACGACCCACGAGAAATCAAAACCGGGATAGACTTTCCGCGTGCGCGTCTCGCGCGGGATGGCAGTGCGGTGCAACTCGCGGCGGTTGTCGCGCATCATCACGTAGGCGCTGCCGTTGAAAACCGGCCGCGCGCGCTCGAAAGCGCTGCGCGAGACCATGTTCACCGAGCCCGCCAGCGCCGAGCCGGGGGAGTCGGGTGTCGGCGAATAGGAGACCTCCAGTCGCGAGAGACCGTTGATCGAGACCATGTCGACCGCCGCCGCTCGGCCCGTGCCGTTGCCCACCGCGCTCGCGAGGCCGAAGCCGTCCACCGTCACCGGCACGTACGCGGCCGGCGCACCGTTGATGGAGATCTCGCGCGCGTTGCCGCCGGCGTACTCCATCGTCACCCCGGGCAGGAACTTCATGAACTCGCCCACATGGCCCTCGGCCACGGTGCCGAACTCGTCGGTCGACACCACCGTGCGGAGGTTCGACGCGAAGCGCTGCTCGTTGATCGCGATCGCGGCGGCGTCCATTTCCCGCGAGGCCGCGACGGCGAAGGCCTCCAGCCGCACCGTCTCGCCCGTCCGGCCCGCGGCCGGCGCCAGGGTGATGTCGCGCCGTACCGTCGCCCCCGCGGGCACGTCCACCGCGAAGACTTGCGGCGCAAACCCGGTGAAGAACACGCGCAGGCGCGCCGTCCCGGCCGGCACCGGCGCCAGCGTGAACGCGCCGTCGGAGCGCGAGGCGGCCTCGAGGTTGGTGCCCTCGACGGTGACGCGGGCGTTCTCCAGATAATCGCCGCTGCCGCCGTGGAGCACGCGACCCTCGACGATCCCGGATGCGGCCGGGCCTTCGGCCGCACGGACCGCCGGCAGGGTGAACCGACCGGCGAGCAGGAACAGGGTCGCAGCGAAGGCGCCGCGGAGGAGCGAATGGAGCAGGGGCATGGGGCGGGGGATTTTCCCGCAGCGTAGCAGTTCCGCGGCCCCGCGCCTAGTAGGCGGCCGGCCGGTTTTGGTGGAATCGCGGCCCGCGCCGCTCTCATCGCAGAAAGTGGTTGCCGGTTGTTTTTCACCGCGGCGATAGTCCGCGTCCACCTATGAAAAACGTCCGCCTCGGGATCGTCGGTCTGGGCAACATCGGCCGGTTCCACACCGGGTACCTGCTGGAGAACAAGGTCTCGCGCTGCACGCTGGCGGCGGTGAGCGACGCGTTCGCGCCGAGCCTCGAGTCGTTCAAGGGCAAGCCGGGGGTGAAGACGTACGCCGACGCGAGCGAGATGATCCGCTCGGGCGAGATCGACGCGATCGTCATCGCCACGCCGCACTTCCTCCACACCTCGCTCGGCATCGAGGCCCTCCAGGCCGGGCTGCACGTGATGGTCGAGAAGCCGATCTCCGCCCACAAGGCCGACGCCGAGCGCCTGATCGCGGCCGCGCAGGAGCGGCCGAAGCAGGTTTTCGCCGGCATGTTCCAGATGCGCGTCGAGCCGCGTTACCTGAAGATCCGGAATCTCATCCGCAATGGCGACCTCGGCGAGATCGTGCGCGTGAACTGGATCATCACCGACTGGTTCCGCACCGAGGCCTACTACGCGAGCGGCGGCTGGCGCGCGACGTGGAAGGGCGAGGGCGGCGGCGTGCTGCTCAACCAGTGCCTGCACCAGCTCGACATGCTCCAGTGGCTCTGCGGCATGCCCGCGCGCGTGCGCGGTTTCTGCCAGCTCGGCCGGTTCCACAACATCGAGGTCGAGGACAACATCACCACCTACCTGGAGTGGGCCAACGGGGCCGCCGGCGTGTTCATCTCGTCCACCGGCGAGGCTCCCGGCACCAACCGCTTCGAGATCTGCGGCACGCGTGGCAAGGTGGTCCTCGAGAACAACCGGATCACCTTCACGCGCAACGACGCCGACATGGTCGAGTTCAGCCGCACGTCGAAGAGCGGTTTCGCCAAGCCCGAGGTGTGGAACGTCGAGATCCCGTTCGACAACGCCGGCAACCCGCACTGCACGCTGATCCAGAACTTCGTCGACGCCATCCTCGACGGCTCGCCGCTCATCGCGCCCGGCGCCGAGGGCATGGGCTCGGTCGAGCTCGCCAACGTCCTTCTCTACTCGTCGCTCATCAACCAGAACGTCGAGCTGCCGATGGACAGCGCCGCGTGGGAGAAGAAGCTCAACGAGCTGATCGCGGGCTCGCGGCACGAGAAGAAGGTCGTGCAGCAGGTCGCGGAGGACTTCACGAAGTCCTTCCGTCGCTGACCAACCGCGGGACCGCCGTGCCGCTCCCGCGCGAGGAAGCCTGGTTCCCGGCCAAGCGTTACGGCTGGGGCTGGGGCGTGCCGCGCCGCTGGCAGGGCGTGGCGGTCTTCGCCGCCTACTTCGCGATCCTGATCGCCGCGGCCATCGTCGCCGGCCGGCACACCGGCTGGTACAACGGCTGGTACCTCCTCACCGTGCTCGTCGCGAGCGCGGTGCTTGTGGCGATCTGCTGGTGGAAGGGCGAGCGGCCGCGCTGGCGCTGGGGCGCGGACGAGTGACCGTGCCGGCCGCCGCCAACGCCGCGGCGCGGAAGACGACCACGCAATCGCTGCCGTCCTGCGTCGGCAGCCACTCCGGCCCAAGGGCGGCGAACTCGCGGTTGATCTCGGCGTGCAGGCCGCCGACCTCGATCGCGAGCACGCCGTGGGGCGCCAGGCGGGTCGCCGCCTGGCGGATGAGTTTCCGGATGATCACGAGGCCGTCGCGGCCGCCGTCGTGCGCCATCCGCGGCTCCGCGGCGAACTCGGGCGCCTGCGTGTCGACGTGCGCGCTGGGTTCGTAGGGCGGGTTGCTGACGATCAGGTCGTAGGTCGCCGGCGGCACGGCATCGAACACGTCGCTGCGGAAAAGCCGCACGCGGTCCGCGAGGCCGTGCTCGCGCACGTTCACGCGGGCGACATCGAGCGCATCGGCCGACAGGTCGCACGCGTCGACCTGCGCCTCCGGAAATCCATGCGCCAGCAGGATCGCGAGGCAGCCCGAGCCGGTGCAGACGTCGACGGCGCGGCGCACACGCGTGCCCCGCGGCAAAAAAGCGGCGAGGGCGGCGGGGATAAGCTCCAGGAAATAGCTGCGCGGGATGATAACGCGTTCGTCGACGAAGAACCGGTGCGGCCCGAGCCACGCCTCGCGCGTCAGGTAGGCGGCGGGCACGCGGTCGACGACACGCCTTCGGAAGACGGCCTCTAGCCTCGCGCGCTCCTCCGGTTTCAGGGAGCGCCGCAGCACGGCGGGCCCGCTTTCCAGCGGCAGTTCCAGCGTGCGGAGAATGAGGTAGAGCGCCTCGTCGTGCGCGTCGGTCGCCACCTGGCCCAGGGCGACGCCGGTTTTTTCCAGGAGCTCGGTGGCGAAGGCCAGCCAGGCGCCCGGCGTGGCGAGCTCCGCGGCGCCCGCGAGCGGATCAGCGGCGGGCCGCCTCATCGGGGGCCACGACGTGCGCGTGGTTCTGGATGTGCTCCGGGCAATAGCATTGGTCACCGGCGCACTTGGAGCAGTAGCGGAAGTCCAGCTCCGGGTTGGTGCGGTCGGTGCGGCCGCAGACGTGGCAGACGTGGCGCGCCCGCACTTCCTCGGCGGCCCGTTCCGCGCGGCGTTCCGCCTGCCGGCGACCGCTGCGGAGGCGCAGCAGGAGGTCGGGCCCGAAGAAGACGAGGAAGGTGACCACCGGCGCCGCGATCTGCAGGCGCAGCGCGAGGTCACCGCGCACGAATTGCACGAGGTTCAGCGCCCAGGTGATGATCGCGAGCCACTTGATCTTCACCGGCAGGATGAAGAACAGCATGAGCTCGAAGTCGGGGTTCAGGAACGCGAACGCGAGGAAGACCGAGCCGAGGATGAACAAGTTCGTCACGCCGTGGAGCGGCGCGAGGAACGACAGCGCCACGGTGAGGCCGTAGCTGAGCAGCAGGAAGAGATTGAACCGGAACGCGCCCCAATGGTGCTCCAACGCGCCGCTCATCAGGTAGAAGATGTACCAGCCGAACACCGTGAACACGATGCCGAAGGTCCCGCCCGGCATCGGCACCAGGAGCATGAATGTGAAGATGCGCCACCACTCGCCGCCCTCGGTCACCAGCGCCGGCGCGAAGTCGAGCCGCTCCGGGTCGAGCAGGCGGAACATCACCGCCAGCAGGACGAGCGCCTGCCCGGCGACGAGGTACAGGCCCGCGTTGGGAAGCGCGAAACGCCCGAGGGCGCGTTCGAGTCGGTCAAGAAGGGACATGAGACGGCGTCAGGGTGCGCGGGGCCCCGCGACCTCGGCAAGACTTGGCGCGGGCCGCCGCGTCACTTGGCCGCGTTCTCCAGCAGCGGCTTCAACCGGTCCTTCTGCCCCTGCAGGCCGGGTTCGGTGACCATCTCCAGCAGGAGGCGCGCGTGGCCCGCGCGGCCGGTCTTGATGAGGATGTTGGCCGCGTGGAGGCGCATCGTCTGCCGCTCGATGTCGGTGGGCGCCTTCTCCTCCAAGGCGCTCCAGAGTTTCAGCGCGGCCTCCCAGTCGGGCTTTTCCACATCGTAATAGGATTCCGCGTACCGGTAGGCGAATTCGAAGCGCCCGGGGGCCAGCTCGGAAGCCTGGCGGAAGGCCTCCAGCACCGCGGCGTCGAGTGTCGCGCGGGTCCACTGGCCGTTTTTCAGGAACTCGTCCCGCGCCTCCACCAGCAGTGTGCCGAGCTGGTAGTGGTAGAGCGGTTCGGCCGGTTCGAGCTTGATGGCGGCGATGAAGTAAGGCGCGGCCTGCAGCGGCTTGCCGTCCTCCGCGAGGAGGTTGCCGATCTGGTTCTTCACGATCGCGATGTCGGGATCGAGCTCGTTGGCCTTGAGCAGCATCGCCGCGGCCTCCTTGCGCATGTCGACCTTGCTCAGCAGCAGGCCGTAGGCCGCATAGGCCGCCCCGTAGCGGGGATTGTCGCGCAGCAGCACCTCGTAGTCGTGCGAGATTTCCTGCAGACGGCGCTTCAGCGCACTTTCGTCGAGGTTGTCCGCCTGCTTCGCGGCGTCGGCGAACACCTCCTTCTGCCGGTCGATGATCCGGCGGAGATTGCGCTCGGCGAGGTTCTCCGACTCGGCCGCGCGGGGGGTGGCGGCAATCAGCAGCGGCAGGGAGAGAAGGAATCGGAGGTGGCGCACGGACGGTTCCGACACCATCAACCGGCCACGGTGCCGGCGTAAACATTCATCCGCATCGGCGAGCCCGGGCCTCCCGCGGGACGCAGAAAACCGACGAGGGTCTGGCCGCTCTCCGTCGCGAATTCCACCGCGGCCGTGGTCGGCGCCGAGATCGCCGCCACGCCGCCGGCGCCCGCCGCGAGCGCCTTCTGCATGAGTTCGAATGACACCCGCCCGCTCACGAGCACGATCCGGCCCGCGAGCGGCAGGCGGCCGTCGAGCAGCGCGCGGCCGACGACCTTGTCCAGGGCGTTGTGGCGCCCGACGTCCTCGTGCACCCCCTCGAGGTTGCCGTCGGCGTCGAACACCGCGCAGGCGTGCAGGCCGCCGGTCGCGGTGAAGGCGGCCTGCGCCGCCCGGAGCCTTGCCGGCAGCGCCGCGAGGACGTCGCGCCGCGGCGGCGCGGAGGGCGGTAACGAAGGGAAAAGGCCGCGGATCGCGGCGAGCGTGGCCTTCCCGCAGATGCCGCAACTGGAGGCGGTGAACAGGTGCCGCGTGAGCCGCGCCTCGTCCAGGATCACGCCGGGAGCGGGCACGGCGTCGATCAGGTTGGGCGAAGGCTCGCCGGACTCCCCGCGGCAACGCACTAGGTCGAGCAGGTCGTCGCGCCCGCGGATGATTCCCTCGGTGAGGAGGAAGCCCGCCGCGAGCTCGCGGTCGTGGCCCGGCGTGCGCATGACCACCGCCACGCTGCGGCCGCCGAAACGGATCTCCAGCGGCTCCTCGACCGCCACCGCATCCTCGGCGGCCACGGCCGGCGACGTGCCTTCCAGCCGCGTGATCGGCTTCGCGAGGCTCGGCGGCGGCGGCATGGCCCGACCCAAGGCGAATCGCGCTGGCGTCGCCACGATTTTCCGTACGGTGCGGGCATGAGTTCGTCACCCACCACGCCTCCCGGCCCGCCGGGCCGCGGTGCGACGACGAATCCGCCGAACCGCTTCACGCGGCTGCACCTCGCGCCCGATCCCGACGCGGCGGCGGCCGATCCGGACGACGACGGGACCGGCCCGCACCCGCGCACGGAGTTTTACGACGACGCCTCGGAATCGATCCTCTCCCGCAACGACAGCCCCGATGTCCCGTACACCTGGGGCCTCAACCCCTACCGCGGCTGCGAGCACGGTTGCGCCTACTGTTTCGCGCGGCCGTACCATGAGTACCTCGGCTTCTCCAGCGGGCTCGACTTCGAGACGCGCATCATGGTGAAGCGCCGCGCGCCCGACCTGCTGCGCGGGAAGCTGCTCTCACCCTCGTGGCGCGGTGAATCGATCACGCTCAGCGGCGCCACCGATTGCTATCAGCCGGCCGAGCGGCGATTCCGCCTCACGCGCGCCTGCCTCGAGGTGTGCGCGGAGTTCCGCCAGCCCATCGCGATCGTCACCAAGAACGCGCTCGTGAGCCGCGATGCCGACGTCCTCGGCCAACTCGCCCGGGATCACGCCGCGATGGTGCTGTTGACCGTGACCACGCTGGACACCGATCTCGCGGGCCGGCTGGAGCCCCGCGCGTCCCGCCCCGCGGCGCGCCTGCGTGCCATCCGCGCGTTGGCGGCGGCGGGGGTGCCGGTGGGCGTGCTCATCGCGCCCGTGATTCCCGGCCTCACCGAGCATGAGATCCCGGGCATCGTCCGCGCGGCGGCGGACGCCGGCGCGACTTTCGGCGGCTACCTCGTGCTGCGATTGCCGCATGCGGTGAAGGACATCTTCCGCGACTGGCTCGCCGCGCACGAGCCGGGCAAGTCGGCGCGCGTGCTGGACCGGGTGCGTGACATGCGCGGAGGCGAGCTCAACGTGAGCGAGTGGGGCGTGCGCATGAAGGGCGAGGGGATCCACGCGGAACAAATCCGCGCCCTGTTCGCCGCCGCCGCGCGCCGCCACGGCCTCGACCGCGCCCGCCCCGTCCTGAACTCCGCCGCGTTCCGCCGTCCGGGAGAGCAGCTGTCTCTGCTTTGAGCGGAACGGTGCGTTTAAGCGGCCGTGAACGGGCTTGCCCCCTGCAGCGGCGGCCGCAATTCCTTACGGCTTCGCAACCATTAAGCGACGAGAGACGTCGTCTGTCCGTCCCTCTCCACCGTTTCCCTAGTCATCATGCCCAGTAAAAAACCCCTCCCTGCCGCGCGTGCGATCGCCGCGCTTTTGCTTGCGCCTCACGCGGCGCTCATCGCCGCCGATGCCGGCACCACGGTGATGACACCGTTCAAGGTGGAGGCCGAGTTCGGCGTTGACGGGCTGCGTATCCAGCCCGCGACGGCGGTGCTGAATCCGTACCTTTTGGAGCAGCATGGGATCCAGCAACTGCAGGATCTCTCGGGCGCGGCGCCTAACCTGTTCGTGAGCAACAGCGACACCCGCGGCTTCGGCGACGTCATCGCGCTGCGCGGCACGACCAACTCGATCTTCTTCAGCTCGCCCGGCGTGGCGCTGTACATCGACGACGTGCCGAGCGGCTCGGTGTCGGCTTACCCGAGCGGTTTGCTCAATATCGAGAGCCTGACCGTGAAGGCGGGGCCGCAGGGCACGGAGTACGGGCGCAACGCCGCTGGTGGCGTGATTGAAGTCCGGACCCGCGAACCCGGCAACCGCCATCAAGGCAAGTTACAAGTTGCTTATGGCTCCTTCGCTTCTTCGGCCGCGCAGGCCTCTTTCGAAGGGCCGCTCAGTCCCAGCTTCGGCTACTCGGTCGGCGTCGGACTTGAGGAGCGCGAGGGGTTCATCACCAACTCGTTACAAAAGAAAACCGCCGACGATCGGCGGTCCGTTTCGGCGCGCGGCGCCCTGTTCTGGCGGCCCGATTCCGCCACCAAACTCCGGCTGGCGTTGCGGCATGAAACGACGAGCGACGATGCCACCCGGCTGACCTCGCTCTTCAGCCCCGACCGCTTCTCCGTCGCCTCGAACCTCAACGGTGAAACCAAGGTCGAGCGCACCCAGTATTCGGCGCAGTTCCGCCGCCAGCTGAGTTGGGGTTCGCTGGTCGCGACTTCCGCCCGCCAGTCCTGGAAACTGGATCCCTCGCTCACCGATCTGGATCTGTCCCCGCTGCCCCTCGCTTACTCCCGGGTCGTGCAGGATGAGGATCTTTGGACCCACGAGGTGAGGGTGGAGTCCAAGGCCGTCGCCGGTCAGCCGCGCTGGCGCGCCGGCGTGTTCGTCTCGGATCTCGACACGACTTCCGACGCCCAGCGTGAGTTTGTGGTGCCGCCGAGCGCCTTCGTGCCGCCGGGGTTCATCCAGACCGAGCGCACCCAGTACACCATCGGGCAGAAGAACGTCGCGGCCTTCGGGTCCCTCGATCAGCCGCTGGCGCCGAAAACCCAGCTGAAGCTGGGCGTTCGGGTGGAGGACACCTCGTCCTCGATCGACCGCTCCAAGGTGAGCTCGAACAATTTCCGCTTCCCGACTCCTCCGGAGCCCCGTCTCACGCGCGACCAGAACCGCAATGAGTTCTCCGCCAGCGCCGGTCTGCAGCACGGCCTTTCCTCCAACGCCAACCTCATCTTCCGCAGCGCCTTGGGCAAGAAGCCAGAAGGCTTCAGCGGCTTTACAAGCAATTCTAACCTTGCCCGCTTTGGCGACGAACGCCAATGGTCTAACGAGGCCGGCATCACCTTCGGTGACACCCGCAGCCGTTTCGGCGGCAGCTTCGTTGGCTATTGGGCGACCATCAAGGACTACCAATTCGAGCGCACGGTGCCGAACTCCACTGATTACGTGGTCGTGAACGCCAAGGAAGTCTCCTCCCGTGGCGTTGAGGCCAAGCTCATGTGGAGCCCGGTGGAAAACCTGTGGTGGGACGTCCAATTGGGCACCGCCCAGACCACCTTCGAAAACCACACCGACTCCGCCGGCACTAAGGTCAACGGACGTCAGGTTCCGTTCGTGCCGAAGTACACCCTCCGCACCGGGGTCACGGTCAGCCTGAGTCAGGCACTCTCGGTCAACGCCAGCTACGCGGCCACCGGCAGCACCTCCTACGACGAGCGCAACACGGCCACGTTCACCCAGAAGGCCTTCGGGCTCTTCAACGCGCAGATCCGCTACCGCGTCGAGGGTTGGACGGTGGCGCTCTACGGCCACAACCTCACCAACCGGCGCTACGACCAGTTCATCAATCCGGAGATCTTCGCTGGCAGCCCGGGGGCGCCGCGCCGCGTCGGGGTGCAGGCGAGTTTCGAGTACTGATCCGCACGGGGCTGGGCGCGTGGTTCGCTTCGGCCGCCGACAGGTCCTCAGCCGGCTCTTTTTCGCGCGGACATCCGGCAAAACCGCCTTGCGGTTTTGTCGGATGCGGCCTGCGTTGGCGATTGCTTGCAACCAAGTGGTCCGCACGCACGTCCGTAAGCGGTTGCCCCCCGCAACCCCGCTTCAACTTCGTCCTCCGCCACCATGAGACCCGCCCCTCGGTTCGTCGTCCTGCTCAGCCTCGTTCTCGGGATCAATTCCGCCCAAGCCGCCTCCGGCTGGCTCAACTGGCGCGGCCCCGATCAGAACGGCGTTTCCAAAGCAGCCCAGAAGCTTCCCGACTCGCTCGAGATCGGCGGCCCGAATCACCGCTGGTCCTACAAGGTCCGCGGCGCCGGCACACCGGTCATCGCCGACGGGCGCGTCTACGCGTTCGGTTTCTACGGCGAGACGACCGACGTCGAGGAGACGCTGCTCTGCCTCGATGTGAAGACGGGGCAGAAGCTCTGGGAACACCGTTTCCGCGACTACCTCAGCGACACCACGTACAACCGCTACGCGATCGGTGCCCCGCTCGTCGACGCCGAGACGGGTAACGTCTACCTCGAGTCCACGTGGGGCCAGCTCATGGCCTTCTCGCGCGACGGCAAACTGCTCTGGGAGCACTCGATGATGGAGGAGTACGGCCGGCTCACCTTCCCGAACGGTCGCACCGGCTCGCTCGCGATCGACGGCCCGCTGGTGATCACCGACGGCATCACGGCCAATTGGGGTGCCGACGGTCCCGCCCGGAACCGTTTCTACGCCTTCGACAAGCGCACCGGTGAACTCGCGTGGTTCTGCACGCCGGGCATCGAGCCGCTCGACAGCACTTTCGCCACGCCGGTCTTCGGTGACCTCGGCAACCAGCGCGTGATGTACGCCGGCACCGGTTGCGGCAACATTGTGTGCATCAACGTCCGCACCGGTGAGCCGGTCTGGCGCTTCCGGCTCTCGCAGTCGGGCGTCAACGCCGACGTGCTCCTCGCCGGTCCGGGCAAACTGATCGGCATCCACGGCAAGGAGAACGTCGACGCCACGCACCACGGCCGCCTCGTCGCGCTCAAGATTCCTACCGAGTACCCCGCGGGACCGAAGCCCCTGGTGCTCACCAAGGAGGCCGAGATCTGGCGCAACGACGAGTTCGTCGCCTTCTCGAGTTCGCCGCTCCTCGTAAACGGCCGCGTGTACTCGACGATCGCGACCGGCAGCCTGCTCTGCGCAGACGCCAACACGGGCAAACTCATCTGGAGCGAGAAACTCGCGCCCGACCAGTTGCACGCCTCGCCCGCCTACGCCGATGGCAAGTTCTACGTGCCGATGCACAACGGCACCGTCCACGTGCTGAAGGACGCCGGCGACAAGGCGCAGGTCATCTCGGTGAACAAGATGGATTCGCTCTGCCTGGGTGCCCCGTCGTTCTACGGCGACTCGGTGTTCATCTTCACCAAGGAGTCGCTCAACTGTTTCGGCCCGAAGGCCTCCGCGCCCTCCATCCCGCCCTCCGTGGCGGTCGCTCCGGAAGCCGCCTCCACCGCCGCGATCACGCAGCTGCAGATCGTGCCGGCGGAGTTCGCGCTCAGCCCCGGCCAGTCGCGGAAGTTCACCGTCTGGGGTCTCGACGCCACCGGCCGCCGTGTGAAGCCGGTTACCAACGAAGTCACATGGGCGAAATTCATCCCGCCGACCGCCCTCGTGAAGTCGGAGATCGATGGCGAATTGAAGGGCGACACGCTCGTCACCGCCCCGGCCGCGAAGATGTCCGCCGGCCAGTTCCAGGCGAAGTGGAACAACCTCACTGCCGTGACGCGCGGCCGCATCGTCGCCGGCTTCGGCTACAAGGAGGGTTTCGAGGCCTCCGTGCTGAACCAGAAGAACGAGGCGGGCGAGGCGGTGGGCTTCCCGCCGCTGCCGTGGCTCGGCGCCCGCGTGAAGTGGCACGCGATCGAGAAGGACGGCTCCAAGGTCGTCACCAACCGCCTCGATAACATCCTTTTCCAGCGCACGATGAACTTCGTCGGCCGCTCCGACATGCGGAACTACACGGTGGAGGCCGACGTGATGACCGACGGCACCCGCCGCGTGATGTCCTCGGTGGGGCTCGTGAACCAACGCTACCTCATCGCGATGGTCGCCAACAGCCGCATCCTCGAGGTTTCCAGCAACCACGAGCGCGTGAAGGAGTCCGTCCCGTTCGACGCCCAGCCCAATGTCGGGTACCGCCTGAAGACGCGCGTCGACAGCGACGGCAAGGGCGGCGGCTGGGTCCGAGCGAAGCTCTGGGAAAAGTCCAAACCCGAGCCGGAGA
>JBJTCH010000398.1:0-5035 GCA_046091745.1 Opitutaceae bacterium
GTAGAGGGACATTCCCTTGGTAATCGTCCCAGTATAAACCCGGTAGAAGACGAGTTTACCAACGAACGGATCCGTCCAAAGCTTGAAGGCCAGACCCGCGAGCTTTCCGGCATCATCAACCGAGGCCGGAACCTCCGCGCCGTCGCTATCCTGACCCGTCATCGGAGGAACGTCGATCGGACTGGGCAGATAGTTAACGACGCAATCGAGAAGGCGTTGCACCCCCTTCTTCTTGAAGGCGGAACCAGGAATCACGCCCGTGAACTGGAGTGAAATCGTGGCCTTGCGGATGCCGAGCATCAGCTCGTTGACCGAAATTTCCTCTCCGCCCAGATACTTCTCCGCAATGACATCATCGAAATCGGAAACCGCCTCGATGAGCTTGTCGCGGTATTCCTTCGCCTGATCGGCCATTTCGGCGGGAATCGGAGCCGTGACTGGGGTCATGCCCAACGGGTCAGTGGTGTCGTCGAAAATATACGCCAACTGCTGAACCAGATCCACGACACCGCGGAACTGATCCTCCTTACCGATCGGAATGAAGAGCGGGTGCGCGTTGGCCTTCAGCTTGTCGCGCATCTCCGAGACCGCGCGGAAGAAATCGGCGCCCACACGGTCCATCTGGTTGATGAACGCCACCCGGGGAACCCGGTATTTGTTGGCCTGACGCCAAACGGTTTCCGACTGCGGCTGCACACCCGCCACCGCGCAGAACACAGCTACCGCACCATCGAGAACCCGCAACGAGCGCTCCACCTCGGCGGTGAAGTCAACGTGACCAGGAGTGTCGATGATGTTGATGCGCTGCTTGATCCCCTTCCATGGGCCGCAAGAGGCGTTCCAAGCGCAAGAGATGGCGGCGGCCGTGATCGTGATGCCGCGCTCACGCTCCTGCTCCATCCAGTCGGTCACCGTGGTGCCTTCATGGACCTCACCCATCTTGTGGACCGCGCCGGAATAGAACAGGAAGCGCTCGGTCGTGGTCGTCTTGCCCGCATCAATGTGTGCGGCGATTCCGATGTTCCGGGTCCACTCGAGCGGGAACGGACGGTCCTTGGCGTTGGCCTTGGAGACCTTGGATTTGTCGGTGACGACGGTAATGGCGGGTGTGGAAGCGGAAGCCATGGCGGGCGATTCTGGGGACAATTACCAACGGAGATGGGCGAAGGCGCGATTGGCCTGGGCCATCTTGTGGGTGTCTTCCTTCTTCTTAACGACCGTGCCGGTGTTGTTGTAGGCGTCGATGATCTCGGCGGCCAAGGCGTCCTTCATCGGTACGCCCTTGCGGCTGCCCGCCGCGTCAACGATCCAGCGCAAGGCGAGCGACTCCTGACGCTCGAACGAGATTTCCACCGGGACTTGATAGGTGGCGCCGCCCACGCGGCGGCTCTTAACCTCCAAACGCGGACGTGCGTTCTCCAGCGCGCCCAGCATCAGGTCGACCGGATCACCCTTCTCCAGCTTCTCCGAGACCTTCTCGAAAGCTCCATAGACGATACGCTGCGCAAGATTCTTCTTCCCGCTCTTCATCACAACGTTGACCAAGTGGGCAACCAGCGGGCTGTTGTAGCGGATATCGGGAACGACTTGGCGCTTCTGAGCTCTGTGACGGCGTGACATGGACGACGGCTGATTTGAATTACGTTAAAATTACTTGGCGGCCTTCGGGCGCTTGACGCCGTACTTCGAACGGGACCGGCGGCGTTTTTCGACGCCCGTGGCGTCCAAAGTGCCGCGAACGATGTGGTAACGAACGCCGGGGAGGTCCTTCACGCGCCCACCGCGCACGAGCACGATCGAGTGCTCCTGCAGGTTATGGCCTTCGTCGGGAATGTACGAAATCACCTCGTTACCATTCGTCAGACGCACCTTGGCCACCTTTCGGATAGCGGAGTTGGGCTTCTTCGGGGTGCGGGTCATGACCTGCACGCACACGCCGCGGCGGAAGGGGTTGCCGGCCAAAGCCGGTGACTTCGACTTGGCGGTCACCTTGCGGCGGCCTTTGCGCACGAGCTGGTTGATGGTTGGCATGCTGAAGATGAGAGTCTTACCGAGTGAAAATTGACGAAAAGAGAACCAGCCTACTTTTCGCGAAAAAGCCGGCAAGCACTTTTTCGCACGAAGTAGGACAACTTGGGACCGGCACCGCGCGAAGTCGGCATCAGTCACGTCTGCGAGAGGCAAGCGGGGGAACCGCCGACCTGTAACTGACGAGTAAGCTGAACGGTCCAGAGTTCAGAGCGCGACGCGGTGCGCAAGCGTCTTTTTCAGAATCGGCGATTTTCGCGGATCGCGCCGGGCCGCCGCACTCGCACCACCAGATCTTCCGACCGGATTATTTAGCCGCCGGTTTCACCGCAACGGAACTCACGCGACCCGAAGCGAAATAATTTCGCGCAAGGTCGGAAATTTCCTCGCGGGTGATGCTATCATTGTCGGCGTACCGAGAGCGGCACCACGCAAGGACCTCGGGTTTCTCCTGGGCCTTCGCCAGAACGCTTCCGACCCAGTATCCGTTCGTGCGCGCCGAGTCGCGCAACGAGGTGAGCACGGGCTCCTTCGCGCGCTTCAGTTCGTCTTCATTGACTCCCTGCGCGGCGAGTTCCGCCGCCACTTTTCCCACGACTCCGAGGATGAGCGAGGTCTTCGCGGGATCCACCGTGATCCCGGCTTGGATGTATCCGAAGCCGGGAAAGACGTCGCCCGCGATGCTGCCAACCCCGGGGCTGTAGGCGTCACCCAGTTCCTCTCGAACTTTCACCCGCAGACGGTCGCCCAGCACCTCCGCGAGGAGATTTAGCCGACGCGCCAGCCGAATGTCCGTTCCGTCCGTGGTGGGCCAGTAAAGGGCCAATTCAGCCTTGGGAATCTCGCTCGCGATCAGGAATTCACGCTGGAACGGCTCGGCCGGGAAACGCACTCGGCGAAGTTCCTCCAACGACTTCCGCGGGCCGCGAGCGGGCAAAGCGCCGAAGGTCCTGGCAACCGCATTGATGACCTCCTCAGGTTCGATGTCCCCCGCGACGGCGATCTCAACGGGGCCGCGCTTGAGATCCTCCTCCAGCCAAACCTTCACCTCCGCGAGGTTTCGACGCTCCATCTCCGCCCGCGACGGCAGTCCGAAGCGCGGATCGCCGCCCGCCACAATGCGCGCCACCTCGAGCGAAAAGGGCCCCGAAGCGGTGTGCTCAAAACTTCGATACATCTGATCAATCCACTTGGCCGCCTGGCGCGCGGCCTCGGGGCGGTATCCGGGATCGGTCGCGCGCGCAGCCATCAATTGCATCTGCAGAAGGAAGTCTTCCCGGCTGCAACCACCCCCCAGGGTGAACGCATCGCCCGCGGTGCCGAAACCCACCCCGACGGTGCGACCGGCGAGGATCCTTCTGAGTTCATCCACCGAGTGGCGGCCCAATCCTCCCTCGATAAAAGTGCGCCCCGCGTAAGCCGCGAGCCCGGGCTGATCGGCCGGCTCGGTCAACTGGCCATGGCCGATCCGGGCGCTCACGCGCACCCGGTTAGCCTCAAAGTCCGTCCGCTTCACGTTGAGCCTCACCCCATTCGCGAACTCCACGAGGGTGACGTCCAGGTCCTGCACCTTCTCACGCCGGACCACGCGACCCGGTTGCCCGAAATCCGTGTAGCCCCACACCTGCTCCGCGATGCGTTCCGGTGCCTCGACGCTGCGGGAGGCCGATGCCGCAAAAGCAGCCTTGATGGTTTTCGCCGCATCGCTCGCCGTCCCCAGTTCGACATTTCCGGTGACCATCACCAAGCGGTGCGCCGCCGCCCAAGCCGCCCGCATCGCCTGAAGGCATTCCTCAACCGAAACCCTAGCGAGCGCGGGCCCGTACAAGGCCAAGTCGTCCTCCGCCGAGGTCCAGACGTCGCGCTCCAGCAGCGACTCCGCGATTTCGTCTGCCAGATCGGGCGAGCGCCGGGTTTTCGCCGACTTCACCGCCTGCTCGAGGCTCGTCCGGAAGTTAGCGACAACCTCAGCGAGTTCCACGGGTTGAAACCCGTGTTCCAACGCACGGCGAAGCTCCTGCTCCGCCAACCCGAGCGCTTCGGACCATTGCTCCGCGCGGCAATTCAGAGAAATCGCCGCCTGCCGGTAAAAACCCAAGCTCTCCCCCACCCCGGCGCTGCCGCTGATGAAGGGGGCGTTCTCGCGCCGCGCGAGGACCGCCAGCCGGCGGTTCAGGATCGCGTGAGCCAGGCTGCGCGGGAGGTATTTCAGCCGATTGGCACCGTTATCCGGCTCCTTCGCGTAGGGGGCTATCGTCGCGATTGTCACCATGGTGCCCGAGGCCTCCTTCTCGTGATGATGAAACGCCCGGACCCCCTCGAAACTCGGCACCTTGCCCCAATCCGGAGCCGGCCGGCGTTCACCGCGGCTCCGAATATCGGAAAATGCGGACCGTAGCCGACGCTCGGCGTCGTCGGCATCGAAATCCCCGACCAACACCACCGCCATGAGCTCGGGGCGGTACCAAGCCTCGTAAAAATCGACGAACCGCTCCCGATTCGCGGTTTTCAGCACCTCCTCGGTGCCGATGATGTCCCGCTTGGCCAGCACGGTGCCCTCGAGCAGGAAGCCCTGAATCGCCCGGCTCGTGCGGTAGCCGACCGAATCACGCGTGCGCTTCTCGCTGAGAATGATGCCGCGCTCACGATCGATTTCGTCGGTCCGCAGCAGTAGTCCTGAGGCGTAATCCCCGAAAACCTTGACCGCCTCGTCGAGGGTGGCGGCCTTGGCGTCGGGCAACTCAAGCAGATAAAGTGTGCGGTGGTAGGAAGTGCTGGCGTTGGTGTCTCCCCCGAAGCTCATCCCCATCCGTTGGAAAAACTCCACGAGCGTGCCCGGCGGATAGTGGACGCTGCCGTTGAAGGCCATGTGCTCGAGAAAATGCGCCAGCCCCTGCTGGTCATCGGCCTCGTGCACGGCGCCCGCCTCGATGAGCAGACGGGCGCTGACCCGTGCCTTCGGCTCCCCATTGGCGAGGATCACGTAACGAAGCCCATTTTCCAGGAC
>JBJTCH010000399.1:0-5231 GCA_046091745.1 Opitutaceae bacterium
GCCGAGAACGCCACGAGGTCGCCCGACCGCGGATGGTCCAGACCCGCCGCCCGTTTGCCGTCGGCGTCGAGCACGCGCTCCACGCCGTCGACCGACTCGACCGCGGCCCGCACCTCGCCGAGGAGCGCGGGATCGTTGACGTAGATGTGCGCGATCTGGTGGTCCGCGATCGCGAAGGCCCGGCTCGCGCCGCAGTCGAGTTGCTCCAGGCCGAGCTCGTCCTTCACCGTGAGCCAGCCCCGCGAGCGGAAGACACGGTTCAGCGCGATGGAGCGCCGCACCGGCGTGAGGCCGTACTCCGAGAGCACCACGACGCGCACGCCGCGGGCGGCGTAAAAATCCATCAGCCCGCCCGCGACGCGGTCGATCGCGCGAAGGTCGGCGGCGACGCGCGGATCGGCGGGACCGACGCGCTGCAGGTTGTAGTCGAGGTGCGGCAGGTACACCAGCGACAGGTCGGGGCGGTGCCGCTCCTCGATCCACTCGGCCGAACGCGCGATCCACTCCGACGAGGCGATGCCGGCGGCCGGACCCCAGAACGCGGGAAACGGGAACTCGCCCAGGTCACGCTTGAGCGCGTCGCGCAAGGGGAGCGGGTGCGCGGTGATGTCGAAGACCTTCCGTCCGTCGGACGGGTACATGGGCCGCGGCGTGACGGACCAGTCCGCCGTGGAGTACATGTTGTACCACCAGAAAAGCTTGGCGCAGGTGAAGCCGGGGCGCGCCGCGCGGAGTTTCTCCCAGAGGCGCGGGCCGCGGATCAGCCGGTTGGACTGTTTCCAGAAATGGTGCTCGGCGAGCTCGCGGTCGTACCAGCCGTTGGCCACGGCGCCGTGACCCGAGGGCGGCAGGCCGGTGAGGTACGTGCACTGCGCGGTGCAGGTCACCGCCGGGAGCACCGGCCGGACGCGGCGCAGGCCGCCGGCCGCGGCCGCCGCGGAGAGCCGCGGCAGGTCGGGCCCCAGGTGGCGCGCGGAGAGGCCGACGACGTTGAGGATCGCCGTGCGCTCAGCCATAGCGCGTGCGCAGTTCGTCGAAGGAGGCTTTCACCGCCGCGCCGTCCATCTCGTGGACCTCGAGGCGGTCGCCGGGCGCGCGGATCATCGGGATGGTGAGCCGGCCGCCGAGGTGCTCACGGAACTCCTCGAGCCCGTCGAGCATGTCCTGGCGTCCGCTCGAGGAGCGGATCTCGCGCACCGGGGCGAACAACTCGAAGCCGAGCCCGCGAATCACGCCGAGGATGCGTTCGGCGACGGCCTCCGGCAGCAGGCCGGTGCGGCGCGCGTAGATGAGGTCGATCGCCATCCCGACCGCGACCGCCTCGCCGTGGCTCACGCGGAACTCGGATAGCTGCTCCAGCTTGTGCGCCGCCCAATGGCCGAAATCCAGCGGCCGCGCTGAACCGCGCTCGAACGGATCGCCGCCCGCCGCGATATGCTCCAAGTGCTGCCGCGCGCTCTCGCGGATCACGGCCTCGTACACCTCGCGCTCGAAGCGGGCGAGCGCGGCCACGCGTGCGGCGATGAACTCGAAGAACGCCGCGTCGCGCACCAGCGCGACCTTGAGCGCCTCGATGAGACCGGCGCGACGATCGCGCGGTGGCAGGGCGTCGAGGAACGCGAGGTCGTTCACCACGGCGTGCGGCACCACGAACGACCCGAGCCAGTTCTTCTTCCCGAAATAATTCACGCCGTTCTTCACGCCGAGGCCGCCGTCGGCCTGGCTGAGACTGGTCGTCGGCAGCCGCACGATCGGAATGCCGCGGTGGGCCGTGGCCGCGCCAAAGCCCGCCATGTCGAGCACCGCACCGCCGCCGATCGCGATCACGAACGAGTGGCGGCAAAGCTTCGCGGCGTTGATCTCGGCCCACACCCGCTGGAGCTGGCTGAAATCATTCTTCACCGCCTCACCGCCGGGCACGCACACCGGCGGGGCCTCGAGGGAGACTTCTCCGGAGCGCGTCGCGAACCACACGCGGATCTTCTCCGCGAACCCCGGCAGGGATCGCTCCAAGCCCGCGTCCCAGATGACCAGCGCCCGCGCCCGTCCGCCGGGTTCGCGGGGGGTGAGCAGGCGCGCCAGGGTGTCGTTGGCCGGCGCGAACACGTCGCGCGTGAACACCGCCCGGTGGTCGTAACGCAGCGTGATCGGGAACGAGAGCGTGTCGGGGTCGGCGGACATCGGGGGCCGTCAGACAAGCGCGCGCGGGGCCTTAATCAACCCGAAGCCGTCGCAGCGCCTCCGCCGCGGCGCCGAGCGTCGGATCGAGCCGCACCGCCTCGGCGAACGCCGCCCGCGCGGCCGTGGGATCCTTGCGCCGCTCCTGCAACTGGCCGAGTCGCCACTGCACGTACGCGTGGCCGGGGACATTCTTTCCGGCGGGCGGCGTCAGCTCGAGGCAGCGGCGCAGGCAGGCGAGCCCGCGCTCGAGAGCGTGTCCGGTGGTCGCGGCCAGCCGGCCGAGGTGGTAGAGGGAAAGGTAATCGTCGGGCGAGGCTTGGAGCACCTCCTCGAATTGGGCGAAGGCCTCGGCGAATTTCCCCTCGCCCGCGTGCAACGTGGCGAACACGACGCGCCCGCGCGGGGGCTCGAGCCGTTTGATCGCCTCCGCCTGCGCCACGGCCTTGTCGCGCCCGCCGCCCACCACCGCCGGCGCCTGCCGGTAGAACTCGAAAAGGCTCTCGCGGAACTCCGCGACGTCGGGCGCGAGCGCCACCGCACGTTCGTAGGCGGCGAGGCACTTCCGCGCGTGCCCGAACTTGGAGAGCACCCCGGCCTTCTGCGCGCTGCGGCCCTGCGCGTGCCCGTAATGGTAATGGTAACGCGCCTCGCCCGGCGCCGCCGCCAGCGCCGTCTCCAGATGCCGGATCGCCGCCCCGGTGTCGTCGCGCAGGTACGCGAGCACGCCGAGCTGGTAATTCACCTCGGGGTGCCGCGGCTCCGCCGCCGCCAATTGCTCCAACGCCGCCTGCGCCTCCGCCGGCCGGCCCGCTTCACGCAGGGCGAGCGCGGCCGCGATCTGCTCCGGGGTCACCGCGTGGAGGGCGCCGGAGAGCAGGACGGCAAGGAACGGGAAAGCGCGGCGCATGCGACGGCAGGAAGTCGCGCCCGCGGGCTTTTGCAACGCGGCGCGCGGCGGCTCGACCTCGCGACACCCGCGTCCCACGCTCTCGCCTTCCCCATGAAGATCCGCCCCAGCACCCGCCGTTCGTTCATCCGTTCGGGCCTCGCCGGCATCGCCGCCGCCGGAGCCGCGCCCGCCTTCATCCCCGCCCGCCTGCTCGGCGCGGACGCGCCGTCGGGCAAGGTCACGCTCGGCTGCATCGGCGTGGGCGCACACGGGTTCGCCGTGAACCTGAAGCAGTTCCTGCAGGAGGACGATTGCCGCATCGTCGCGGTGTGCGACGTCCACGCGGGTCGCCGCCAGCGCGGCCGCGAGGCGGTCGACGAGAAATACGGCGGCAAGGGCTGCGCGGAGATCGCTGATTTTCGCCAGGTCCTCGCGCGTCCCGACATCGACGCGGTCGTGATCTCCACACCGGACCACTGGCACGTCACGATGGCGCTGATGGCGCTCGACGCCGGCAAGCGCGTGTTCTGCGAGAAGCCGACGCTCACGATCGCCGAGGGCCGGGCGCTGGCACGCGCCGTGGCGGAGAAGCGGCTGCTGTTCGCCACCGGCCTCGAGGACCGCTCCGTCATCCAGTACTACAAGATGGCCGAGGTGGTGCGAAACGGCGGCATCGGCCGGTTGCGCCGCGTCCGGGTCGGCCTGCCCGTGAAGCCGATCTTCCCGAAGGAGGAGCCCGTGCCCGTACCGGCCGGCCTCGATTGGGAGATGTGGGTCGGCCCCGCGCCGTTCCGTCCGTACACCGCGTCCCTCACCGAACCGCAGGTCTGGCGTCAGATCCGCGATTTCTCGGGCGGCTCGCTCACCGACTGGGGCGCGCACCTCGTCGACACCGCGCAGGTTGCCAACTTCGCCGAGGACACCAGCCCGGTGACCGTGCGCGGCGCGGGCGTCATCCCGCCCAACTCGGTCAACACCGTGCCGCAGACCTACGAGATCACCTACACGTACGCCAACGGCGTCGTGCTCGAGGTGAAATCCGACCAGCCCTCGATCCGCCTCGAGGGCGACGCCGGCTGGGTGGGCAACAAAGGCTGGCTCGGGCGCCTGGAGGCGCACGATCTCGATGTGTTTCGTCGGACGTACGATCCCGCCTCGAGCAAGATATGGCGGAAGCGTCCGCACGAGCACCGCGACTTCCTTGACTGCTTCCGCAACGGCCAGCCGCCGATGTACACCGCGGAAGCCCTGCACCGCTTAAGCACCACGCTGCACCTCGGCGCGATCGCGATGGAGCTCGGGCGTCCGCTGAAATGGGATCCGAAGCAGGAGGAGTTCGACGACCCGGCGGCGAACGCGCTCCGGAGCCGGCCGACCCGCAACGATTGGCGCCGCCGCGGGTGAAGGCCGGTGGGGTGAAAGTTAAAGTTTCAGCTTTGTCAGGTCGTTCGGAAAGCCGAGCAGCGTGCAGGCTGCCACCGAACCCATTCCTGTTTCCCGCCTCCTCCCCTGTGGCTGGCCCCTGGTGGGGCCGGCGAAGTCGGAAGCGCCTTCGGCTGTTATTCTCTCGGCATAGGCCCGGGTCACCGGACCCCGGTTACATCGGATGCGGAGCGGGAATCTCCGGTTCCGAAAGAAACCGAAAGTCTGAATTGTCCGGATCGGAAACGTTCCCAGGCAGCGCGAAAGCTGCCACCGAAGCCCTTCCTATTCCACGCTTCCTCCCCTGTGGCTGGCCCCGGGTGGGGCCGGCGGAGTCGGAAGCGCCGTCGGCCGATCTTCTTTCGGCATAGGCCGGGGTCATCGGACCCCGGCTACATCGGATGCGGAGCGGGAATCTCCAGTTCCGAAAGAAACCGAAAATCTCAATTGTTCGGATCGGACCCGGCACCCGGGCAGTATGAAGGCAGCCACCGAACCCATTCCTCTTTCCCGCTTCCTCCCCAGTCGCTTTCCCCTGGTGGGGCCGGCGAAGTCGGAAGCGCCTTCGGCCGATCTTCTTTCGGCATAGGCCGGGGTCACCGGACCCCGGCTACATCGGATGCGGAGCGCTACCACCAGTCGTCATGCCTGCGCCTATCCGGTGTCACATCTACTCGGAAATGGGCATACGTGCTAATCGTGGTTCGTCAGGACAGCGTCTGGCTCGGGTGCATGGCTC
>JBJTCH010000400.1:0-3249 GCA_046091745.1 Opitutaceae bacterium
CGTTTTTTCCCTCGCCGCGATTGGTGCCGCGCGGGGTGCGGATGCCACCAGCCCGCTCAATCCGGCGCAGCGTAACGGGACTCTCGCGCCGGGGCCGGGAATCACTCCCGACCTTCGGGCACCGGCGGACACGGTGAACTCGCGCGTGCAGGAAAACCGAGTTTCCCCGACGGTCGTCGAACGCAAAGAATCGACCCTTGGGTCGCGCCGGGCGCCGGTTGAGACTGGGGAGACGCGCGACAAGACCGTAGTCGACAAGGATGTCCGCAGTCCCGAGACGATCCGTTATCCGATGAGTCCGTTCGACCATCAGGCGTCCGCGCGCTCGACCAAGGATGAGACGAAACGCCCGCCCACGGTGGCGAAATACCAGGACAGTCTGGATGCGGCGAGCGCGAGTAATATGGCGCGCTTTCCCGCTTTGAACGGCGCTACGACGGCGAAGATCAACCGGTTCATTTTCCGCAAGAACACTGCGGAGCCGGACCGCGTGCTGGGTGATGCTCCCGTGACTCCGGCGGCCGGAGGATCCTCTCCCGTTCGCTGAGGCTGCGCGCCCTATGGGCCGGTTCCGGGTACTCCAGTTCAACATGCAGTTCGGCCAGTGCTGGGATGACATCCATCCCGACCACGCTCCGGTGCGCCTCGATCTGACGATCGATGAGATCCGGCGGCACGACGCTGACATCGTGATGTTGCAGGAGGTCGAACGGGCCCAGCCTGGTGGTAAGCAAGTGCTGCCGCCGCCGAATTACACCCGTTTAAGAGAGGCGCTTCCCGGCTATCACGGCTGGTTCAGTTACCCGCGGGAGGATTCCCGGGAGCTGCCCTTCGGCGTCGGTCTAGCTATCCTGTCGCGCACCGACCTGAAGGATTGCACGCGGCTCGATCTTCCTTCGCCGCCGATTGAGTTCGAGTTCCAAGGTCGGCGGACGACCCCGACCGACCGCCTGCTCATTGGCGCGAGCACGGCGATCGAAGGACGTGAGTTGCGGTTGCTTAACACGCACCTGCTGGCGTTTTTCATGCTTGGGTCCAGCAGCACGCGAAATCCTTTCCAGCGCCAAGTGGTCGCGGAGCAATTGGATGCCGCGCGTGGCCCCACGTTACTCTCGGGGGACTTCAACGTCAGCGGCCACGCGTCCTTGGTGGCGCAGTTCGCCGAGCGTGGCTTTCGCACGGTTCAGGACGTGCAGCCCACGTGGCGGCGGCGTCCCTATGTCCTTGATCATATTTTCCATAACAAGCCCCTGCGATGCGTGGCGCACCGCGTGGAGCCCACGTCCTCCAGCGATCACCACCTGCTGGTGGCTGATTTCGAGTTTGCCTGAAAGGGATCCTGCCCTGGTTCAGGCCCGCCGGATGCGTTCCTTCTCCTCCTCGCGTTCCTCCTCGATCCGCGCGCGCTCTCCCGCCATCTGCCGTCGAATTTTTTCCGATTCCTCGAGATTTTGCGCGGCGAGAGCGTCATCGAGCTGCTTGCGGAGGAAAATCTCCCTTTCGGCCAGCTTGCCCTGGAAGACCCGGTCGATCTCGGCGAGGCGCGCCTTTTTTTCCGGCGTGAGCGGGCGCGAGGCCTGCGGGTCGGATTTGGCCAGCCGTTCCATGGCGAGTTCGTAGGCGCTTTTCATCCGGAAAAAGGTGGGGTGGCCGCGAGTGGGTTCAAGCGTGCTCTCGAGTCCAGAAACTCAATCGGATCCGTAACGAACTCCCGTCGCCAAGGTTGCGGCGACCACCGCGAACGGCGGCCACCAGCCTCCCGCCTCGCGTCGCCATCCGCGGGAGTAGCCGTGGAGGATCGCCGCTACGAGCAGCACGAGCGCGGTCTGGCCGATCCACGGGGCGGTGTAACGGGCCGTGAGGAACATTCCGGGCACCTGGACGCCGGCTTGCAGCCCCCGTTCGATCAGCAGGAGCAGTAACGCCGCCGCGTTGTTCGCGAGGATCGCCGGCCAGTCGAGGTGAAACAGGCCGAACAGGAGCGAGGCGAATCCCGCGACGGTCACCCCGGATGCGGCGGGGAGTAGGGCGAGATTGGCAACGAGCGCCCCGGGGGTGATCAGCTGGAAGTAGTGGATGCCGGTGAGGACGCTGACGAGCGTCGTGGCCAAGCCGATGGCGAGCGCCCCGCTCGCGTTTGACCAGATCGCGAGGACCAGGCGTTGCGCGCGCGTCCACGCGACTTCCGGCACCTCCCGCCAGGGAGACCAGGTTCTTTGCCAGTGTCCCGCCAGCGGCAGGCCAAGGAGCAGGAGCGCGAGCACGATCGCGTAGCTCATCACGAAACTCGCACTGAAGAACTGCAGCGGTGAAACGAGGATGGATGCCGCCGCCGAGGCCACGAGCGCGGCCAGCACGTTGCCCGGCCGGCGGAGTACGAAGGCGGCCTGCACGAATGTCGCCATGAACCAGGCGCGCACCGCCGACGGTGATCCGCCGGTGATGTCGACGAACATCCACAGCAGCGCCGTCGCGACCAGGAAGCGTGGCCAGCGCGGCACCCGCGCGAGGGAAAGCAGGGCCTGCAACGCGACCGCGATGACGCCGATGTTCAAACCGCTGATCGCGAAAAGATGCATCGTCCCGCTGCGCATGAAGACCGCCTGCTGCTCCTCGCTGATCTCGTGTTTCTCGCCCAGCATCATGCCGCGTAGCAGCGCCGCGAGTTCCGGTCGTTTTTCCACCAGCCCGAGATCGAGGATCACACGGAAGCGTGCGGCGGCCGCGGCGCAAAACCGGTGGTATGCCGGCGCGGGGCTTTCCTCCGTGAGCAATCGTCCGCGGCTCATTCGGAAGTTCATGCCCGCGGCCGCGAGATAGTCCTCGAAAGTCCCCGCCGCCGGATTTTCCGGCAGTGTCGTCAAAACGCCGATAGCCGCGAAAACCGCGCCGCGCACCGGCGTCGGATCCGCTTCGGAGCGGGAGAGGGAAAAGTGGAGATTTTGGCCGGTCAGGTCGGCCAAGTGCGGATCGGCGGTCACGATTTCCGCCAACCCTGAAGTGCGCCCTGGCTCCCGGGATGGAAAAAGACGATCGATCCGCAGCCGCAGGTTCGCCTCTCGCGCCGGCAGTTCCTCCCACGCCGCCAAGTGGTTACGCTGCAGAACCCCCGCCGCCGCTCCGGCGCAAAACAGGGCAAGTCCGAGACTGCACGCCCACCGACGCGGATGGTTCGCGCTGGCCACTGCTAACGCGGCCGCCAGCACGGCGATGACGAGCGGTCCGATGGCGTGGCGGATTCCGGTCGCG
>JBJTCH010000401.1:0-6824 GCA_046091745.1 Opitutaceae bacterium
CCACGCGGGGCGGCTGGCGAGCGCGCTGATCGCCGTCTCGCGCACGGAACCTTTCATCGCCGGCAGGGCCGCCGCGATCTTTGCGCCGAGTTCGTCCTCGTTAAACACGGTGAGCGCGGAAAGGGCTGCGGCGCGGAGGGCGTCGGTTCGGCCCTGCTTGGCGACGTCGAGCAACGCGGGAGCCGCGGAGGGCGCGCGGGTCTCCCCGAGCGCGCGTGTCAGCCGCAATTGTTCATCCGGGCGGGTCTTGGGGTTGGTGACCAGCGCGATGGCCTCGTCGATCGCGGCGGCTTCGCCCTGGCGCAGGCGCAGCGCGAGCGGAACCTGTCCCTGGCCGCGCAGGCGCTCGACAAGCTCCTCCGGCAGATCGTTCATCGCGCGGCCGCGATACGCTTCCTCCAGACCCAGAAGCAGTGGCGCCACGTGACGGGGCGAAGGCGCTTGGGCGAAGAGGCGGCTGAGCAAGGCGAGTTCCGTGCGGCGGCCGTCGACCGCGAGCCGACGGGCGAGTCGAGGCAGCATGTGCTCGGCGGACATGGGTTCATCCCACAGCGGGGTTTTTTCGAAAAACACGAGCACCTCAGCCGCCGACGCGGGGAGATGAGCCTCGAATATCCACCAGACCAGCAGCGGGATGAATGGGTCCTGCGCCATTTCGCGGCGGGTGAGCAGGGCGGCGGCGAGCGGCAGGGCCTGGTCGGAATCGAGACGCCGCGCGGTGCTGGCGAATTGCGCGAGCGTTTCGGCGTCGGGCTCGACGGCCGCCTGCGCCAGCAGGGCCTTGAAAACGGGGACCGGCAATTGGGCCCGTGCGGCGGCGGAGTGTCTGCCTGTCCCCAGATTGCGGTGGTGCCCCCATTCGTCACCGAGCAGGCGGGCGGTCCAGGCGCGGACGGGTGCGTAGGCGTGTTTAAGGCCGGCGAAGGCGTCGCTTTCCGAAAGCCCGGCGGATTGGTGCAGCGCCCAGAGGGCGTTAAGGGCGCCTAGCCCGGTGTCGCGTCCGAACAGCGCGCGGACCAGCGGGGTGGCGGCGGGGTCGCGGCGTTCGCCGAGGAGGCGCACGGCGGTGTGGCGGTGCCACTTGTTGGGATGGGACAAAAGGGCGACGAGTTGAGCGACGTTCTTGGCCGCGAGATTCACGTCCTGCTCCAGGGCAGCGTCCGCCGCGCGGAGCCGGTAGATGCGGCCGGTGGAGGTATCGATCTGGTTTTGGTAATGCTGCCCGTGGGCGACGTAGAAGTCGTACATGTCGGCGATGACGAGTGAGCCGTCGGGAGCGTTCGCGATGTAGACGGGGCGAAAGGCGGGGTCGGTGCTGGTGAGCGCTGCGCCGCGGTCGCCGGTGGTGAAGGTGGCGCCTCGCGGGAGGCGTTCCGTGGTGATCACCGTGTTGTGCAGCGGATCGAGCGCGAAGAGGCGGCCGGCCCACGGGGCGGGCAGGGCGGTGCCCTCGGCGAAAGCGCCGAAGTGGGTGAAG
Organism: Opitutaceae bacterium; assembly: GCA_046091745.1. Classification (GTDB taxonomy): domain Bacteria; phylum Verrucomicrobiota; class Verrucomicrobiia; order Opitutales; family Opitutaceae; genus ER46. Next base: position 1,478 of record JBJTCH010000401.1, read on the forward strand.
CGCACGACGGGATCCTTGGTCGCCATCATGGGCAGATCGCCGAAGGCGTAGGGGTTGCGTGGCGGGCCGAATTTCCCGGGGTCGACGCCCTGCATCAGGTAGAAACCGCCTTGAACGAAGTGCCAGCCGCGGGTGTTGCCGCCGTTGTGGCCGGAGTAGAGGCGTCCCTGCGCGTCAAACTCGAGGCCGAAGGTGTTGCCTCCGCCCTCCGCGAAGATCTCGTAAGCGCGGGTTCGCGGGTGGTAGCGCCAGACCATGCATCCCTCGAAATGCACCCCCGGGGCATCGGCCGGATCGAGGCCCGGGCGGGTCACGCGGCTGGAGGTCGTGCTGCCTTGCGCTCCGTACAGCCAGCCGTCGGGTCCCCAGACGAGGCCGTTCGCGATCGAGTGGGAGTCCTCCAGACCGAAGCCCGTGAGACGAGTTTCGGGCGGACCGTCGGGGATGTCGTCCCCGTCGGCGTCGGGGTAGAACAAGAGGTGCGGCGTGTGCATGACCCAGACGCCGCCGTGGCCGCGTAGGGCGGCGTTGGCGAGATTGAGGCCTTCGGCGAACACCTTGTGGCGATCGAAGCTGCCGTCGTGGCGTGAGGATTCGTGGATCGAGATGACGTCGGCTCCGCGGTCATGATGCGGCGGCGCGGGGGGAACCTTGTCGTAGTGGGAGCGGTAGTACTTGTCGCGGCTCACCATGGTGACGCCGGCGGGGTAAGGGTATTGGCGGGAGTGGGTGACCCAGAGCCGGCCGCGTTCGTCGAAACTGAAGTGGAACGGCTGGGCGACCTGCGGTTCGTGCAGCAGCAATTCCGCGCGGAGGCCGGGGGCCGCGGCCAGGCGGGCGGCTGATTCCTCGGGCGACAGTCGCGCGCCGGCGACTTGCGCGGCGCGGCCGAGGACACGGTTGGATTCGCGGAAAGTTTCGAAGGAGGACGTGGCTGGGCGGTCCGGCCGTGCGGGACCGGGAGAGTAGTCGGCGCCCGGGAGGAATTCCCATGGGCCGGTGAGCACGCACTCGACGAAATAGTTCATGATGAACGGCGCTTCGCCGAGAAACCCCTGGGCGTCTGGTGTCGGCGGGCTGTGGACGCGGATCGCGATCTCGTTCCACTCGCCCTTGCGCAGCGTGCCGACGGGAACTTTGTGGCGATGTAGGGCGGCGCGGCCGCTGCGATAGTTCGGTGGAAACGCGCCGCCGGTCCCGAGCCGCGTGCCGTTCACCCAGACCTCGTGCGCTCCGGTGAGATCGCGGATATGGATCCCCACGGACTCCTCGTACAGGTTGCGCTCATGGCGGGTGAAGAAGCTCGGGTCGACTTTCACCCAGGTGCGGTACCACGCGTTTCCGCCGGCCACGGAGGTCTCATTGACTTCGGTGGCCTCGCGCACTCCGGGGACAGGCACCGTTCGCCAGTCGACTGCCTGGGCCGGCAGCAGGGTAACGAGAAGAAAACAGGTCAGGATTTGAGCTTTCACTGGGGTGTCACGAGGTGAGCAGTTGGATGGCGCGGTGACAAACCGCAGCTGCGAGGCGTGAGGGACGGACGGTTTCCCACGTTCTTCCGAATACGGAAGGGGAAGGCATCCGGAGCGCAGTAGGTTTAATAAAACCCAGATGAAACGGCCCGCGCTTCGCGGACGAAACGCGCGGGGTGGCCGGCGCGGCGGTTTACCCGCCGTAGCCTCGGCGAAGGAGGGCGGCCGCCGCCGTCTCGCAAAAATGGGCCGGCCGCGGCGCACCCACTGCACCGCGGCCGGCTTTTTCTTGGGGTAACAGAAGCGATTACAGGCCGTACTCGATCGCGAGGTATCCGAGCGGCCCGCGGAAATTGGTGTTTCCGCCGGTCGTGTCGTTGCGGCTGTCGAGGTAGCCGACCTTGGCGTGGCCGAGCATCTTCGGGGAGAATTTGTGCTTCAGTCCGACATACACGGCGTAATCGCGGCAGCCGGCGCCGAAGGGGTCGGAGGCGACCATCTCGCGGTGGTAGTTGTCGGCTTTGTAGTAGGTCGCGGTGATCTGGGCGTCGGTCTCCTTGTCGACCGCGAAGCCGGTGATGAGGCTGCCGGTCCAGTAGTTGTTGTCGGCGTTGCGCAGCACGTCATTCGCCGAGCCGCCGGCGCGCGGATAGGCGGTGCTGGTCTTGTCGAACACCAGATTCACGTTGGCCTGCACATAGACCGACTTGCCCGGATTCCAGTCGATCGTCTCGCCGATCGAGTGGCGCTTGGAGTCGTTGGAGTCGCCCTCCACATAGCCGTTGGAGGCGATGGCGGCCTTGCCGCGTTGATGCACGTAGCGGGTCTTGAAGGATACCTGCGGATGACGCTGCACGAGCGCCTGCAGCACGGCGTGCTGGTGCTGAGCTTCGGCGTCCTCGTCGTCACCGGCTTCATGCTCCGGTATCCCGAGGCGTGGTGGGTGGTGGCGATCCGCGGGGTGAGCGCCGGTGCCTTCGAGTGGCGCGGGCTCATCCACCGCGTCGCTGGCGTCGCGTTGCTGGCGGCGGGTGTCTGGCACGCGTGGTACTTCGCGGGTACGGCGCCGGGCCGGCGGCTGTTCCGCGATCTTCTCCCGCGATGGAACGACTGCACCGATCCGTTCCGCGTGGTGCGCTACAACCTCGGACTCGCGCGGGCCAAGCCGGCGTTCGGCCGCTTCAGCTACATCGAGAAGACCGAATACTGGGCGATGATGTGGGGCTCGATCGTCATGGGGGTGACCGGGGTTGTCCTGTGGTTCGACAACACCTCGATGGGGCTGCTCACCAAGCTGGGCTTCGATATCTCGCGCACCGTGCACTTCTACGAGGCGGTGCTGGCGACGCTCGCGATCATCGTCTGGCACTTCTACTTCGTGATTTTTAATCCCGACGTGTACCCGATGAACCTCGCCTGGCTCACCGGTCGCCTGTCGGAACGCGAGATGCTCGAGGAGCACCCGCTGGAACTCCCGCGATGGCGCCCGCCGGAACCGCCTTCTCCGGGTACGGCAGGGGAAACGGGTGCCCCGCCGGACCCCGGCTCCCCTCGGCTACCGCCGATGTGAGGGTGGCTGCCCTCTGTCAGCCGATGGCGGCCACGACCTCGGCCGCCGCGCGTTCGCCGGTTTCGACGGCGCCCTCGAGGTAACCCTGCGCGTCGCGGGAAGTGTGCTCGCCACAGAAGTGGGCCGCCCCCTCCGCGCGACCTTCGATGCCCGCGAATAGAGTGTACTGTCCGGGTTGGAAGTAGGCGTAGCTGCCGAGTGACCACGGATTGGACGCCCAGCAGTCCACCGTCGACAGGCCGTTCCAGCTCGGGCGCAGGCCGGGCAGCACCGGCGCCGATTGGCTGAGGAAACGCCGGGTGAGCGTGGCCGGGGTTCCGGAGGAGAAGCCGTCCGCGGCGGCTCCGCCCGTGTAGTTTACGAGGATGCCGCCGGCTCCCGGCTGGCCGCGCGTGACTTCCCACGTGAGCTGGTAACCCAGGTCCGAGTAAGACTCGCCATTGCATCCCGCGGTCACCCACGGGCGGGCGTTGAACTGCAGGTTGAGCTTCGAGTTGGAGCCCATCCCGAGTTGCCGGATCGCGGTCAACTTGCGCTCCGAGAACCCCGCCGCCGCGAGGTCAACCGAGGAGCGCAGGATCGAGAAAGGCAGCGCGAACACGACGCGGTCGAAGGTTGCCTCGGTGCTCCGGGCTCCGTCCTGCAGGGTCAGCCGCACGCCGCCGGCGGAGAGCTGGCGCACCGCGGTGAGGGCGGTTCCCGTCCGCACCTGGTTCCCCACGGCGGCCGCGAGGCCCCGCACGATCAGGTCGTTGCCGCCGCGCACGTGGTATTTTTCGTTGGACGCGCCGAAGAGGGCGAATTGGCCCGGACTGTTGTAACCGAGCAGGTAGATAAGATTGAGCGCACTTTGCCGGGAGCATTCGGCCCCGTACTCAATGGTGTAGGCCACGTCGAGTAGCCGGCCGAGGGGCGATGTTACCCCGCCCGGCACGGTGGTGTTGATCCAATCGCTGATCGACATCCGGTCCAGCTGCTGGCCGCGCGCCGTGTAACGGTCGAAAAGGGTGGGGTAGCCGGCCTCGGAAAGATCGCGGTGCAGGGGTTGCCAGATCCGCTTCAGGTCATCGACCGCGTCCGCGTAGGCGTAGTAGGAGCCATCGAAGTGGAAGAACGGTTCCGTGCCGTTGACCTCGGCGGCGAGGAGGTTGTCGAGCGGCAGGCCTAGCTCCTGGGCCAGTTGGCGGACACGGGTGTGGCCCTGATCGATGAGCTCCCCGCCATGCTCGGCGATCTGGCCGCCGGCGAACTCACCGCGGATGGTCCAGCAGCGACCGCCGATGCGCTCGCCCGCCTCGAAGACCGTGGCGGTCACGCCCGCCTGGCGGAGCCGGTGCGCGCAGGTGAGTCCCGCCAGACCCGCGCCCACGCTCGCCACACGCGCGGTCGAGGCCTTGGCGCCCGCGGCGCGGAGGAGCGGGACGGTCGCCGTCGCCGCGGCGGTGGACGACAGGAAGCCGCGGCGGGAGAGCGGCCGGCTTGGCCCGGGCTGCGCGCCAGCCATTCCGGACCCGGAGGCGAGCGCTTCTTGCGCCGCGCGGCGCAGGAATACGGCGAGTGGGGTGTGAGGCATTTCGGGCACCGTGGAAGAGCGGCCGCGCGGCCGCAAATGCCGAATGCGAATTCGGGATCAGAGCGCCTGCGCGTGCCGGCGGGGGGCCGCGGTGAAGAGCGGGTCGAATCGCATCGCGATCACGCGTAGCAGCGGAATGCCCGCGGGCGTGACCTCAACGCCACCGGAATTCGCTTCCACCAACCCGTCGGCCCGCAGGTCCTCGAGGCTGGCGAGCTCGGAGGCGTAGGTCCGGGCGAAATCGAGACCCAGTTCGCGCGAGAGCGCGGCGTGGTCCAGGCGCCGGTCACACATCAGCCGCATGATGATCGTGCGGCGGTGGCGATCCTCGGCGGTCAGCCGCAGACCCCGCTCCACCGGCAGCCGGCCGGCGGCGAGCGCGGAGCGCCACTCCGCGAGCCCTTTCAGGTTCTGCCGATAGGTGGTCTCGGTGGCCGAGATCGAAGAGATGCCAAACGCGTAGAGTGACGCTCCGGCCTGCGTCGTGTAGCCTTGGAAGTTGCGGTGGAGGGTGCCTGCCCGTTGCGCGACGGCCAGCGCGTCGTCGGGCCGGGCGAAGTGATCGAGACCGATGTCGACGAAGCCGGCGGTAGTCAGCTTGGAGTGGGCGGTGGCGAACATCGCCAGCTTCGCCTCGGTCGAGGGCAACTGGGCGCGGTCGTCGAAGATGCGTTGCGCCGGCTTGATCCAGGGCACGTGGGCGTAGCTGAACACCGAGAGGCGGTCGGGACC
>JBJTCH010000402.1:0-3549 GCA_046091745.1 Opitutaceae bacterium
GCCTTGCTCGCCGCGAACGCATGACCGAGGACCGTCGCGCCGTCACGCCGGCGGCAGGCCCGGATCGCTCCCGCCTGTCCGGTGACCACCAGCGCCGGAGGCTGGCCCTGCAGCTGGACGGGGCCTTCATCGGCGCGCGTCGCATTGACGGACCGATCAGCGATGGACGCGTTTTCATATTTCTTGAACTTACCGACGAGGCGTTGCCGGGGGTGGTCGCTGAGCTGCGGAAAACCGCCGCCGCGATCCGCAAGAAGACGGGAGATAAACGATGAGCTTGGCGGTTCGTTTGATGAAGCGCCTCGCCCCGGGCTTGCTGCTCTTGGGGGTGGCGCTGGGGGCGGAGGAAAAACTGCGGCTGGTTTGGCCGACGCCGCACACCGGTTGGGCCGAGGGGCAGCCGCCTTCCCAGTGGCTGCAGCACGCGGGTTCGGGTGATCCGGCGACGGGCGGATTCGGTGGCGTGCGCAGCGGAGGGACGCGTTTCCACGAGGGCATCGATATCCGGCCGGTCGGCCGAGCGCGCAATGGGGAGGCGACCGACTCCGTGTTCGCCGCGATGGCGGGCGTGGTGCGGCACGTGGTCTCGTCGCCCGGCCAGAGCAGCTATGGGCGCCATGTCGTGATCGAGCACACCGGTCTGGCTCCGGCTCTCTACACCTTGTACGCGCATCTCGCCCGCGTGGAGCCGGGCATCCGGCCGGGTGCGACGGTGAACGCGGGGCAAACGCTGGGACTGATGGGCCACAGTTCGGGCGGCTACATGATTCCCGCGGCGCGCGCCCATCTGCATTTTGAGATGGGTTTGGCGATCACGAGCGACTTCCAGACCTGGTACGACCGTCGTCGCTTCGGCTCGCGCAACGACCACGGGATGTGGAACGGCATGAATCTCGTGGGGCTTGATCCGTTGTTGTTTTTCGAGGCGTGGCGCGCCGGCCGGCTGACGTCGGTCCGTGACTTCCTGTTCGCGCAGCCCACCGCAGTGCGGCTGCGGATCGCGACGTTTCGCACGCCCGATTTCGTGACGCGCTACCCGGCGCTGCTCACCAAGCCGTTGCCGCTCGGTCCGGTGGCGGGTTGGGAGATCCGTTTCACGTGGACGGGTCTGCCGATCGCTTGGACGCCGCTTTCGTCCGCCGAGGTCGCCGGTCTGCCGAGCGGGCAGGCCCAGTTCGTTGAAGTCGACGCCGCCGTCGAGCGCCGCGAGCGCAGCAAGAGCCTCGCGGTCTCCCGCCGCGGCGGCTGGGGGGCCGGCAAGGATCTGGAAATCGTGCTCCAGCAGCTGTTCGGCGTGCGGTAGATCGCGGAGCGCTCCTGGTGTAGGGAAGGAAATGAAAAGGCCGCCACGGTCAGGTGGCGGCCTTCAAAAGAGGGAATCGCGCGAAGTTATTTCTTCAAGCTGGCGCGGAGGTCGTTCAGCTGGCCGGCGCTGCCGAGCAGCTGGTTACGGCTGGCGATGAACTTGGCGTACTCCTCCATGAAGACCTTGCCCGGCGGGCGGAAGTCGAACTCGGCGGGCTTGTCGCGGAAGAACTCGCGGTGCACGCGGGTCCAGACGAGGCGGCCGTCGGTATCGATGTTGATCTTGGTCACACCCAGCTTGGCGGCGGGGAGGTACTCGTTCACGTCGACGCCGACCGCGCTGCCGAGCTGGCCGCCGGCGTCGTTGATGCGTTTCACCTCGTCCTGCGGGACCGAGGACGAGCCGTGCATGACGAGCGGGTAGCCGGGCATGCGGCGCTGGATCTCGCGCAGCACGTCGAAGTGCAGGGACTGCTTGCCCTTGAACTTGTAGGCGCCGTGGCTCGTGCCGATGGCGGCCGCGAGGCTGTCGCAGCCGGTCTTGCGGACGAAATCCTTGGCCTCGTCCGGGTCGGTCAGGCAGGCGTTGCCTTCCTCGACCTTGATGTCCTCCTCGACGCCACCGAGCATGCCGAGCTCGGCCTCGACGGAGATGCCCTTGGCGTGGGCCGCCACGACGACCCGCTTGGAGATCTCGACGTTCTTCTCGTACGGCTCGTGGGAGGCGTCGATCATCACGGAGCTGAAGAAGCCCGAGTTGATGCACTCGTAGCAGGTCTCCTCGTCACCGTGATCGAGGTGCACCGCGAAGATGGCCTCGGGGAAGATGTCGCCGGCGGAACGGATGATCGCCTCGAGCATGCGCTTGTCGGTGTACTTCCGGGCGCCCTTCGAGATCTGGATGATGAAGGGGGCTTGGGACTGGATGCAGCCCCGGAACAGGCCCATCGCCTGCTCGGCGTTGTTGATGTTGTAGGCGCCGACGGCGTACTTGCCGTAGGCGTGCCGGAACAGCTGCGCGGTGGTTACGATCATGGTGGTGAGGAAAAAAGAGGGAGCAGGTTCCGTTCCGCCTGAGACGCCGGCAAGGGTTTTCTCGGCCGGACGGTTCGTCTGGTTTAGCGTCGCGGAGCGGGGGCGGGTGCCGCGTCGGGACGGTTCGCGGAGGAGATGCTCTCGCGCACGATCTGCTGCACCTGCTGCTGGGCCAGTTGCTGGCGCTGCAACTCCTTGAGCGCGGAGATCTGCGGCGCGGAAAGGACGGACTGCGCCTGCACCAGGGCCGCGTCGCTGATGACCGCGCCACCGCCGGGCATGGGCGCGAAGATGGATGCGGCGATGGCGGGCCCCGAACCGCCGCCGACCAATCCCGCGAGGACGGGGCCCAGATCCGGCCCGCGGAACAGCGGGTTGGCGGCGTCGGCCGCGGCGGCGGCAACCGTCGGGGTGGACGCGGCCGGTTTCGGGACCGGATTGTTGGCGAGGATCTGGACGAGTTGCTCGGCCTGCGCGGGCGCGAGCGGGGCTCCGGAGTTGCCGAGGCGCTGCTGGAGGTCATTCACGACGCCGCGTTGGAGCAGGGTGATGTCATACGTCTGCAAGGCCGCGAAACCCGCGGGACCGATGACGCCCTTGATCGCGGTCTCCAGATCCTCCCGGGCGGTGGCGAGCAGCCGGCGCATGCCTTCCGGGTTCTTGCCCGGGTCGACGCCTTGGGAACGCGCGGCCTCGGCCACCTCACCGCGCAGGTTCTGCCTCTCAAGCAGGAGCCCCGTCAGTTTCTCGCTCTGTTCCGGCGTGAGGCCGAGGTTTCGGAACAGCGCGAGGTATGACGCCTCAAGACGCGAACGTTGCTGCGACGCGACATAGGCCTGGATTTCCGGTCGTCCGGCGAGTTCGCGAACGAAGGCGAGCTGCTGTTGTGACGAAGGGCGGTTGGCGTTTTCCGCCGTCCGCGGCGCGGTGCGGGCGGTTCCCGTCTTCGTCTCCGGGCTCTCGTTGGGGGCGGGGGCCGCGCGGGACTGAAGTTCGCGGTTGGTCTTCTCGAGTTCCCAGACCCGCTTCTGCAACTGCGCGCGTTCGGAGCGGTCGAGGGAGCGCGTCCGCAGCTCCGCGAGCTCATTGCTTTGGCGCCACGCGATGACGCCAGTGGTCACGGTGGCGGCGGCGAGAGCGGCGATCGTGACGTGGAGGCGGCGCGACATGCACGAAACATGACGCGGTTCGCCGCGCGTCGCAATCCCG
>JBJTCH010000403.1:0-3587 GCA_046091745.1 Opitutaceae bacterium
GAGCCGATGTGCATCTGCAGGCCGCGCAGCCGGAGATTGGGAAGCCTGGCGGCCCGGGCATAGACGCCCTCGATGGATTCGAACGGGATGCCGAACTTGGTCTCGTAGGTGCCGGTGGTGATCTTGGCGTGGGTGTGGGCCTCCACGTTCGGGTTCACCCGGACGGCCACCGGGGCGATCTTCTTGAGCTTCACCGCCACCTTGCTGATACGGGCCAACTCGGCCTCGGACTCCACGTTGAAGCTGTAGATGCCCTGCCTGAGGGCGAAGGCGATCTCCTCTCCGGTCTTGCCGACCCCGGCGAAGACGCACTTTCCGGGGTCGCCACCGGCGGCGATGACCCGCTGGATCTCGCCCGCGCTGACCGTGTCGAACCCGCCGCCGAGGTCCGCGAAGGTGCGGATCACGGCGAGGTTGGAGTTCGACTTCATGGCGAAGCAGATCAGGTGATCCAAGGGCGCCAGGGCACCATCGAGCTTGGAGTAGTGGTCGGTGAGGGTCGCCTGCGAGTAGTCGTAGAGCGGGGTGCCGTGCTTGCGGACCAGATCCGAAAGGGCGACGTCCTCGCAGTGGAGTTCCCGGCCGACGTAGCGAAACGAATGCATCGCCCGGGGTTTTGCCACAGGCGGCCCCCGGAGATCAATCGCGGACCCCGCCCCCGCATCCCGGCGATTTGACTCAAAAGAAAAGTTACCGAAGGCGGAGTGGGAGTCCGCGAGTGCGGGGCCCATAAGCTCAAAAGAGGTGTTACCCAAGCATGGACACCCAGATGAGCGAGAAGACGCGACAGGAAGTGCTGGCCAAAAAGCGGGGTCGTTACGCGCGGGCCGGCAAGGAACACAAGGGGAAGATCCTCGACGAAGTGATCGAACTCTTCGGCTACCACCGCAAGGCGGCCATCCGGGCTTTGCGTCCCAAGGCGGCGGTGAGCGCCCCCTACGTCCCGGGCCGGCCGAAGGAGTATGATCCGGAGAAGCTCCTGCCGCCGCTCAAGGCCATCTGGCTGGCCGCCCTGCAACCCTGCGGCACCCGCCTGAAGGCCTGTCTGCCGGACTGGCTGCCCGCCTACGAAGAGGACCATCGGCGGCTGGACGCCGATGTGCGCCAGGCCCTGCTCGCCGCCAGTCGGGCCACTCTCGACCGGCTGTTGATCCCGGCGCGCATCGCCCATCGTCGCCGCGCCGCCACCCGGCCCGGCAGCCTCCTGCGGGCGGAGATTCCGATCCGCACCGAGTGGTTGGAGAACGCGCCGGGCTACCTGGAGCTGGACACCGTGGCGTTGTGCGGCGGCAGCCTTGACGACCGCCATGGCTGGATGCTCGACGCGGTGGACATCCACACCGGCTGGAGCGTCCTGCGCGGGCTGCCCAACCGCGGCGAAGCCAGTGTTTGCGGGCAGATGGACGACCTCCGGGCCGGCCTGCCGTTTCCTTTGCGCGGGATCGACAGCGACAACGGCGGCGAGTTCATCAACCACCAGCTTGTGCGCTACTGCGCCGGGCAGGAGCCGCCGGTGGCCTTCACCCGCTCGCGCCCCTACAAGAAGAACGACCAGGCCCACATCGAGCAGAAGAACTACACCCATGTGCGGCTGTGGTTCGGCTACGAGCGCTACGACCGTCCGGAGGTGTGGCCCCTGATCAACGCGCTGTGCCGGGGTCCGCTGGACCGGTTGTTCAACTGGTTCCTGCCAACGATGAAGCTGGAGAGGAAAGAACGGGTCGGGAGCAAGACCGTGCGGCACTACGGCCCGACGCAGACGCCGCTGGACCGCGTAATGGCCTGCGCGGAAGTCGGCCCGGAGACCAAGGCGCGATTGAGGGCGGACAAGGCGGCGCAAAACCCGTTTGCCCTGCGCCGGGAGGTGGACCGGCAGATGAGGGAGATCGAGGCCGTGCGCCGCCTGGTAGAACCTTGACCCCGCCCCAGAGATGGAACAAAAACCCTGACCCCAAGAAACGGGAGCGAGGGAGGCCGGCCGGGCCAGATCCACCGGCTTCCTTCGTTCTCAGTTCTTGAGGAACACGGGTAACACCCTTTTGAGTTACCGGACCCCTTTCCGGCACCTCTCTCGGTAACACCCCTTTTTGAGTTACGGCGCCAGTCCTTGCCCTGATAAACCGCAATGTCCTCACGATGGGCACAACCCCGGCACCGAGGCGGACCTGGGGGGGCACGGGTGTGCCGTGTCGGTCTCGCCGGGCCTGGGCGTTTCACGGGGGGTTGACCGACCGCGGCGGTGGGCCAGGCCTTGCCTTCCGTAACCGGGATGTCACAAAGAGGTCTTTCCATCCGTCCATGAAGCTCCCGTTGACCCCCCTTGTCATCGTCGTCGCCGGCCTGGTCTCGGCGATGGCTCCCACCTCGATCGCGGCCCCGCCCCGGACCCCCGACGAGCTGTTCTCCCTCGGCAAGGTCTGGGAGGTCCGCCTGGAGTTCCCGGCCGGCCAGTGGCAGGCGCTCGAGCCCAAGGGCGGCGGCGACGGCCCCTTCGGCGGGCGGGGTGGCTTCAATCCCAACCGCTTCATGGCCCCGGTCTGGCTGCGGGCCCTCGACGCCAACCACGACGCCTCGGTGACCCGCGACGAGTTCGAGGGCGCCTTCAGCCGCTGGTTCACCGAATGGGACAAGGACAAGAAGGGTCACCTCGACACCGATGCGCTCCGCGAGGGGCTCAATGGCGCGCTGGCCATGAACCCGGCCGGCCCCGGTGGCCCCGGCGGCCCCGGTGGGCGGCCTGGCGGTCCTGGCGGCGGGAGATTTGGTCCGAACCTCCTGGCCAAGGAGGGCGCCCGCAACGGCCTGAGTGGCGCGGCCGGCATCGTCTTCGAGTATGTCCACGCCGACCTCCGGATCGACGGGCACCCGTTGACCAACGTGGCCGTCCGTTACAAGGGCAACGGCACCTACATGGGCTCACGCATGAGCGACAAGAAGTCGCTCAAGATCGACCTGAACGAGTTTGTCCGAGGTCAGCAGGTGGCCGGTGTCGCCAAGCTCAACCTCCACAACAACGTCACCGACGCCTCGTGGATGAACGAGCCCCTGTCCTACCGGCTCTACCGCGACGCCGGCGTGCCCGCGCCCCGCACCAGCTATGCGCGGGTGCGGGTCACCGCCCCGGGCGTGCGCACCAACGACTATCTGGGGCTCTATTCCATCGTCGAGAATCCCGACAACCGCTGGGCCGAGGCGCGGTTCGGAACCAAGAAGGGCGCGATCTTCAAGCCGGTCACCCCGACCCTGTTCCAGGACCTTGGGGACGACTGGAAGGCCTACCAGCAGATCTACGACGCCAAGACGGACCTGACGCCGAAACAGAGGCAGCGCGTCATCGACTTCGCCCGGCTGGTGACCCGCGCCGGCGATGACGAATTCGCCCGGCGCGCCCCGGAGTTCCTCGACGTCGACGCCTTCGGCCGCTTCATGGCGGTCACGGTGTGGCTGAGCACCCTCGATTCGATCCTCACCCTCGGCCAGAACTACGTGATGTACCTGCATCCGAAGACCGACCGGTTCCAGTTCGTGCCGTGGGACCTCGACCATTCCTTCGGCAACTTCCCCATGCAGGGCAGCCAGGAGCAGCG
>JBJTCH010000404.1:0-24959 GCA_046091745.1 Opitutaceae bacterium
GCCCCGACCCCGCGGTGATTTTCCGCTACGCCAAATGGGGCGCCGCCGCGGCCGGCGCGCTGGTGCTGCTGCTCGTCATCAAGTCCCTCATCCCGACCTCGAAGCCGACGCCCGCGTCGCCCCCTCCCGCCGCCGCCAACCAGCCGGCCAAATCGCCCACGCTTGGCCTCGCGGCCGACAATCCGGTGCAGGTGACCGTGCGGAAGAAGAACGCCGACGAGTCCGAGGGAGAAATCCTCTTCAGCGGCATGCTCACCACGGGAGAGTCCAAGACCATCCCGCGTCCCGGTGCGCTCTTCATCGAGGCCAGCGCCGCGGAAAACCTCGCGATCGAGATCTCAGGCAAGCGCTACAACCTCGGCCAGCTCCTCGGCAAAGGTTACCAGCGCGGTCAGCTGCCTGCGCCCTGAGCGCCTCCCGACCCGGCGGCCGCTTGCCACGGCCGAACGGTCGCACACCTGTTCGGGAACAACCTGAACACCGATGCCGGAGCTCCTCACGCCCATTGTCGTCAGCGCCTGCCTCGGCGCCCTCATCGGCCTGATCCGCCAATGGGGCGACCAGCGTGAGCGCGAAACGACCGAGTTTGCGGGCCTCCGCACGCATGCACTCTGGGCCGTGCTCGGATGCGTGGCGGGGTTCACCGGTGGCCGGCAGGAGCCCTACGTGCTCATCGTCGCCATGCTCGGTGTCGCGGCGCACCTGATTCTGCCTTTCCCGCGCGTTCCGGGAAGAAACCCGCCCGGCAGCACGTCGTTCGCCGAGGCGCTGCTCACGCTGCTCTGCGGCGCGCTCGTCGCGTGGAACGAGACGCGCGCCGCCGTGCTGGTCGCCGCGCTCACCATGGTAATCCTCGGCTCCAAGAAACCCATCCATTCCTGGGCCCGCGAGCTCACCACGGCGGACATCCGCGGCACGCTGCAATTCGTCGCCATCACCGGCGTCATTTTGCCGCTCGTGCCGAACCAGCGGCTCGGTCCCCTTGGCGCGTTCAATCCCTATTCCACGTGGCTGATGGTCGTGATCATCTCCGGTCTGGGTTTCGCCGGTTACGTCGCGATCCGAATCCTCGGGGCCCGCGCGGGCATCCTGCTCACCGGCATCTTCGGCGGTCTCGCCTCCAGCACCGCCTGCACCCTCGCCTTCAGCCGCCGTAGCCGCGAGTCCCCCGCGCTCTCGGAGCACTACGCCCTCGCGGTCGTCGCCGCCTGCACAATCATGCTCCCGCGCGTGCTGCTCGCGGTCGGCATCATCAATCCCGGTCTCGCCCGCGGGCTGCTCGTGCCGTTCGCGCTCATGGCCCTGCCCGGGCTGGCGTTCGTCGCTTGGGTCTGGCTCCGCCGCCGACCCGTCCATCGCTCCGGCGACACCCCGACCCTCGGCAACCCACTGGGGCTCTTCACCGCGATGAAGTTCGCCGGCCTCTACGCCGTGATCGCATTCCTGGTCCGCGTTTTCCGCGCCCAAGGTTGGACCGAGGGCCTGCTGCCGCTGAGCTTCGTCTCCGGACTCACCGACCTAGACGCGATCTCCCTCTCGCTCGCCCGCGAGGGCGGCGAAACGCCGGTCGCGGCGGCCGTCGTCGCCGTCACCGTCGCCGCCATCGCCAACACGTTGCTCAAAGCCGGGCTCGCGATCGCTCTCGGCTCCACGGGCCTCCGCCGACGCATCACGGTGGTGCTCGGCGCCACCGCCGTAACCGGGGCCGCCTGGGCGTTCACCGCCGGCTGAGCCGCGATGGAACCGTCCGCGTCATCCTTCCTCCACTGGGGTCGCACCCGGCACGCCGACGCCACTGCGCGCCAGCTGGCTCTGGTCGAGGATCGTCTCGCCGGAAAAGCCGGCGACACCCTCGTGTTCACCGAACACGAGCCGGTCTACACTCTCGGGCTGCGCGCCGGCGCCGCGGCGCACTTGCTGTGGGACGACGCCGAACGCGCCCGCCGGGGCATCGGCCTCGAGCAAACCGGCCGCGGCGGTGACATCACCTATCACGGCCCGGGACAAATCGTCGGCTACCCGATCGTCTCTCTCGCCCAAAGCCGCGACCTGCACGCCTACCTGCGTTTCCTCGAGCAAGTCGTGATCGAAGCCCTTGCGGGACTCGGCCTCGCCGGCACCCGCCGCGACGGCCTCACGGGCATCTGGATCGGCCCGCGCAAGATCGCCGCCATCGGCGTCGCCGCGCGCCGTTGGGTCACGTACCACGGTTTCGCCCTTAACCTCGACCCCGACCTCACGCCGTTCAGCGGCATCGTGCCGTGCGGCATTCCATCGGCCCAGGGAACCGTCACGTCCGTCGCAAACGAACTCGGCCGCGCACCGGAGGCCGCGCAAGTGAAAGGCTTGCTCGCCGACGCTTTCTGGCGGGGATTGCCCGGCATCACCGCCGCCCGCTGAGCCGGAACGACGGCGGCGGAAAACCCGCTTGCGCCGGGGTGGTCTTCGTGTGCGTTGGCTCCATGCACGATCCGACGCCGACCACGCGCAAGCCGACCTGGCTCCGCGCCCGGCTGCCCGGTGGACCCGGTTACCTCGCGACCCGCCGGCTGGTGGAGGAGAACCGCCTCCACACCGTCTGCCAGAGCGCGCAATGCCCCAACCTCGGCGAATGCTGGTCCCGCGGGACGGCCACGCTGATGATCCTGGGCAACATCTGCACGCGCTCCTGCACCTTTTGCGCGATCACCACCGGTCGCCCGGTCGAGCTGGATCTCGGCGAGCCCGCCCGCGTGGCCGAGGCCGTCGCCACGATGAACCTGCGCCATTGCGTCATCACCAGCGTCGCGCGCGACGAACTGGCCGACGGCGGCGCGAGCGTCTGGGCCGCGACCATCCGCGCGATCCGCCACCGCAACCCCGGCACCGCCATCGAGGTGCTCACCCCCGATTTCAAGGGCAACCTCGCGCACGTGGACGTCGTGCTCGACGCGAAGCCCGACATCTTCAACCACAACCTGGAGACGGTGGAGCGCCTGCAGAAGCCCGTGCGCGTCCAGGCCCGCTACGACCGCTCCCGCTCCGTGCTACGCCACGCGAAGTCGCGCGGCTTCGTCACCAAGACCGGCCTCATGCTCGGCGTCGGCGAGGAGCCCGCCGAGGTGGAGCGCACGCTGCGCGACATCGCGGCCGACCGCACCGACATCCTCACCATCGGCCAGTACCTGCAGCCCACCCCGCAGCACCTGCCGGTCTCGCGTTGGGCGACGCCGGAGGAGTTCGCGCATTGGCGCCAACTCGGTCTCGCGCTCGGCATTGGCGTCGTCGAAAGCGGCCCGCTGGTGCGCTCCAGCTACCACGCGGACGAGCAGTCGCGGAAATACACCGGCGACGACCACCTCAACACCGCCAACGCCCTCGCCGCGGGAGCGTGACCGGAAACGCGCGATGAAGACCCGCCGCGAGATCGTCGAGAACTGGCTGCCCCGCTACACCGGCGTGCCGCTGAAGGAGTTCGGCGAGTACATCCTGCTCACGAACTTCGACCGCTACGTGAACCTGTTCGCGCAGTGGCACCGCGTGCCGATCCGCGGGCGCGACAAGCCGATGCCGAACGCGACCGCCGGCGACATCACGATCATCAACTTCGGGATGGGCAGCGCCACCGCCGCCACCGTGATGGACCTGCTCAGCGCCATCCACCCCAAGGCCGTGCTGTTTCTCGGCAAGTGCGGCGGCCTGAAACACCGCGCCGAGATCGGCGACTTCATTTTGCCCATCGCCGCGATCCGCGGGGACGGCACGAGCAACGACTACCTCCCGCCCGAGGTGCCCGCGCTGCCGGCCTTCGCCCTGCAGAAGGCGATCTCGACCACGATCCGCGACTTCGCCCGCGATTACTGGACCGGCACCGTCTACACCACGAACCGCCGCGTCTGGGAGCACGACGAGACGTTCAAGAAGTACCTCAAGAAAATCCGCGCCCTGTGCATCGACATGGAGACCGCCACGATCTTCGTGACCGGCTTCCACAACGAGATCGCGACCGGCGCGCTCCTGCTGGTGTCCGACCAGCCCATGACCCCCGAGGGCATCAAGACCGCCGCAAGCGACCAGCAGGTGGACGAGACCTACGTGACCGACCACCTGAAGATCGGCATCGCCTCCCTGAAGCAGCTCATCAACCGCGGCCTCACGGTGAAGCACCTGAAGTTCTGACCCCGCGCGGCGGGGCCGATGGAGACTTTATTTTCAGCCCCGGGTTCCGCGGGAGCACCCGCGGCTACATCAAACGTCATTTCATCAGCCCCGCGCCCTTCCGCTTTACCGCGGAAGCGTCACCGCTCATCCTCGCCGGCGTCTCCTTGAACTGATGACGACCACCCCCGTCCTCCGCGCCGCTTTCCTCGCCTTCGCCGCGGCGTCCGCCGCCGCCAAGCCGGTCGACTACAATCGCGACGTGCGGCCGATCCTCGCGGAGAACTGTTTCTCCTGCCACGGGTTCGACGAGAAAGCGCGCAAGGCGAAGCTCCGGCTGGATCTCGCCGAAACCGCCCACGCCGCGCGCGAAAACGGCACGCCCTTCAAACCCGGCGACGCCGCGGGCCGCGAGGCGTGGCAACGCATCACCAGCCCGCACGCCGACGCGGTGATGCCGCCGCCGGAATCGCATCTCTCGCTGACCGCCGCGCAGCGCGCAACCATCCGCGCGTGGATCGAGCAGGGCGCGAGCTACTCCAAGCACTGGTCGTTCATCCCGCCCGTCGCCTCCCCACCGCCGGTTCCGGCCGACGGCAACCCCGCGCCCGCCAACCCGATCGACGCTTTTGTGCGCGCCCGCCTCGCCGCCGAGGGAATGAAGCCCTCGCCCGAAGCCGACCGCCGCACGCTCATCCGCCGGCTTTCCCTCGATCTCACCGGCCTGCCGCCGAAACCCGCCGACGTCGACGCGTTCACCGCCGACCGTGATCCGCGCGCCATCGAGAACCTCGTCACGCGCCTGCTCGCCAGCCCCCACTTCGGCGAACGGCTGGCGCTCGATTGGCTCGACGCCGCCCGCTACGCCGACACGAACGGCTTCTCCATCGACGGCGGACGCCACCACTGGCTGTGGCGCGACTGGGTGATCCAGGCCTTCAACGACAACCTGCCCTATGACCGCTTCCTGCTGGAGCAACTCGCGGGTGATCTTCTGCCCAACCGCACCGACGGGCAGCTCATCGCGTCCGGTTTCCAGCGGAACAACATGACCACCCACGAGGGCGGCACGATCCCCGAGGAGAACCTCCTCAACTACAACGCCGACCGCGTGAAGACCTTCGGTGAGACGGTGCTCGGACTGACCCTCGCCTGCGCCCAGTGCCACGACCACAAGTACGACCCGATCTCGGCGCGCGACTACTACCAGGTCTTCGCGTACTTCAACACCCTCGGCGACCGCGGCCTCGACGGTAACGCGGGCGTCAACGCCGGTCCGGCCGTGATGGCTCGCACCGTGCTGCGGACCGACGAGCCCGCGGGTCTCGCCGCCCGCATCGCGGAGTTGCAGACGCATCTCGCCACCTTGGAAAAGGGCGTCCTCTCGCGCTGGATCACCGGCGAACGCGCGCTCCTCGCGACCCGCGGCCGCGATCTCGCCGTTCACCCCGTTGAAGTTCTCAAGGCCTCCACGCCGAACCGCGCCCTGATCGATATTGAACAGGCGCGCCGCGTCCGCGTCCGCGAAGGCGGTGAACTGGCGGCGATCGACATCTCCACCCGTCTGCCGGCACTCGCGGCGCCGATCACCGGCGTGCGCGTCGTCGTCCATCCGGTGCCGGAACTTCCCGGCGGCGGCTGGGGCCGTGGCCCGGTGAACCGCGCCGCGGCGGCCGCCGCCACCAAGGCGAAGCGCGCCGCGACCAAGGTTAAGACCGCGCCCGCGACCAAGGCGGCGCCCGCCCCGGTGGCCGACGGAATGCCGGCCAAAGGAACGTTCCGCCTCACGGCGCTGTCCGTCTCGGCCGACGCCGTCGCCGGAGACCAGATCGACCTCAACCGCCTGCGCCACCTCGAACGCGTCACCGCGAGCTCGTGGGAACCGGAGAATCCGCCGGCCGGCTGCCTCGACCCGCGCAACGATAGCGGCTGGTCGCCCGACCTCGCGGCCGAGGGGCCCGTGCATCTCACGGCCACGTTCGCCGAGCCGCTGCGGGCCGGCGCGACCCCGTTCCTTAACGTGCAACTCAACTTCGGCGCGGGCCGTCAGCTGATGCCCGAGCTGGTCGAGGTGTTCGTCATCACGGGCATCGACGACGGCACCGACCTGCCGGCGGCCGCCGTGGCGGCGCTCGGCGCGTCCGACGCACGGCGCGACCAGGCCACGACGGAACTATTGTGGAAGATCTGCGCGCAGCGCAGCCCGGACCTGCGCCGCGAACGCGTGGAACTGGCCAACCTGCAGGACCGCCTCGCCACGCTCACCGAGCCGCAGTCGACCATGGTCATGGC
This sequence comes from Opitutaceae bacterium, assembly GCA_046091745.1. Lineage (GTDB taxonomy): Bacteria > Verrucomicrobiota > Verrucomicrobiia > Opitutales > Opitutaceae > ER46. The sequence goes on from JBJTCH010000404.1 coordinate 6,430, forward strand.
GATCGCCGAAAAGCCGCGGGACACGTTCATCCTCAACCGCGGGGATTACGCGCAGCCGACGGAGAAGGTCGGCCCCGGCACCCCGGCCGCCCTGCCGCCGCCACCCGCCGGCGCGACCGCCGACCGGCTCGGACTCGCGCAATGGGTCGTGATGCGGGAGAACCCCCTGACGGCGCGCGTCGCCGTGAACCGTTTTTGGAAACTGCTGTTCGGCACCGGTCTCGTCGCCACGCCGATGGACTTCGGCGCGCAGGGCGAGTGGCCAAGCCATCCGGAACTGCTCGATTGGCTCGCGGCGGATTTCGTCGCGCACGGCTGGGACGTGAAACGCCTGGTCGCGCTGATCACGACGAGCGCGACCTACCGGCAATCCTCGGCGGCCGACGCCGGCGCGCTCGAACGCGACCCGGCGAACCGTCTCCTCGCGCGCGGCCCCCGCTTCCGTCTCGCGGCCGAATTGATCCGCGACCAGGCGCTCGCCGTGAGCGGGCTGCTCGTGCCGCGCATCGGTGGCCCGAGCGTGAACCCGTACTCGCCGTTCGATCTCTGGCGAGAGGTGAGCCACTACGGCAGCACGCCCGCCACGGCGCAGGTGTTCGTGCAGGACCACGGCGAGAAGCTCCACCGGCGCTCGATGTACACCTACTGGAAGCGCACCGCGCCGCCCGCGAGCATGGTCGCCTTCGACGCGCCCAATCGCGAGGTGTGCACCGTCGCCCGCGGCAACACCAACACCCCGCTGCAGGCGCTCGTGCTGCTCAACGACGTGCAATTCATCGAGGCCGCGCGCGTCCTCGCCGAACGTCTGCTCGCCGCCGCGCCCGACGACGACGCGCGCGTGCGCCACGCGTTCCTCGCGACCCTTTCTCGCCCACCCGCCGCCGCGGAGGCCGCCGTGATTTCCCGCGCGCTCGCCCGCGAACGCGCGCGCTACACCCGTGACGAGGCCGCCGCCCGCGCCCTCCTCGCCGCCGGCGAGTCGCCGCGCGACGAACGCATCCCCGTTCCCGAGCACGCCGCCTGGACCCAGGTCGCCTCGCTGGTGCTGAACCTGAGCGAAACGGTGATGCGGAACTGAGGCGCTCCAAGGAGCGGACGCGGCCTCAAGACGTTCGCTCTGCCACCCGGCCAGTTGAGGAGGTTGACCCGTCGGTGCAGCGGAGCAGATTAACCTTCATGAAAAACTTCACCGCGGTTGTTGAGCGTGATGCCGTGACGGGCCTGCTGGTTGGCTACGTTCCCGGCTTTCCGGGTGCTCACTCGCAGGCGACGTCGCTGGATGAGCTGAATTCGAACCTGCGTGAAGTGGTCGCTATGCTCCTGGAGGACGGAGTGCCGAAACTGGAAGCGGAATTCGTCGGAATCCAAAGCGTGGCGGTTGGCTGAGGATGGGAAACATTCCGGTACTCAAGCCTTCGGAAGTTTGCCGGCTTCTGGAACAGGCCGGATTCGCAGCCGTCAGACAGCGCGGATCGCATGTCCAGTACCGCCATCCGGACGGACGAGGCACCACCGTACCCATGCACAAGGGGCGCGACATCGCGCCTCCTCTGCTCCGCCAAATAGCAAAGGACATCGGCCTAACCGTCGATGAGTTCGTCGGCCGCTGAAGCCGTCATCGGCCACTCGCAGTACCTCTTTCTGTGCACGCTCCTGAGATCTGAGCAGCCCGAGCGTCAAGGGAGAGTGAACTGGATCCGCATGCGGCCGCTGCGCTGAAGCACCGCGCATTGCTTCAGGCCGAGGGGGGGCACCCGTCGCCCCGCTCTTTCGCTTTGCCGCCTCCGGACTTTACCACGGCGCTGGTGCGCACGTAGTTTGACCACGCGCGTGCGCCGCCGCCGGAAAGGCGTTGTGCGCGTCTTTTACCCCGCTTTTTCACCCCATGACCGCCTCCCCCGCCCGTCTTCTGCTCGCCGCCGTCTTGCTCGCCGTTGCATCCGCCTTCGCCGGCGAACCCGCTGCGCGCCCCAATGTCGTCCTGATCCTCGCCGACGACCTCGGCTGGACCGATCTCGGTGGCTTCGGCAGCGATCTCCACGAGACGCCGGTCCTCGACCGCCTCGCGCGCGAGGGCATCAAGTTCACCCAGAATTACTCCGCGTGCACCGTCTGCTCGCCGACGCGAGCCGCACTCATGACCGGCAAATACCCGGCGCGGCTCCGCATCACCGACTGGATCCCGGGGGCCATGCCCGACAACCCGAAGCTGATCGTCCCCGACTGGACGAAGTTCCTGCCGACGTCCGAGACCAGCCTTGCCACCGTGTTCCGCGCCGCTGGCTACACGACGGCCAGCATCGGCAAGTGGCACCTCGGCGGACCGGACACCTATCCGGAGAAACACGGCTTCGACGTGAACATCGCCGGCACCGACAAAGCCCAGCCGCCAACCTACCACGCGCCCTACAACATCGCCACGCTCACGCCCGAGGGGAAGGACGGCGAGTATCTCACGGATCGCTTGGGCGAGGAGGCCGCGCGCTTCATCGAGAAGAACCAGGCCCGGCCGTTCTTCCTCTACCTGCCGCACTTCGCGGTGCACACGCCGATCCAGGGCCGCGCCGATCTCGTGGCGAAATACCAGGCGCGCATCCGCGAGGGCATGCGCCACCGCAATGCCGCCTATGCCGCGATGACCGAGAGCCTCGATTCCGCGGTCGGGCGGGTCGTCGCCACCCTCGAGCGCCTGAAGCTCCGTGAGCGCACGATCATCGTCTTCACGTCCGACAACGGCGGCCGCATCACGCAGGGCACCACCACCAACGTGCCCCTGCGCTTCGGCAAGGCCTCGGCCTATGAGGGCGGAGTGCGCGTGCCGCTCATCGTGAACTGGCCGGGTGTCATCCGGCCCGGCGGCGTATCCGACGCTCCCGTCATCACGATGGACCTCTTCCCCACGCTCGTGGACCTCGCCGGACTGCCCGCCACGGCCGCGCGCACCGCCCTCGACGGCGTGAGCCTCGCCGGCCTCCTGCGCGGCGGCCCCGCCCCGCGCCGCGACACGCTCTTCTGGCATTATCCGCACCACCAGCACTACCAACTCGGCGGCACGATGCCCTACGCCGCGATCCGCGCCGGCGACTACAAGCTCATCGAGTTCTACAACGACCTGAAGGACATCCGCCTCGAGCTCTACAATATCCGCGCGGACATCGGGGAAACCAAGGACCTCGCCGCCGCGGAGCCCAAGCGCGTCGCCGAATTGCGCGAACGCCTCCACGCGTGGCAGCGCGACGTCGGCGCACAGATGGCGACGTCCAACCCGGCTTACAACCCGGCCAAGCCCGAGTACACGCCGCCGCCCGCCAAGGGGAAGAAGACGGCCGCCAAGGGTTGAACCGCACCGCGATGAAACTTTCCCGCGCACTCCTCCTCACGTTAGTGTTCCTTGGCATCCGGGCCGCCGCCGCCGAGCTCGCGCTGCGCGAGGACTCCGCGTCGCACTCGATCACCGTCACGCGGGCCGGCGGCGGGCCCGTGCTCGTCACCCAGAACGCCCGGCCGGACGCACGACCGTCCGTGCATCTCGCGAATTTTCCCGCCGCGACCGAGGGGCTGTTCTGGGGTTTTCCCGGCCTCGCCGGACGCGATTACCTGAAGCATTCCGACGGGACCCACTGGCGCCGTGTCGCCACCGCGATGCTGCTGCCCCGCGGCGAGGAAGTGCGCTGGAGCACGACGTACGACCTGCTCGACGCGCAGGGCGGGCGTGTGCTCACCGAAACCCAAACCTGGAGTGTGCGTGAATCCGGCCCGCGCCTCCTGCTCGACGTCGAATGGAACGGCCAGGCGCACGTCGATGTGACGGTCGCGGCGGGAGATCACGGCGGGCTCACGCTCGGTCGAATCGGCGAAGGATTATCGGCGGCGAACGCCGCCCGCCAGCGCGACACCCGCGCGGATCGCCAGCGGGCGGTCTGGCTCGACGTCTCCACCCGCGCGCCGGGCGGCGCCGGGACCACCCACCTCGCGATCCTCGATCATCCGCGCAACCCGGGTTACCCGGCGGCCTGGCGCGTCGACGCGCCGGGCGGCACCGGCCCGGTCCGCGCCCTGCAGGGCGAATGGAAAATCGCGCGGGGTCAGCGCGCCGTTTTCCGCCATCAGGTCGTCAGCTACGCGGGTGCGCTCGATGACCTCGCGATCGACGAGGCCTGGAAGGCGTACACCGGTGAACGTCTCGACTTCGCGCTCTGGGTGCTCGCCCGCGAGGAGGGCCGCCGCGCCGCGACGCTGGGCGCCGACGAGGCGGTCGCGCGGATGACGGTCGCCGACGGACTTGAGGTGAAGCTCGCGGCCGCCGAGCCGATGATCACGCAGGCGATGGCGTTCTGCTGGGATCACCGCGGCCGGATGTGGATCGCGGAGAACCGTGACTACGAGAACCGCAAGGCGGGCTTCTCCGGCTCGGGCGACAGCCGCATCGTGATCCTCGAGGACACCGACGGCGACGGGAAATTCGACACCCGCCAGGTGTTCCTCGAGGGCATTCCCTTCCCCTCGGCCATCGCGGTGGGTTTCGACGGCCTGTGGCTCGGGGCGCCGCCCAACCTGCTGTTCGTGCCCGACCGCGACCATGACGACCGCGCCGACGCGAACATCGAGATCCGCCTCACCGGCTGGGGCATCCAGGACCGCCACGAGACGCTCAACAGCTTCACCTGGGGGCCCGACGGCTGGCTGTATGGTTGCCAAGGATACGCCACGCGCTCCACGGTGGGGAAGCCGGCCGACGGCGGACGCATCTACCAGCCCGGCGAGCCGTTCCCGGAAAAAATCCCGGTGCGCGACGGCCAGTACATCGACGGCGGCGTGTGGCGTTACCACCCGACCAAGGACCGCTTCGAGGTGCTGGCCCACGGCTTCAGCAATCCCTGGGGCCTCGATTTCGACGATCACGGGGAGATGTTCATCACCGCCTGCGTCATCCCGCACCTCTGGCACGTGATTCCCGGCGGCATCTACCACCGGCAGGGCGGGAAGCACATCAACCCGCACGTCTACGACGACATCAAGACGATCGCCGACCACCGGCACCGCTCGGCCCACGGCGGCGCGCGCGTGTACCTCGCGGACGAGTTTCCCGCCGCCTACCGCGGCCGCATCTTCATGGCCAACCTGCACGAGCGCGCGCTGCTCACCGACATCCTCGAGCCCGCCGGCTCCGGGTTCATCGGAAGGCATGGCGACGACACCCTGCTGGCCAATGATCCGCGCTGGATCGGTTTCAGCGTGGAGACCGGCCCCGACGGCGCGGTGTACATCCTCGACTGGCACGACGGCGACATCTGCGGCAACGACGTGCTGAACAAGGACACCGCGCGCATCCAGCGCGTCGCGCCGAAGGGCCTGCGCGGCACGGCCGGCCTGAACCTCGCCGCGAAATCCGACCTCGAGCTCGCCGCCCTGCAGACGCACCGCAACGACTGGTACGTCCGCCGCGCCCGGCTGCTTCTGCAGGAACGCGCCGCGGCCGGCCGCCTCAATCCGAAGGTCGCGCCCGCGCTGCGCGAGCAACTCACCCGAGGATCCGACGCGGGCCGCCAGCTCCGCGCCCTCTGGGCGTTGCATGTCACCGGCAACCTTTCCACGGAGGAACTCACGCGCCTGCTCGAACATCCCGCCGCGCCCGTGCGCGGCTGGGCGGTGCAACTCCTCACGGAAGACGGCGCCGCGCCCGCTGCGGCTCGCCTGAAATTCGCCGCCATGGCCCGCGCCGAGACCGCCGCCAACGTGCGCTTGAAACTCGCGTCGGCCCTGCAGCGCCTCGCGCCGGCCGATCGCTGGGAGATCGCCGGGGCGCTCGCCGCCCGCGCCGAGGACGCCGGGGACCACAATCTGCCGAAGATGATCTGGTTCGCCGTCGAGCCCCTCGCGGCCGCGGAGCCGGCGCGCGCCCTCGCGCTCGCCTCGACCGCGCGTCTCCCGCTCGTCACGCGGTTCATCGCACGCCGCGCCACCGCCGCCCAGGCGTTCGATGCCGTGCTTGCCGCGATAACCGCGGCGCCGGGCGATGCGACGCGCCGCAACCTTTTGGAAGGTTTCCGCGACGGCCTGGGGGCTTTCGGTCGCCGCGAGCTGGCGGCGCCCGCGGCTTGGGCAGCGCTCGCAGCGCGCCTCACGGCCGGAAGCGACGTGGCCACCGCCACGCTCGTCCGGCAGATCAGCCAGATGTTCGGCGACCCCGGCGCGACCGCCGCCCAACTCGCGTTGCTGCGCGATCCGAATGCGCCCGTCGAACGCCGGCGCGAGGCCCTGCAAAGCCTCGCCCGCGACGGCCACCGCCCCGCGCTCGACGCGATCCTCGGTGCCCTCGGCGAGCCCGCCCTGCGCCGCGACGCCATCCGGGCTATGGCGGAATTCGACGACGAACGCGTCCCGCAACGCCTGCTCGCGGGCTATGCGAAATGGAGTCCCGCCGAGAAGGCCGAGGCGGTGCTCACGCTGGCCGCGCGGCAGGAGAGCGCCCGCCGCCTGCTCCGCGAACTGCGCGCCGAGCGCGTGCCCAAGGCCGACATCTCCGCTTTCGCCGCCCGGCAACTGCAACGCGTGATCGGCCCCGGCTTCACCGATTTCTGGGGACCGTTGGAGAGCCCCGCCGGCGACCGCGAGGCCGAGACGGCGCGCCTCAAGCGCCTGTTGACCGACGAGGCCCTCGCCGTCGCCCGGCCCGGGCACGGCCGCGGCGTGTTCGAGCGCACCTGCGCCCCGTGTCACAAACTCTACGATCAGGGAGGAGCGATCGGCCCCGACCTCACGGGCTCCAACCGCGCCAACCTCGACTACATCCTCGGCGAGATCATCAACCCCAGCGAGGTCATCCAGGAGGGCTACCACCTCGTGACGCTCACCTTGCGCGACGGCCGCACGCTGGCCGGCAACATCGCCTCGGAGAACGAGCGGCAAGTGGTGCTCCGCACCGTGGGCCAGGAAACCCCGGTCGCGAAAGCGGACATCCTTTCCCGCGAGGTCTCGCCGGTGTCGATGATGCCGGAAGGCCTGCTCAAAACGCTCTCCAGCGACGACGTCCGCGATCTGATCGCCTACCTCCGCACCTCCCGGCAGGTGGCCGTCGAGCCGTAACCGGTCGCGGAAAAGCACTCCCTACCGGCACGCATTTCTCGCTGATCCGCGCACGAATTCCTGGCGGGAGCCAGGAACGAGGCACCTTAAAACCAAAGTTTAGATCCCGGTGTGTTTGTCGGGATGGGGAACCACCCAAGCCCGGAAATAGGAGTAAACGGAGAGCACGGAGATTGAGCGAATCCGGACCTCAGGGCGCCGGACTAATGAAGTTCGAGCACGCAAGAAGGGGAGCCCACGGCACACGCGGAAAACACGGAAGATTTCGAGACAGAGCCCCCTTCATGTGATTCCGAAGGCCACGCCGCTTGGTTTCGCGCCTCCGGTGCGTTGAGAGGTTCCCCGTTCGCGCCCGCCTTCCGCCTCACACCCGCGGATACGCCAAAGACCGGCTGATCCGTGTTAATCGGTGTTGATCCGCGGTTGATCCCTCGTGGAGCGCTTCACGGCCCCAAGGGCGGTCATTCCTAACGATGCTTCGGATACTGCGCCGCAGACCGACTTACAGCAGCGCGTACAGGAAAAGAAGTAAGCCGCCGATGATCGACAGGTTGCCACCGAGCTTCCGGTTGGCGAAGCGGCTCGCGGCGCGATCAGGACTGATCTTGTTGTCCTTGATCATCTCTTCCGCATCCATGCGGTAAATTTCCTGGGTCCAAACGGCCCAGAGGCCGAGCGAGAGCAAAATCCCCGCCAAACCCAATTGCCATCCCCGCGGGTGCATTCCGGGGCCAGAACCGGAGACCGGACCGGCCGGCGGCGCGACCCCGGCGGTTGAGGCCACGGCGCGAGACTGATTGCCCTCCGGGATGGTCACGGGTTTCGCGGTCGCAGTGGATGGCGCCACGACGACCGCGGGCTCCGCCGCCTTGGCCGCCTTCACGGCGTCGGCGGCCTCGTTCTTTCCCGGTTCACCGGCCGGTCCGCTCTTCTTTTCGCGCAAGCGATTCAGTCCGCTGTCGAAATTCGACGGAGGCACGGCGGTACCGGAAGGCCGGCTCTCGGTTTCGGCCGCCGCGACCAAGCTCGCCGCCCATACAAATGCGGGAAAAATGCGGCGACGATACCCCCGAGAGGTCTGGATGCGGTTCGTGGCGGGCATGGGGCGGGAGACGATTGCAGCGGAGAGGAGACTACAGCTTCGAACCTGCGCAAGCTGTTCGGATTCCACAAAGTTTTTGTTTCTGATCACGAAAACGGGACCCGAAAGCCCGACGCGCCTCCGGGCACCGAGGAACCTTTGGCTTGCGGGGGGTATGCCGGCGCACGTTACCTCTCCCACCTCCCGCCATGGCCGACTCCGGAAACCCGATCGAGAAACTGCTGGAAAAAACGATCTTCGCGAGCCGCTGGCTCCAGGCGCCGCTCTACGTCGGCCTGATCCTCGCGCAGGGCGTCTACGTCTACCAGTTCCTCATCGAGCTCTGGCACCTCGTGCACAGCGCGGCGACCCAGACCTTCGACAAGACGGTCGCGCCCGACCTGAGCACGTTCATCATGCTCGGCGTCCTCGGCCTCATCGACGTGGACATGAACGCCAACCTGCTCATCATGGTGATCCTCGGCGGCTACGAGACCTTCGTCTCCCGTCTCGATCTCGAGAACCACGACGACCAGCCGGAGTGGCTGAGCCAGGTGCCCGCCGGCGTGCTCAAGGTGAAGCTCGCCACCGCGCTGATCAGCATCTCGTCCATTCATCTGCTGAAGACCTTCATCATGGCGCTGAACCCGCCCGGCGGCGTGCCGCTCAACAGCCAGGGCGTGATGTGGCAGGTCATCATCCACTGCGTGTTCGTGTTCTCTGCCATCGCCCTCGCGTGGACCGACAAGCTGATGATGGCCGGCGTGAAGGCCGCGAAGTCGGACCACGGGGCGCACTGAGGCGTCCCGCTTCGGGCGGCGACGCCCGCGCGACGTTCAAACAAACGTCCGAGGAAATTTCCTCTTGGCGGCTTGCGCGGCGAAACGCGCGTCCGTTCCCTCGTCGCGTCCACGAATGTCCGACGCCTCCGCTCCGTCCCCCCGCCCGCTCCAACGCGCGCTCGCCGCCCTGATCCAGTGGTTTGATTCCGACCACACCCCCGGAGGCGCCGACCGGATGCGGCAGGAGCCCGACCGCGTCGACTGGGTGCGCTGCATCCCGTTCATCGTGCTGCACGCCGGGTGCTTCGGTGTGATCTGGGTGGGTGCGAGCGCCACCGCCGTCTGGACCGCGGTCGCGTTGTACTTCCTGCGGATGTTCGCCGTCACCGGCATCTACCACCGCTACTTCTCCCACAAGACCTACAGCACCTCGCGGGTCGGGCAGTTCCTGCTGGCCCTCTGGGGCGGAACCACGGTGCAGCGTGGCGGCCTGTGGTGGGCCTACCATCACCGGCATCACCACAAGCATTCGGACGACCCGGAGGACGCCCACTCGCCGCACGTGCATGGGTTCTGGTGGTCGCACATCGGCTGGATCACCAGCCGGCGCAATTTCCCGACCGACTACTCCACCATCCGCGATCTCGCGAAGTACCCCGAGCTCGTCTGGCTGAACCGCTTCGACACCGTCGTGCCCGCGCTCTTCGCGCTCTCGCTCTTCGGCGCCGGCGCGGCCCTTGAAACGTGGGCGCCCGGCCTCGGCACCGACCGCTGGCAGATGCTGGTCTGGGGCTTCTTCATCAGCACCACCGCGCTGTTCCACGGCACCTCGTGCATCAACTCCATGGCCCACCTCATGGGCCGCCGGCGGTTCAACACGAGCGACGACTCCCGCAACAGTTTCATCCTCGCGCTCATCTGCCTCGGCGAGGGCTGGCACAACAACCACCACCGCTACCAGTCCTCCACGCGCAACGGCTTTTACTGGTGGGAAATCGATCCCACCTATTACGGGCTGAAGGTCCTTTCGTGGACGGGCTTCATCTGGGGACTCAAGCCGGTGCCACGCTCCATCATGGAGGAGGCCGCGCGGGCCGACCATCAGGCCAGCATCGCCGCCGCCCAACGCGCATCGGCCGTCCATCCCGAACTCTCCCCGCTCGCCAAGGTCGTGCCGGCCGCCGCCGCCATCGCCGTCGCCACCGCAACCGCCGCGCAAGCCGAACTGCCGAAAAAGGCCGCCGGCCCCGCCCTGCACCAGAACGTCCCGGGCCAGGTCGAGACGCCGCCGCGCTCGGCCTGAGGCGACGCGCGCACCGTCCGCGGCCGGTGCGTCCGGCCCCGCGTCGAAGTCGTAGCAAACGGGAATCTCCATGCCTTCCCTCGCCATTGTCGGCACCGGCATCGCCGGCCTCGGCTGCGCCCGCTTCCTGCACCGCCACCATGACATCACGGTGTTCGAACAGGAGCCCCGCATCGGCGGCCACACCCACACCGTGGACGTCGACGAGACCGGCGGGCGCCGCGTGTCGATGGACACCGGCTTCATGGTGTTCAACCGCGTCACCTACCCGCACCTGACGCGGTTGTTCACCGAGCTCGATGTCCCGGTGAAGCCGACGTCGATGTCCTTCAGCGTGCGGCACGCCGACAGCGGCCTCGAGTACTGCGGCTCCTCGCTGAACCACCTCTTCGCCCAGCGCCGCAACCTCGTGCGCCCGCGCTTCTGGCGGATGCTGGCGGCGATCAACCGCTTCAACCAGGAGGCGGTCGCCGCGCTCGAGGATCCGGCCGCGCGCGACGAATCGCTCGGCGACTTCGTCCGCCGCCGCGGCTACGGGTCCGACTTCCTCGAGCTGTACCTGGTGCCGATGAGCTCGGCGGTGTGGAGCACGCCGCCGGAGCTGATGCTCGCCTTCCCGGCGACGAGCCTGCTGCGCTTCTTCCACAACCACGGCTTCCTCGGCATGCACACCCAGCACCCGTGGTGGACGGTCGACGGCGGTTCGCGAAACTACGTCGAGCGGTTGGTGGTTCCTTTCCGCGAACGCATCCGGACCGGCGACGGCGTGACCCGCGTGACGCGCGGCCCGCGCGGCGTGACGCTCACGACCCAAGCGGGGCGCGAGCAGACCTTCGACCGCGTGATCCTCGCCTGCCACGGCGACCAGGCGCTGAAGCTCCTCGCGGATCCGTCGACCGACGAACGCCGCCTGCTTGGCGAGTTCCGCTACCAGCCGAACACCGCCACGGTGCACACCGACGAGTCGGTCATGCCCCGCGCCCGGCTCGCGTGGTCGAGCTGGAACTACGAGCTGAACCGCGACGCGGCCGGCCGCCCCTCGACCGCGACGCATTACTGGATGAATTCGCTGCAGGGCGTCTCCGATCGCGCGAACTACTTCGTGAGCATCAACCGGCCGGAGGCGATCGCGCCGGGAAAGGTGCTGCGGCGGATTCCCTACGAGCATCCGCTTTTCAGCCTCGGCGCCGTGCGCGCGCAGGCGGAAATCCCGGCCCTCAACGCCGCCGCGCGCGGCTCAAGCGAGACCTACTACGCCGGCGCGTGGCAGCGCTACGGCTTCCACGAGGACGGCCTCCTCAGCGCCGTCCGGCTTTGCGAGCTGCTGCTCGGCCACGATCCCTGGACGGCGTGCAAGTTTTGCGGTGGGGGGCGACGGACCTTGCCCCCGTCCGCCGCCTGTGCAGGGTTTTCCCGGTCTCCGCCGCCGGGCGCATCCGCCTGTTCCGGCCGGCCGTCACCTTTTTCGCGAAGCCAACCGGCGATGAATTCCTGCCTGTACGAGTGTGAAGTGATGCACGCGCGGTTCGAACCGCGCGCGCACCGCTTTTCGTACCGGATCTTCCTCTTCGCGCTGGATCTGGAGGAAATCCCCGCGCTGGCCCGGGGACTGGCGCTTTTCTCCTCCGGGCGGGCCAACCTCTACTCGTTCCGCGACCGCGACTACCTGCCGCTCGGCGAGCGCCAGCACCTGCCCGCGTCGCCCGCCGTGCCCGCGGCCCCCGACGCCGATCTGAGGAAACGCGTCGAGGCTTACGCGGCAGCGCACGGGGTCGACGTCTCCGGCGGACGCGTGCTGCTGGTCACCCTGACGCGCGTGTTCGGCTACTTGTTCAACCCGGTCTCGTTCTACTTCTGTTTCGACCGCTCCGGCGCGCCGGCGGCCGCCATCGCCGAGGTCACGAACACGTTCCGCGAGATGAAGCCGTTTTTCCTGCGGCCGGATCCCGCCGACGCCGCCCGGGGCGTCTTCCGCCTGCGGGTGCCGAAGCATTTTTACGTTTCGCCGTTTTCCGACGTCGACGTCGCGTTCGACTTCCACCTTCGCCTGCCGGACGAGCGCCTCGCGGTGCGCATCGACGACTACACCGGCGAACGCCGCACGCTGACCAGCACGCTCGCCGGCGAACGCCGCGAGCTCACGTCATCGCGGCTGGCATGGTTCACGCTCAAATACCCCGCCCTCACCCTGCGCGTGATCTCCCTCATCCATTGGCACGCCCTGCGCCTCTGGCTGAAGCGCGTGCCTTGGTTTGCCAAAGCCGCCCGCGTCGTCGATCAACGGGGTCTGTTCCGCCCGCATCACTCCCTTACCCCCGGCCCCGCGCCGATCAGCCCCACCGTCCCGTCCGAGTCCGCATAAGCATGCCGTCCTCCGCCACCAACTCCTCCTCCGATCTCGCCGGTCTGACGGCCCCGGCCCGTCCGTCCTTCGCCCGCCGGGTCGTGCTCGACGCCCTTTCCGCCCTGCGTCGCGGCCGCCTGCAACTTGAACTGCCGGGTGGCGCGGTGCGTGTGATCGGGGAGGATGACTCCGCGCCGGCCGTGATCCGGGTGCGCCGCGAGTCCTTTTTCTCGAAATGCCTCTGGTCGGGCGACATCGGCTTCGCCGAGGCCTACATCGACGGCGATTGGGATACCCCCGACCTCACGGCCGTCATCGCGCATTTCGTCCGCAACATCGACGACGCGCCCACGCTGTCCGGCTCACGCCGCGCGGCCCCGATCCGGCTCAACGTGCTCCGGATCGCCAACCGCGTCCGCCACCTCCTGCGGTCCAACACCCGCTCGATCGCGCGCCGCAACATCAGCGAGCACTACGATCTCTCGAACGACTTCTTCTCCCTCTGGCTCGATCCGTCGATGATGTACTCGTCGGCCCGCTGGCCGGCCGACGCGGCCCACCTTTCGCTCGAGGAAGCCCAGCGGGAGAAGAATGAGGCCCTCTGCCGTCACCTGCGCCTGCGCCCTTCCGACCACGTGCTCGAGATCGGCACCGGCTGGGGCAGCTGGTCGCTCCACGCCGCGCGCACCCACGGCTGCCGCGTCACCACCGTCACCATCTCCCGTCAGCAACATGACCTCGCCGTGCGGCGCGTGGCCGAGGCCGGCCTCACGGATCGCGTGGACGTGCGCCTGCAGGACTTCCGCGACATCACCGGCCGCTTCGACAAACTCGTCTCGATCGAGATGCTTGAGGCCGTCGGCCACCGCAACCAGGAGGCCTTCGCCGAGATGGTCGCCCGCGTGCTTCCCGCCGGAGGCATCGCCGCGCTGCAGTTCATCACCTGCCCCGATTCCCGCTACGAGGAGTTCCGCGGCGGCGTCGACTTCATCCAGAAGCACATCTTCCCCGGCTCGTTGCTCCTTTCGGTCAACCGCATGAACGACCTGCTCGCGCGAACCGGCGGCTTCGTGCTCCACCGGCTCGAGGACTTCGGCACCGACTACGCCCGCACCCTGCGGCTCTGGCGGGAATCGTTCCACGCGCGGCTCGACGCCGTGCACGCACTGGGCTTCGACGAGCGCTTCGTGCGCAAGTGGACCTACTACCTCTGCTACTGCGAGGCGGCGTTCGCCCTTCGCAACATCTCCGTTGTGCACACCGTGCACACTCGGCCCAACAACGCCGCGCTCTGAACCGACGCGCCATGATCCCCTTCCTTCGCGGTCTCTTCGTCGTGGTGATCGCCTCGATGCTAGCGGTGACGACGTGGGCCAGCCTGCACACGCCGATCTTCTCAATCCCGCGCGAGGTGTTCACGCACCCGTGGTTCATCGCGACGCTGTTCGACGCCTACTGGGCGTTCATCGCGTTCTACGTGTGGGTGGCCTGGAAAGAGCAGTCCGCCGCCGCGCGCGTCGGCTGGTTCGTGGCTATCATCGCGCTGGGCAACATCGCCATGGCGGCGTATCTGCTGCGCGAACTGTTCGCGGTGCCGGCCGACGGCCCGCTCGATCCGGTCTTCACCCGGCGCAATCCGGGCAGCGTGCTGCTGCCGGTGCTGCTCGGCGCCGCGGGGGTCGGCGTCTACCTGCTCGCCTGAGCGCATGGAACCGGCCGGAACGGCGCCCGGCGCGCGCGAAAGCTTCTGGCGGCGCCGGATCACCGGCCCCGTGAGGCGGCAGCTCACGCTCGGCGTCACGCCCGACCGCCTCGCGGTCACGTTCGCCGCGGGCACGGTCTGTTCGCTGGTCCCGTTCCTCGGCTTCACGTCGCTGCTCAACCTCGGCGTCGGCCTCGCGCTCCGGCTGAATCAGCCCGTGCTCCAGATGCTCAACCAACTGCTCGGCCCCGTGCAGCTCGCGCTGATCCTCGTGTACGTGCGCGCCGGCGAGGTCGTGTGGGGGGCCTCCGGGCAGCCCTTCACCCTCGGCGAGATGCTGGCCGCGTTCCGCGACTCGTCGGTGGCGGAGTTCCTCGCGCGTTTCGGCTGGGCCGGCGTCCACGCGTTCACCGCGTGGCTGCTCACCGCCCCGCTGCTGGCCGCCGCGGTCTACCTCCCCTCGCGCCCGTTGCTCCGCCGCGCCGCCGCCCGGCTCTCACCGGCGTCCGCCGCGACCGCCGGCGCGTAACCTCCGCATGTCCGCGCCCGCCCTCCTCCTCCTCGCGCTCGCCGGCCTCGGCGGCGCCTTCGCCGGCGTCTACCTGCTCGCCCGCCGGCTCGACAACTACGGTGTCGTCGACGTGGCGTGGTCGTACGCCTTCGCCGCACTCGCGCTCTTCTACGCCGCGACCGCCGGGGGCTGGCCCGCCCGCCGCTGGTTGTTCGCCGCGATCGTCACCGCCTGGAGCGTGCGGCTCGGCACGCATCTGTTCGTGCGCGTCGCCGGACATCACCCGGTCGAGGACGCCCGTTACGCGACGCTGCGGCGCGACTGGGCCGCGGACTTCGCGTTCCGGATGTTTCGTTTTTTCCAATACCAGGCGCTGTCGGTCGTGGTGCTTGGCATCGGTTTTCTGATCTCCGCCCGTAACCCCGCGCCGGGGTTTCATTCGCTGGAAATCGCGGGAGTCGCCGTGTGGATCCTCGCGGTCGCGGGGGAGACGATCGCCGACGCGCAGCTGGCGGCGTTCAAGCGTGACCCCGCCAACCGCGGCCGGGTGTGCGACCGCGGGCTGTGGGGGTGGAGCCGCCATCCGAACTATTTCTTCGAGTGGCTGGTCTGGGTGGCCTTCTTTCTCTTCGCCCTGCCTTCGCCCGGCGGCTGGGCCGCGATCATCGGCCCCGTCGTGATCTTGTATCTCCTGCTGCGCGTGACCGGTGTGCCGCTCGCCGAGCAGCAAAGCCTGCGCTCGAAGGGCGACGCCTACCGCCGCTACCAGGAGACCACGAGCGCCTTCTTCCCCCGGCCGCCGCGCCGCCCGTCCGCCTGAACCGTTTTCCCATGATCGACACCCTGCTCGAGAAGAACCTTCTCCCCGACGCGCTGATCCGTTTCGGCATCCGCCGCCTGCTCGCCCAACGGCTCCGGGAGGAGGCGGGTTATGACCGCGCCCGCTACATCGCCGACCTGCGCACCCGGCCGATCGCGGAGGAGACCCGGGCCGCCAATGAGCAGCACTACGAGGTGCCGACCCGCTTCTACCAGTACTGCCTCGGCAAGCGCCTGAAATACTCCGGCTGTCTCTACCCGACCGGCCGCGAGACGCTCGACGAGGCCGAGGAACGGATGCTCGCCCTCTACGTCGAGCGCGCCCGCCTCGCCGACGGCCAGGAGATCCTCGAACTCGGCTGCGGCTGGGGCTCCCTGTCGCTTTACCTCGCGGAAAAGTTTCCCGAGGCCCGCATCACCGGCGTCTCCAACTCCGCCACCCAACGGGAGCACATCGAGGCCGAGGCGCGCCGCCGCGGGTTCACCAACCTCACCATCCTCACCCGTGACATGAACGCGTTCGACGCGCCCGCCGGCCGTTACGACCGCGTCGTCTCGGTCGAGATGTTCGAGCACATGAAGAACTACCAGCGGCTGCTCGCCAACGTCGCGCGCTGGCTGAAGCCCGACGGGCTCCTGTTCGTCCACATCTTCACGCACGCCACGCTCTCGTATCACTTCGTCGCGCGCGACGCCTCCGACTGGATGTCGCGGTATTTCTTCACCGGCGGCCAGATGCCGGCGCACGACCTGCTGATGGGTTTCCAGGACGACCTGAAGCTCGAGCGGGACTGGAAGGTCGACGGCACCCATTACCAGCGCACCGCCGAGGACTGGCTCCGCAACATGGACGCCCATCGCGCGGAGATCATGCCCATCCTCGCGCAGACCTACGGCGCGGGGAACGCCGTGAAATGGTGGTCCTACTGGCGCGTGTTCTACCTGGCGTGCGCCGAGCTCTGGGGCTTCCGCGGCGGCCGCGAGTGGCTCGTGAGCCACTACCTTTTCCGGCGAGGCTGAGAGACGACTTCCCCGGATCTGGCCGCGCGTGACGTACGGGGCACGGTTTCCGCGGCGCCGCCGCCATAGCGCGGAGTCCGCGGGGTGATTTCGTTGGGTTGAAGAGATCTTTTTGTTGGGCCTTGGACTGGCCGGGAATTTGGCGCAAAAAAATCCCATGCGCCCCTTACCCCTGCCCCCGCGTGTTCTGCGGTTCCTTCTTGCCTGGTTCGCGTCCGTCGCGGCGTCGAGCGCGCAGACAACCGGAGCGATCGAAGGCCGGATCCTCAACGGCCGCTCCGGGGAATACCTCGAGAACGCCCGGCTGATCCTCGGCGACGGAACGCTCGAGACGTTCACCGGCGCGGATGGCCGTTACCGTTTGCCCCGGGTTCCCGCCGGAAAAGTGGAACTGCGTGTTTCGTTCACCGGGCTGCCCGCGGGGGCGGCGACGGCCGACGTGCGACCCGGAGAAACAACCGTGGTGGATATCTCGCTCGGCGGGGCGCCCGCGGCGCCGGGAGTTGTCCGGCTCGCGGAATTCGTCGTGGGCGCCTCCCGCGAAATGGAGGCCGCCGCGATCGCGATCAACGAGCAGCGGGTCGCCCCCAACGTGCGCCAGGTCGTCTCCACGGATGAGTTCGGCCACGTGGCGGAGGGCAACGTCGGCGAGTTCGTGAAGTTTCTCCCCGGGGTCACCGTCGAGTACGGCGGGGGCTACGCGCGCGGCATCGTCATCGACGGCGTGCCCTCGGTGCACACCCCCATCACGGTCGACGGCTTCAGCCTCGCGAGCACCGGAGGGCCGAACAACACGAACCGCTCGGTGCAGGTCGACATGGCGTCGATCAACAGCATCTCCCGCGTCGAGGTCGCGTTCTCCCCGACGCCGGAATCGCAGGGCTCCGCCCTCGCGGGTTCGGTCAATCTCGTGCCGCGCAGCTCCTTCGAAAGGGTCCGGCCGCAACTCAACGCGACGGTTTCCCTCGTGATGCGCGACAACGCGCGGGACTTTCATCGCTCCGCGGGCCCCCGCGAGGCCACCACGCGGAAAGTGCACCCCAGCCTGGACTTCTCGTATGTGCGTCCGGTCTCCCCGCGCTTCGGCTTCACGCTTTCAGGCGGCACCGCGCGGCAATACACGGCCGAGGACTTCACCCAGAACACCTGGCGCGGGGTGTCCGCCGCCACCAACGGCGTCGCCTTCCCCCACACGACGCCCGACGGGCCCTATCTCTCCACGTATGTGGTCAGGGACGCCCCGAAGAACACCGTCCGGCGATCCTTGTCCGCCACCGTCGACGCGCGGATTTCCCCGTCCGACCGCCTCGCGTTCTCGTTCCAGTTTTTCTCGTTCAACGCCGACACGACCAACCGGCAGATGACGATCAACGTCAACAGGGTCGCCGCCGGGGACTTCGGCCCCACCTTCACGCGGGGTGCGGTCGGCGCGGGCGACCTCGTGCTGGCCCAGGGCGGCCGCGACCGCATCAACCGCACCTGGATGCCCTCGCTCACCTGGCGGCACGACGGGCCCGTCTGGAAAACCGAAGTGGGCGTCGGGCACTCGCAGGGCACCGACCGCGTTCGCGACATCGACCGGGGTTTCTTCAACAACACCCAGGTGCGACGCACGGGCGTCACCGTCGCCTTCGAGGATGTCGTTTACCTGCGGCCCGGCCGCATCGTCGTGACGGACGCCGCGGCTGCGCCCGTGGATCCGTACCGGCTCTCCACCTACGCCTACACGCAGTCCAACAGCGCGAACTCCAACACCACGGAGATCCGGCGGAGCGCTCACGCGAACGCGGGCCGGGATTTCACCGGCGCGCTGCCCTTCGGGCTCAAGGCGGGCGTCGACCTCCGGGAGTGGCGGCGCGACCTCCGCGGTGGCACGCAGGTT
>JBJTCH010000405.1:0-2967 GCA_046091745.1 Opitutaceae bacterium
GGCACCGGCCTCGGGGTCATGCTGATGCGTGACTTCACCCAGGCGATGCGCGGGGAGTTCCGTCTCGAATCGCGCACCGCCGAAGAGGCTCCCTCCGACCACGGCACGACGGTCGAAATCCGGCTGGCGACCCCGGTGGCCGCCGGCGCGCAAACGCGCTGAGTCCGTCGGCGCCTCCACGGGCAATCCGAGGAGCGCAAACGGGCACCACCGGGTGCGACATACGGGCGCAGGATCGCGATTGCCGGCGGAGCCCAGCGCAACTTTTCTGGACTTTAAACCCCGCGGCTTCCGGCCGCTCAAAACCCTGCAAACGATGAAAACACCGGCCTCGTTCTCGTTCTCATGGCGGGCGTTCGCCCTCGCCCTGCTCGTCGCCTGCGCCGCTCGCCTGCTTCCCGCGGCAGCCCCGGCAACCGGCTCAATCGAGGGGCGAGTCCTTAACTCGCGCAGCGGAGCGGTGGCGGAGGGGGCGCGAGTGAGCGTCGAGGGCACCGCGTTGGTAACCTTTACCGACGCCGACGGCGTGTACCGCCTGGGTGACGTGCCGGCCGGCGAGGTCCGTCTGCGCGTGTTCTACACCGGATTCACGCCGCAATTCGAGAAAGCGGTCGTCGAACCCGGACGCGTGCTCAGCCGCGACATCACCCTGCTCGCGACGGGCACCGCGGGTCCGGCCGCGACCGACGCCGTCGTGAAGCTCGACCAGTTCGTCGTGGGAGAGGCGCGAGAAATGGAGGCAGCCGCGATCGCGATCAACGAGCAGCGCTTCGCCAACAACGTGAAGACGGTGGTCTCCACCGACGAGTTCGGCGCCGTCGCGGAAGGCAACGTCGCGGAATTCCTGCGTTACCTGCCCGGCCTCACGGTCGACCTCAGCGGCGGCGACGCGCGCTTCGTCTCGATCGACGGCGCGCCCGCCGCCAACACCCCCGTCACGCTCGGAGGGCTCAGCCTCTCCTCCCCGACCGGCACGGCCCGCGCGGTCGAAGTCGGGTTCTTCAACCTCAACAACATCTCGCGCATCGACGTGTCGATGTCACCCACGCCCGACTCCCCCGGTTCCGCGCTCGCCGGTTCGATCAACATGGTGCCGCGCAGCTCGTTCGAACGCGCCCGCCCTGTTTTCAACGGGAGCGTCTACGTCATGGCGCGCGACGACCACCTCAAGTTCGGCGGCCAACGCGACTTCTACCGCGAGCCCCGCCGCGTGGTTCACCCCGGCTTCGATCTTTCGTGGATCGTCCCCGTGAACAAGCGCTTCGGCTTCTCCGTCGCCACCGGGTACTCCACCCAGTTCTCCCACCAGGTCGGCCACACCAACACCTGGCGCGGCGTGAGCACCGCGACGACTGGCACGGCCTTCCCGCACACCGTCCCGGGCAAGCCCTACCTCTCGGCCTACCAGTACACCGACTCGCCCAAGGAGTCCCAGCGGGACTCGCTCGGCATCACGCTCGATTACCGCCTGTCGGCCCACGACCGCGTCTCGCTCTCGTACCAGTACTCGTCGTTCGACGGCTGGATCGCCGCCCGCAATCTCCAGTTCAACCCGCTCCAGATCGTGCCGGGCACCTTCACCACCACGTCCGTGCAGGGCGTCGCGGGCGCCGGCAACATCCAGATCACCAGTGGCAACGGCCGCGTGCGCGAGAACCGCACCTACATGCCCACCCTCAACTGGCGCCACGACGGGCCCGTGTGGAAATTCGACGGCGGCGTCGGCCGCGCCTACGGCAAGAACGCCATCCGCTCGATGGACAAGGGCATGTTCCTGACGCTCATCGGCCGCCGCTCCAACGTGACCGTCAACTTCGACCAGATCATCGACACCCGCCCGGGCGTCATCACGGTCCTCGACGGCACGACCCGCGCGCCCGTCGACCCCTACCGCATCGACACCTACTCTTTCATCAGCGCGGCGGAGAACCCGCAGCGGGCGTCGGACATCAACTTCAGCTCGTTCCTCAACGCGCGGCGCGATTTCCACACCGCCGTTCCGGTGACGCTCCGCGCCGGTCTCGATTTCCGCCAGTCGACCCGCGACAGCATCGCCGGCACGAACACCTGGACCTACCGCGGCAACGCGGTCCCGGGCAGCGCCGCGCCGTTCGTCGATCCTTCCAGCGGGATGCGCGACCGCATGTACGGCTTCCCGCACATGCAGTTCATCGACCACAAGAACACCTTCGAGTTCTGGAAGAACAACCCGGGCGAGTTCACCCTCGACGCCAACACCGGCTACCGGAACTTCGTCACCAACTCAAAGTACGCGCAGGAGGGCATCTCCTCGGCCTACCTGCGGGCCGACGCCGCGTTCTTCCAGCGTCGCCTGCAGCTGGTCGGCGGCGCCCGCGTCGAGCAGACCAACATCCACGCGCAGGGCCCGCTCACCGATCTCACCCTGAACGTGCGGCGCGATTCGGCCGGGCGGCCGCTCCTCGACTCCGCCGGACGCGTGATCCCGATCACCACCGACGCCCTCGAGACGTCGCGCCTCACCTTCCTCCCCCGCGGCAGCGACATCCGGAAGGAATACCTGCGCCTCTTCCCCAGCCTCAACGCCAGCTACAACATCCGGGAGAACCTCATCGCCCGCGCCGCCATCTCGACCTCGATCGGCCGCCCCGACTTCAACCAGTACGCCGGCGCCGTCTCGCTGCCCAACACCGACAACCCGCCGAGCGCCACCAACCGCATCGCGGTCAACAATGTCGCCATCAAGCCGTGGTCCGCCACTTCGACCAAGGTCCGCCTCGAATATTACTTCGCGGGCGTCGGCCAGCTCGCGGCCGGCGTGTTCCGCCGCGATTACCGGAATTTCTTCGGCAACACGGCGTTCCGCCCGTCGCCGGCGGTCCGCGACCACACCGCGCTCGATCCCGCCGAGTACGGCCCCGACGACGTCGCCACGCCGTACCCCCGCCCCGGCGGCACGCGGACGGAAGGCTGGGACGTCCGCTACAT